>PARM01000042.1 GCA_002711495.1 Gammaproteobacteria bacterium
AGACAAAAAAATTGTAATATCCCAATGATTATGCGGCTGAATTTTCCAAATATGATTGCAGTCGACTTCAAACCGAGTTTTATGTCGTCGTCTCTATCTACCATAGCGTACTGGGTGTCATAGGCGATTACCCATGCCCAATTTGCAACTAGTAATAGCCACATGGTGGCATCGAGGCTTCCTCCCCCAGCTGAAAACGCCATAGGGATACCCCAGGAAAAAGCAATTCCAAGAATGGCTTGCGGAAAATGTGTATATCTTTTCATAAAGGGGTAAGCACTCATAACTACTAGGGCCCCAAATGACATAATTATAGTCCAAGTGTTCAAGGTTAAAACTAGAAGAAAGCATGGAACTAATAGACAAATAAGAATTAAAAAAGCGCTTTTAACCGAAAGTTGTTGCGCTGCTAAAGGCCTAAACCTTGTCCTTTCTACATGTGGATCGAAATCCTTATCCACTAGATCATTTATTATGCACCCTGCTGATCGAGCGAAGACGGTCCCCAGCGTGAAGACGAAGAAAAGATGGGGACCTGGCCAACCAGCCGAACATATCCACAAAGCCCAAAGCGTTGGCCAGAGGAGGAGAAAAATACCGATTGGACGGTCGAGTCTTGTTAGGGAAACAGCCGCTCTAACCGGCATTAATTTGTCTGCCTGAAACGGGTTTAACATTGAATCATATCGGTTACTTGTTTTGATGGCATGTTAAATTAAGGTAGTATACGACGCTCAAACAGCCCTTAAAAGTTGGGTTATGAAACGTAGAAAAGAATGCGGGAAAGAGTGAGCTAAATGAAGACATGGCAGTGTATTGTGTGCGGTTTTGTATACGACGAGGAAGAAGGATGGGAAGAAGATGGGATAGCTCCTGGAACCCCTTGGGACGACGTTCCCGATGATTGGCTTTGCCCAGAGTGCGGCGTAGGCAAGATAGATTTTGAAATGATGGAGATGTAATTGGTGGCCGACCGGTTGGCACTAACCAAGAGAATTCTTTTAGCAATGGTCGCAGGTTTGCTTCTAGGTTCTTTTACCCACTATTTATCGCTNGATGATAATAATTTGATTATACAATTTGGGGTAAACGGTATTTTAGATCTGGGCGGTCAGATCTTTATCGTTACCTTAAAATTGCTTGTAGTGCCGCTTGTTTTTGTTTCATTAGCGTGCGGCGCTAGCAATCTTTCTGGAGGCATTAGCCTTGGAAGGATTGGTTTTAAAACACTTATTTTATACCTTTTTACGACGGCCGCTGCGATCACCTTGGCACTTGTCGTTGCAAACCTAATAAATCCTGGCTTAGGAATGTCNTTAGCCTCNGACACGATATTCGTAGNAAANGAAAGCCCGCCCATAAAGCAAGTGTTTCTGGAGATTTTCCCTAGTAATCCTGTTAAAGCAATGGCGGAAGGAAACATGTTACAGGTAATNGTGTTTGCAATTTTGGTCGGGGTCGCAATTTCAAAAAGTGGTGAATATGGTGTTAGATTGCGTAATGGTTTAAATGATTGGAACGAAGTCATAATGAGACTCGTTCTAATGTTAATGTCGATTGCGCCAATCGGTGTTTTTTGTTTGATGACAACGGTTTTTGCAAATATGGGATTTTCAGGTATTTTGGANCTNGCAAAATATTTCTCNAATGTGGTGCTAGTCTTAGTNCTGCATTTTGCAATGACTTANTTTCTTCTTTTGAGGATTCTTGCAGGTTTGAGCCCGCTCAGATTTTTTAAGGATTTTTACCCTGTGATGGTTTACGCTTTCTCAACAAGTAGTTCCAGTGCCACTTTGCCAATNACTCTTGAAACACTCGAGAAAAAAATGGGAGTTAAAAAAGAGGTAGCCTCATTTACTGCGCCGTTGGGAGCAACAATAAATATGGATGGCACTGCAATCATGCAGGGGGTAGCGACCGTATTTATAGCTCAAGCCTATTCTATAGATATAGGATTAGGGGGTTACACGATGGTCATACTTACTGCGACCATGGCTTCNATCGGCACAGCGGGAGTCCCCGGGGTNGGNCTGATTACTTTAGCTTTAGTTCTTCAGCAGGTCGGCCTTCCTGTTGAGGGAATTGCGTTGATCATAGGTGTAGATCGACTGTTAGATATGTTGAGAACTGCCATTAATGTCGGAGGCGACGCNACTNTNGCAGCAATTGTCGCNAANAGCGAAGGNAAGCTAGATTACTAGAACTTTNAAAANNTTTTGCCTATGCAAGGTTGATTTTTTCTTCGTTCGAGATCCAACGATTTACCAGTCTNTTTGCTTTTTCTTTGTTNTGAATCAGGAGCTGTCTGGCNACTTGNATCGATTTAGCGGCAATCTTCTTATCCCTTTGAAGATCCGCGATTTTTAATCGGAGCTCGCCTGATTGAAGTGTTCCAAAGACCTCTCCTGGTCCTCTCATTTTTAAATCTTTTTCTGCAATAAAAAAACCGTCATTACTATTTCTCATTACATCCAATCTTTGTCGACCTATAGCTCCAATTGGTTTTTTATAAAGCAATAAACAATGGGAAGCTTCGTTCCCTCGGCCTACTCTGCCTCGCAGCTGGTGCAGTTGCGCAAGACCTAGTCTTTCCGAATTCTCTATTATCATTAAACTCGCGTTGGGTACATCTACCCCAACCTCTATTACGGTAGTGCAAACAAGAAGATCTAGAATTCCACCTTTGAATTCGTGCATGATTCTATTTTTTTCTTGCGAGGCAAGTCGGCCATGCAATAACCCTATCGAAATTTTAGGCAATTTTTCCTGCAGCTCGCTTGCCACTTTCTCAGCTGCTTCGCACTCGAGGATCTCCGACTCGTTAATTAGCGTACAGACCCAGTAGGCTTGTTTTCCGGCTTGGCAAGCGAAATTTACCTGGGCGATAATGTTGTCTCTTTTGTCAGATGATAAAACAGAGGTTTTTATAGGCAATCTTCCCGGTGGGAGCTCGTCTAATATTGAGACATCCATCTCTGTATGAAAACCCATAGAGAGTGTTCTTGGAATTGGAGTGGCAGTCATTATGACCTGGTGTGGACTTGAACTCTTACCTGCCCCCTTTTCTCTGAGCGCTAGCCGCTGGTTTACACCAAATCTGTGTTGTTCGTCGATGATTACGAGCCCAAGATTTTTGAAACTTACTTCCTTTTGAAAAAGAGCGTGAGTGCCAATTGCAAGATTGATCTGACCGTTGCTAATCTTTTTTATCAATCGCTTTCTATTATCGCCCCTGACATTCGAGGTCAACAAGCAAGCGGTAACGCCAATTGGACGTAACCAGGTTTCGAGGGTCGTTAAATGTTGCTCCGCTAGTAATTCCGTCGGAGCCATCAAAGCCGTTTGGAGGTCATTCTCATGTGCGTGGACAGCTGCAAGTGCTGCGAGTACTGTTTTACCTGATCCCACGTCACCTTGCACTAACCTATGCATTGGAAAATCGTTTTGCATGTCCTTAGAAATTTCCTCGGAAACCATTTTTTGTGCGTTCGTTAATTGAAATTCAAAAGAATTAATGGTCTTTTTATATAAGTTGCTCGGGCTTGAAAGCTTCGGCGCTTTGAGACCTTTAAGTTCTTCACGAAGCAGTTTTATTTTGACCTGATGCGCAGTTAGCTCATCTAAACTTAATGCTTTCTGAGCTGGGTGGGTGCCCTCGTTAAGCAAGTCAGTGTTAGCGTCTGCTGGCGGTTGATGAAGATAAAGGAGAGACTCAGTTATGCTCGTAAATGGATTTAATGAGGTTAGATCTTCGAGCGGAAACATACGAAGTTGCGATAGTGCCTCTTTTGCAATTTTCCGATGGCTGTTCTGGGTCATCCCTTCAGTCGAAGGATANACTGGTGTTAGATTTTTTGATTTTTCCCTTTCAATCTTCGCTTCTGAATATTCCGGATGATAGATTTCTGGTCCAGTCGATCCTTGTCTAATCTCTCCGTAACACGTGACTCTATCGAGACGCTTTAGATTTTCCTGTTGGCGCTTAGAAAAATAAAAAAATCTTAAACCGATCCTTCCAGTTGCATCCTCAAGAAAAGCTAAAAGACTTCGGCGTCGCCCGAACATGATCTTTATCTCGGTTATTTTCCCTTCTAGGAGATAAGATCTTCCTGGCATAACGGAGCCAATGGAGGATATCCTTGTTCTATCCTCGTATCTCAGGGGAAGATGGAAAACTACGTCTCCCACCGTTTTAATGCCAATTTTTAAGAGTTTGTTTCGGAGGCTCGGTCCGACTCCCTTTAATGACTCAACTGGTAGTGTGCTGAGATTTCTGAATGGCTCTTTCTCTGTCAATCGCATTTAGCGATTGCATCAATCTCTACAATCGCTCCTTTTGGAAGACATGAGACTTCAACCGTAGCTCTCGCCGGGTAGGGGGGGTTAAAAATCTGAGACATCTTCTTATTGATCAGATCGAAGTGCTCTAGGTCAGTTAGATAAATGTTTAGTTTTAGAATATCATCCACAGTCGAGTCTGCTTCAGAGAGGATTGCTACTATGTTAGCGAAGACCTGGTCTATCTGCTCTGAGATTTCCGTGCGAAAGATTACGCTGTCTCCNGGGATGAGCCCAATTTGGCCACTGATATATAAAGTTCCCTGGTGTCTTATTGCTTGACTATAGGGACCAATTGCAAAGGGGGCTGCTTCTGTTGACACTGGTGTTTTCATTAGTTTCGAGCTCTGAGGATACGGTTTACTCCTTTGATCGTTCTTATCTTTTTTATAACTGAAGCAAGATGAATTCGATCTTTAACGCTAATAACCAGATTGACAATACTAAGATGAGCGTCCTTCTCAAGAAAATTAATTCGATCGATGTTCGCATTTGCATTAGTTACTGCGGAGGCAAGTACCGCAATCATGCTCCGATCGTGTTCTAGTTCTAATCTCAGTTCGACCGAAAACTCTTGATCTAGGCCGGGCGCCCACCTCACTTCCATTATCTCCTGAGGTTTTTCCAGAAAGTCGGCCATGTTTTTACAAGCATCTATATGAATGACAATTCCCTTTCCAGCAGAGAGGTGCCCTATAATTGGATCGCCAGGAATTGGCCAGCAGCATTTACCGTAGCTTACGACCATACCCTCAGTTCCTTTTATTGCGAGCGGGCCGCCGGTCTCGGAAAATAGAGGGTTTTCTCCTGATTCGCCTTTTAACCTGCTTGCTATCAGACTCGCCATCTGATTCCCAAGACCTATCTCCCGCAGCAAATCGTTGAAATTAGCCATATCTCTTTCGTTCAGGATTGTTTGAAGAGCGTCATTGTCTAACGTATCCAGGGTCAACCCGCATTGACGTAAAGTTTGTTCCAAAAGCCTCTTCCCTAGGTCCGTGGCCTCTACCTCTTGCTGCTGTTTGAGGGTGTTTCGTATACCCGCTCTTGCTTTTCCCGTCACTATGAAATTTAACCAAGTCGGATTTGGTCTAGCTCCTGGTGCTCTTATTATCTCTACCGTTTGCCCAGACTCAAGAGTCGCTGATAGGGGCGCTAGCCTCCGATCTATTCGGCATGCAATGCAGGCATTTCCGATATCAGTATGAACCGCGTAAGCAAAATCTATCGGGGTCGCCCCCTGCGGAAGATCAAAAATTTGACCTGTCGGTGAAAACACGTAAACGTCGTCTGGAAATAAGTCGACCTTTACATTTTCTATAAATTCGAGNGAGTCTCCNGCGTTTTTTTGAATTTCTAGTAGACCCTTCATCCACTCAATCGCCCTGCCTCCTGACTTGTTTGGCGATTCATCAGTTGTTTTGTACAAATAATGCCCTGCTAATCCGTTATTAGCGAAGGTCTCCATGTCATGGGTTCGGATTTGAATCTCTATGGGAATGCCATGCATACCAAAAAGCGTCGTGTGCAAAGACTGATAGCCATTAGCCTTGGGAATTGCTATGTAGTCTTTGAATCTTGCCGATACTGGCTTATACAGATTGTGCACCGCTCCCAGGGAGCGATAGCAATCATCCACCTCAGTAACAACAACTCTGAAAGCGTAGACGTCCATTATCTCACTGAAGGATTTCCGTTTGTTGCGCATCTTTTCGTAGATACTAAACAGATGTTTTTGTCTTCCGAATACTTCGCCAGAAATNTTTAGTCGGGATAGACAGTTTTCGATCGATTCCTTTATCTGATCAACTATTTCGGTCCGGTTGCCTCGAGCTTTCTTTACTGCTTTTTCAATCATTGAAGAGCGAAGCGGGTACATTGCTTTGAACCCTAATTCTTCAAACTCGACCCTAAGATTATTCATGCCAAGCCTCAGAGCGATTGGAGCATATATTTCGAGGGTTTCTTTGGCTATCCTTCTTCGCTTTTCAGGATTTAGATATCCAAGCGTTCTCATGTTATGCAACCTGTCCGCTAATTTAACGAGTATGACTCTTATATCCTTGGCCATGGCTAAAGTCATTTTTTGAAAATTCTCTGCGTCGGCCTCTGCCCTAGACTGGAACACGATTTTTAGTTTACTGACCCCATCAACAAGTTCCGCAACTTCATCGTCAAATTCCTGTCCCAAAGTATGTTTTGGAATGCTTGTGTCTTCTATCACGTCGTGCAGCAGAGCGGCCATGAGACACTGATGGTCCATGTGCATTTCAGCTAAGATTTTTGCAACTGCCAGCGGATGCGTAATATACGGCTCACCAGACTTTCGTTTCTGTCCCTCGTGAGCTTCACTGGCAAAATGGTAAGCCTTAACTACTTGCTTAACTTGCTGGGGTTCCAAATAACTTTTTAGGTCTTTTGAAAGCGCTGCGATGCCNGTCANCACNCGCCTCNCTGATCAGAAATATTCNGAGTGTTGGCGATTGACAAAGGTNTAANCGGAGAACAGTGAAAAATTATAAAGGCCTGAAGTCCTGTTCATTTTGCTCGACTCCGTCTTGCACTGCTGAAAAAGCAAGAGCGTCCTTCTCCTCAATTGTTGGTTCGTCAAGAATCGCTGGTCCAACTAATCCTTCTGCGATTTCCCTGAGCGCTAGCACTGTTGGTTTATCATTTTCAATGTCAACCATCGCATCCTTTCCTCCGGTTGCTATCTGACGAGCTCTTTTGCTTGAAACCATAACGAGTTCGAAACGGTTATCTACATTTTCTAGGCAATCTTCAACNGTGACGCGAGCCATATTTAAACCTTCCTCAATNTCGGANTNAAATTTTAGCGGGTAGCGAGTGAATATACAATCTAAGCTTTAGTTCTTTAATCTATTTATTAAGGCCCTTAATTCATTGACCTGGGCACCTCTTAAATACTTTTTGCCTTTCCCGCTAGTTATTTCCTTGATTGCTTCGAGTGCTTTTTGAAAAACGTCATTTTCAATCAAATAGTCGAAGTTTGTCCATTTCGATGATTCCGATATGGCCTTTNTCATCCTTTTTTCCACAGTTTCGTCGCTATCTTGAGCTCTCGTTTTCAATCTAGAGCGAAGAGCCTCCAAGGAAGGTGGAAGAATAAATATNGATTTAGCGTCTTNATACTTCTCTTTGACTTGCAATGCACCCTGCCAATCAATTTCAAGNATCAGGGTCATCCCACTTCTCATTATTTTCTGAGCTTCCTCGAAGCTAGTTCCATAAGAGTAGTCGAAAACCTTTGCGCTCTCTAAAAATCCTCCCTTCGCCGCTATCTCGGAGAATTCATTTTCTGTTACAAAGTAATAATCCTTCCCGTCAATTTCCTCAGATCTTTTGGGCCTTGTGGTATGCGATATTGCAGCCCTGCAGTTAGTCTTTTGATCTATTAAAGCTTTGACAAGAGAAGTTTTACCAGCCCCAGACGGCGCAGAAATGACAAAAAAATTTGAGGGATCTTTTCTATTCAATATTTTGTATCTGCTCTCTCATTTGTTCAATGAGCACTTTTAAATCAACAGCGCTGCTCGAGGTGAAAAGTGCGTAGGATTTTGAGGAGATTGTGTTGGCTTCACGATTCAGCTCCTGCATCAAGAAGTCAAGCTTNCTCCCAACGGGTTCGCTTAAATCAATATTTCTTGCTACCTCTTTTATGTGTGCCTCTAGTCTGTCAATTTCTTCTTGGATATCCATTTTATGAATGAGGAAAACTAATTCTTGCTCGTAACGTTCTGGATCGACTTGAATTTTTAACTCCTCAAGCTTCGAACGTAACTTCATTTCCATCGTCTCTTGAATCCTTGGAACTTCGCGTCTTATTTCTTTGGTAAGGCTTTCGACTTCGGATAGCTTGTTTTTGAGAATCTTAGAGATTTCTCTTCCTTCGATCTCTCGCATGTCCTTTATTTCTTCGATAGCATTACAAAAACTCCTTATAGCTTCCTCTTGAAGATTTTGGTCGTCNCTTTCAAATTCAATCATATCTGGCCATCTGAGTACCGATAAAATATCACCACTATCTTCTATTCCGGTTTCTATTTTAACTTCATTTTTCAACTCGTTAACTTTTCTCAATAAGGTTTTGTTTAATGTTAGTTTAGGGAGATAGGTCTTTTCGTCGAGTTTTAAAGAACATTCAAATTTTCCTCTGCTGAAGCTACTTTGTAATTTACCAGTTAGCTTTTTTTCAATGGTTTTAATACTTTCTGGTATCCGAAAAGAGAGATCGAGATATCTATGATTTACAGATTTTATCTCCCAAATGATTGGCCCAGAAGAAATTCGAGCAAATGCAGTCATACTTTTAATCATTAAAGAAATCGTTTATCAGCNTGGTTAAATAGTATAATAAAATTTTGTCTTTTGGAGAAAAACAATGACGAGATCGGTCGCCAGATCCTCAGATCAAATGAGAGAGGTCTCTATACAGCGGAGTTTCATCAAACATGCAGAGGGATCCGCTTTAATAAGTTTTGGGCTCACAAAAGTGATATGCACCGCTTCTATTGAAAAAGGGGTTCCCTCTTTTATGAGAGGGAAAGGACGAGGATGGATAACCTCTGAGTATGGAATGTTGCCTCGATCCACCGGTGAACGAATGGACCGCGAGGCCGTTAAAGGAAAGCAAAGCGGAAGAACTCAAGAAATCCAGCGTTTGATCGGTCGATCTCTCCGTGCAGCGGTGGACCCTGAAACTGTAGGGGAGAATACTATCAAGATTGACTGTGATGTGATTCAAGCTGACGGTGGTACCCGAACTGCGGCCATAACCGGTGGTTGTGTNGCACTAATTGATGCGCTTTCTCTTCTGGGCGAAAGTGTTTCCACAAGATTGGTCTCAGCAGTATCAGTTGGCATAGTTGATGGTGAACCAGTTTTAGACNTAGAGTATGTTGAAGACTCAAGAGCTGANACAGATATGAATGTGGTNTTAAGCGAGGACGGAAGCCTCATTGAAGTCCAGGGGACTGCAGAGGGAGCCACTTTCAGCGAGGCTGAGCTCTTTAAGATGATCGAATTAGCCAAGAAGGGAGGAGCGGAGTTAATATCACTTCAGAAGCAAGCGCTTTCGCAGGGAGGCTAGATGTTGTCGTCCTATAAAAAAAATTTTATCAATTTAGCAATATCAGACGGCGTCTTAAAATTTGGTGAATTTACTCTGAAGTCTGGTCGCGTAAGCCCGTACTTTTTTAATCTTGGCAATGTTGCTAGCGGGAAAACTATTTCTTCTATAGGGTCATATTATGCAGAAACTATTGCACGATCCCCATTCAAACCAGACGCGTTGTTTGGTCCGGCTTACAAAGGAATTCCTCTTGTTGTCACCACGGCTATTTCACTTTCAGACAACCACGAAATAAATCTTGCTTACGCTTTTAACAGGAAAGAAGAGAAAGATCATGGAGAGCGAGGAAAAATAGTAGGAAAACAAATTAAAGGAGATGTAATCATTGTTGATGATGTAATTTCATCTGGCGCCTCTATTAAAGAGGCCAGTGAAATTTGTAAATCCATCGGCGCTAATCCGGTGGGGGCCGTAGTTTCAATTGATCGTCAAGAAATTGGTAAGCAGAAAAAGTCTTCTATCGAGGAGCTTGAACAAGAATTGGGCATAGAGATTTATAGTATCATCACGTTAGATGATGTTATTCGATATTTGGAGGAAGATGAGCGTCTCTGTGAGTACGTGTCTGGAATACTGAAGTATAAATCACGTTATGGAGTGAAATAATTCATAGAAACCAGCAGCTAACATTATTTCACGATATTTTGAGCAAACGAGCTCCACTTAAGATCAAAATCTTCGGTAGGAGACTTTGAAAAATCGCTCCTTACAAATTGTGCAATTTTTCCTTCTACAAAAGACATAAATATATCTGCAGAAATGTTAGGGTGAGCTAAAGTGTTGCTACCATTNTCGTAACGACCTTCCCTAATGACTTGTTTGATTTGTACCTCTATCCGATCGAATAGCTGATTAACCCTAAAACGGAGTCGTTCATCTTCTCCCCATAATGCGTCGCCAGCTAGTATTCTGCTTATNCCTGGGTTCTTCTCAGCAAAAATAAGGATCACCTTGCATATTTTCTCACATTTTAACCCTGCGCTGGTCTCTTCACTGAGGATCGTTTTAAAGCGCGGAAATATAGTAGTCTCGGCGAATTGTATCAGCTCAGCAAACATTTTAGTTTTGCTAGGAAAGTGTCGATAAAGNGCTGCCTCGGAAACACCCACTTGTTTAGCAAGATTGGCAGTCGTTATTTTTCCGCTAGGGCTCTCTTCTAAAATTGCTGCCAAGGACTGAAGAATTTGTTCTTTTCTCGATTTCTTCTTATTTTTTTTTGATTCATGTTCAGGGCTTTTCATTTTTTGATCTCCCTTTTAATTATTGACTCTGGGCGATAATGAGCTGTTATTTTTCGGTAATTAAAGTCCCTATTCCTTTGTCTGTGAGCACCTCTAAAAGCACCGCGTGCTCCTGACGCCCGTCAATAATGTGNGCNGTTTTAACTCCATTTTGAACTGCGGANATTGCGCATTTTACTTTTGGGATCATNCCCTCTTTTATATCTCCTTTCGCGATNAATTCCTCTGCCTCTTTTGGAANTAGTNTGGATATCAATTCTNCTTTGGCATTTCTTATNCCTGAAACATTAGTAAGTAAAATNAGTTTTTCTGCTTCGAGTTTCTCTGCNATCTTTCCAGCTACTAAATCCGCATTGATATTGTATGTTTCATTTTTTTTATCGATTCCAATCGGCGCGACAACTGGAATGAAACCTGTATTAGTAACGACATCGATAATTTTTTGATTGATTTTTGTCACTTCTCCAACTTGACCGATGTCGATAGGTTTGGTGATCTCCATTTCGACCTTTGATTTTTCTAAAAAAAATTTTTTTGCTTCGATCAGNTTGGCGTCTTTACCCGTTAATCCAACTGCCTTGCCGCCGTTTTTGTTTATTAGGCTTACTATTTCTTGATTCACGATACCACCAAGAACCATTTGAACAACATCCATTGTTCTTTTGTCNGTTANTCGCATTCCGTCAATAAAAGATGTTTCTAGTCCAAATTTCTNCAGAGTCTCTCCAATCTGNGGTCCCCCNCCATGGACNACAACTGGATTCATTCCGACAAGTTTCATCAAGACTATGTCTCTAGAAAAAGAGTTCTTAAGATGGCTCTCGGTCATAGCGTTTCCGCCATATTTTACTACTATAGTTTTTCCGAAAAAACGTTTTATATATGGCAATGCTTCATTAAGCACGTGTGCAATATGCATATTATTAGATGATATATTGTCCATTAATTTATTCCCGATGAACCGAACCCCTTTCCGCCTCTCTCACTAACATCGAATTCTTCTACAACTGCAAGTGGTAACTGTTTAACAGGAATTAATATAAGTTGTGCAACTCTATCCCCTGGGGATAAGACGAAGGCCGTCTCACTTCGGTTCCACAATGAGACCATAAGTTCTCCTTGGTAATCTGAATCTATAAGCCCAACAAGATTGCCGAGAACAATACCGTTTTTATGACCTAAGCCTGATCTTGGAAGAATTAATCCTGCGTAATTTGGGTCTTCAATATATATCGCTATGCCCGATGGTATTAGTTCAGTTTTTCCAGCAGCTATTTTAATCTGATGATTTATGCATGCTCGAAGATCCAAGCCAGCGGACCCACTGGTGCTGAAAGAGGGTAACGGGATTTCAGAACCAATTTTTTCGTTAACAACTTTAATTTGTAACTTATCCATAAATCTCTGACTCTCTTAACTCTTTTGCGATAAAAGCAACAAGCTTTCTAGCTAGATTTTTCTTTGAAGATTTAGGAAATTTTTCGCAAAGATGATGACCCAGCACGGTGACCTCATTTAGGTCGCTATCGAAGCCGATCTCGGGGTCGCCGATATTATTCGCGACGATAAGGTTTAAACTTTTCTCGTTGAGTTTTTTTTTCGCGTTTCCTATAAGATTTTCGGTCTCGGCTGCAAAACCTACCGTGAATAGATCGCGCCTATTTAACTTACTAATTTCTAGAAGAATATCAGGGGTTCTAGAAAGCACTAAGTTCAAATTTGGGTCTCCAGTTTTTTTTATTTTGCTTGGCGCAGGCGTTTCCACTTTAAAGTCGGCGACAGCGGCAACCGAGATGAAGATATCCATCGTTTCAATTAAATTAAGTGTCTTCTCAAGCATCTCCTCCGCTGATTCTATATTAATAATCTCAACCCTAGACGGGACCGAAAGATTGGTTGGACCTGATATTAAGGTGACTCTCGCGCCCGCTTCTATTGCTGCCTCGGCAATTGCGTAGCCCTGCTTTCCTGAGCTATGGTTGCTTATGTATCGGACAGGATCGATCGCTTCTCTTGTTGGCCCAGCCGTTACCACTACATGCTTACCGGCCAAGGAACAAGTCTCGAACATTTCTGAGACAGAGTTTACGATGTTCCCAACCTCCATCAAGCGACCAACCCCAATTTCCCCGCACGCTTGATCTCCTTCGCCTGGTCTTAAAATCGCGATTTCTCTTTTTTGGATCTCGCAAATGTTATTTTGTGTCGCGTCTTTTTCCCACATGCTGCGATTCATCGACGGCGCTAAAACTACCTTGCAGTCCGCAGCAAGGCAAATGGCAGTCAATAGGTCGTCGCTTCTTCCTTGAGCAAGGCGAGATATAAAGTCAGCTGATGCGGGAGCGATTAAAATGATATCAGCCCAACGCGCTACCTCAATATGGCCCATAGCTGATTCTGTTTGTGCATCGAGTAAGTCTAGATGAACAGGATTTCTCGACAGAGCTTGCAGCGTCAACGGGGTAATAAACTTTTGCGCGGCGCTGGTCATTGCAGTCCGAACTTCTGCTCCCTCATCCTGAAGTCTTCTACATATTTCAGCGCTTTTGTATGCCGCTATTCCCCCGGTTACTCCCAGAAGAATTCTTTTATTTGAGAGTCGCTTTGTCATTGAATAGAGCCTTTTAATACTTTGATAACCCACCGCTTGAGCGCGTTGACGCGTAGGATAATAACTTTTTTCTAGTCGTTTTTCTTAATTTATTGAAGTATAGTCACATTTTTGCTATAAAATTGGCCCTTTATTAAAAGAGCGGTCAAATTCCGCGCTAGGAGAGAGGCTGATGTCACGAGAGTGTCAAGTCACCGGGAAGCGACCTGTCACAGGGAATAACGTGTCTCACGCTAATAACAAGACAAAGAGGCGGTTTCTCCCAAATATTCACGACCATAGATTCTGGGTGGAGAGTGAAAATAGATTTGTTAAACTAAGGGTCTCGGCGAAGGGAATGAGGATCATTGATAAATTGGGTATTGATAAGGTAGTGCGTGATATCAGAGCTCGTGGAGGAAAAGTCTAAGATGAGAGACAAAATCAGATTAAATTCTTCGGCAGGGACTGGACACTTTTATACCACGACAAAAAATAAGAAAACCATGCCCGAAAAAATGGAAATTAAAAAGTTTGATCCAGTTGCTCGGGCGCATGTGGTCTATAAAGAGGGAAAGATAAAGTAACGTCGATCTTTACTACCTTTCGATAGCGTCACCAACGTTTTAGTTTCCGTACGTTACATCTAACCGATGCCAGAACTTCCTGAAGTTGAAACAACCCGGCTTGGACTGTCCAGCCTAGTCAAAGAAAGAAAAATAGTCGAAGTAGTTGTCAGACAGAGAAATCTTCGCTGGCCGATAGAAGTTGGTTTTGAAGACCAGCTTCGCGGCAACACGTTCACCAGATTGAGTCGGCGAGGAAAATACCTGTTATTTCACTCAAAGAGCGGCAGGATGATGGTTCATCTTGGAATGTCCGGCAGTCTCAGAGTAGTGCCCTCAAGAAGCAATATACGTAAACACGATCACGTAGATATTTGTTTTGAAAACTCTTCTGTGCTTCGTTATCACGATCCAAGGCGGTTTGGATCCTTTTTTTGGTTAGGCCCTAAACAAATCCATAGATTGTTAAAAAACTTAGGACCTGAACCTCTATCCAAAAATTTTGACGGTGATTATCTTTATGAAATGGCAAAAAAGAGAAAAGTTGCGGTCAAGACCCTTATCATGAATAGTTCGATAGTAGTTGGGGTAGGCAATATATACGCTAACGAGGCTCTTTTTCTCTCGGGAATAAGACCAGACAGGTTGTCTTCAAGCATTTCGAAACAGCGATACAAGGCGTTGGTAAATCAAATTAAACGAGTTTTAAACTCATCTATCAGAAGTGGTGGCACAACTTTAAGGGATTTCGTTCGCGAGGATGGACGACCTGGATATTTCAAGCAGCGGCTTTTTGTATATGGAAGGGGCAAACTGAGTTGTAAAAAGTGTAGAAAATTGTTGCAAGAAACGCGAATCAATAATCGTTCAACATTTTTCTGCTCCAGGTGCCAAACTTAGATGATTTTTTTGCTTTTGAGCGCATCGGCTATGTCTGGATGGACGAACTTAGAGATATCTCCATCATAGCCTGCGATTTGTCTGACAAGAGAAGAGGAAATATAGGAGTTCTCCTCGGAAGGAGCTAAAAAGATAGTCTCAATGTCCGGTTGGAGAGACCTGTTCATATTGAGCATTTGAAACTCATAATCGAAATCTGTAACTGTTCTAATTCCCTTGAGAATTACGGTGGCGCCTATTTCCTTGGCAAAAGCTACAGTCAAGGAATTGAATCCTATCACCTCTAAATTTTTTACATGACTGAGTGCTTTCTTTGCCAGATTCACGCGCAATTCTAATTCACCTGGGGATTTATGTGGACTGGTGGCAATCCCTAAGACTACTTTATCGAACAATTTCGAGGCCCTCTCTACCAGATCTGTATGACCATTGTGAATCGGATTGAAAGTGCCGGGGTAAAGAACTGTAGTCATAATTTCTCGATTTAAATTGGCCGTGTTACCTAGCCGAAAGTTTAATCCAATAATAATTCGTTCTAGCACTTTAAGCAAAGCGCAAAAAATACCGACCCTGATTTTTTATGTTTTAGTAAATCCCATTTTTTAGGGAGTAGTGAACTCTCTATCTCAGAATGCCACTCCAAATAAATCAACTTTTTAGCCAAGGCGGTTTCTTCCACTTCGTGACAAATTTTATAGATCGAATCTTCATTAAAGGGAGGATCTATAAATACAATATCAAAGGTCTCCTCATTTTTCTGTATCCACTCATTGGCATCAGCACAAACGACCTCGCCGCTAGAGCTTTCTTTCTCAAAGTTAGACAAGGATTTGGCTATAGAGAGAGCAGCTTCTTTATCTCTCTCTATAAATTTCACAGTTTCTGCACCCCTAGACAGAGCTTCCATTCCTAAGGCGCCGCTACCAGAAAACAAATCTAGGCACCGAGCATTGGATAGGTCTCTGTGCAGCCAGCTGAACAAAGTTTCTCTGATTCTATTTCCAGTTGGTCGAATACCGATTTGTTCAGAAAAAATGATTTTTCTTCCTTTCCACTTGCCTCCGATAATTCTGACGCTTTGTCTTTGATGATTGCTCAAAACCTAGTAATCTCGTCTCAGTAAAAACATCTTCGATTTAAATACGTTTTAACACAGAGCTAAATATTAACGTTGCTAATAATTGTGATCAAAAGAGTTTATGAAAGATTTAATTAACGCGCTCGAGAAAACAAAAATTAAATTTTTGATCGGATTTACAGAAAAGTTCAAAAGTTCAGGAGACCTTAATGAAAGTTCTATTGAAGATCTTGAGACTTTGCTTCTTTCCTCTGATGTTGGAGTGAGTGCTTCTCAGAGAATCATTTCAGATCTGAGGAAAAAAATTCGAAAGGGTGCTTTGATCTCTCAGGATTTACTCAACATCGAGTTGAAGAAAATCATGACCGAAATCTTAGAGAGCGTTGAAGTGCCCTTGTATACAAATAATAAATCTCCAAACGTGATTTTAATAATTGGTGCAAATGGCGCTGGAAAGACTACCACTTGTGGGAAGCTCGCTAAGCTTTTTAAAACCATGGGGAAAAGCGTAATGTTAGCGTCTGGAGATACTTTTAGAGCAGCAGCGACAGATCAGCTAGGCTTTTGGGGCAAGAAGATTGGAGTTCCAGTTGTGTCTCAGGGTCTTGGTGCTGATTCTGCCTCGGTCATTTATGATGCATTTACTTCGGCTAAAAGCCGAGAGATAGATATTTTGATCGCAGACACAGCTGGACGCTTACAAAATAAAATGGGATTGATGGAAGAGTTAAAAAAAATAACGAGAGTCCTTTCAAAAATAGATAATTCTGCGCCTCACGAAGTCTTATTGGTTATTGACGCAGGGGTAGGACAAAACGCGATTGATCAGGTAAAAGTTTTTAATGAGATGATAGGGGTATCGGGCTTAGTCTTGACTAAGTTGGATGGGAGCGCAAAAGGTGGAGTTATATTCGGTTTAGCTCACAACTTTAAGATACCAATCAGATTCATCGGTTTGGGTGAAAAAGAAGATCAGTTGCAAGTATTTAACGCAAAACAATTTGTGGAAGGAATTTTCTCTTAATATGATCAAATTCAACCGCGTGAGCATGAGGTATGCGGATGGTTTTGAAGCTCTAAAGTCGGTAAGCTTCGAACTCGGTGACGGAGAAATGGTTTTTTTAACTGGTCACTCTGGCGCAGGGAAAAGCACATTATTGAAGCTTATCACTATCTCAGAGAGACCGGCTTCAGGAGAGATTTTATTTAAAGGTTTAAATCTTGGGCGGGTTTCAGGTAAAAACATATATAAGGTCCGAAGAGAAATAGGAGTCGTCTACCAAAACCATAGGTTGTTACCAGAGCGAAATGTATTCGAGAATGTAGCTCTTCCATTGAGAATTATCGGGACTGACTATCGAGAAGTCGTGAAGCGAGTCCGNGCAGCAATTTCAAAAGTTGGNTTATCAGGTAGGGAGAAGAAATTTCCAGATTCGCTTTCTAGTGGTGAGCAACAAAGAGTTGGAATAGCAAGAGCAGTGGTTGGAAAGCCAAGTTTATTATTGGCTGATGAGCCAACGGGAAATTTGGATCCAGAGCTTTCCCAAGATATTTTTAAGCTTTTTGAACAGTTTAATCAGGTCGGAGTTAGCTCTCTTATAGCGACTCACGATATTAATCTCCTCGATAAAAACATGAAAAGGAGGTTAACTTTATCTCAAGGTGTTTTAAGTGATAAATCAGAAAAAATCTAAAGGCGGGACGCAGATCTTCAGGAGGTTAAAGCCTTTTGTGTTCAGTCATGTTACAGAATTTAAAGGCGCCTTGGTCGAGATAATTAGAAAACCTCTGAGTTCGTTTGTCACCATAAGTCTGATAGGTATATCGATAGGGTTGCCATCAATCTTCGTAATTATTGGAGAGAATTTTCTCTCTGGACTGGACCGAATTGACCAAAGCGTAAAAATAAACGTTTTTTTGGAGGAAGGTATCTCTATTTCGGAGGGATTGGCGCTTTCTAGGGAAATCCAAAATCAGCTTGACGTCTCAATGGTTAGATTTATATCTTCCGAAGAGGCGATAAAAGAATTTCAGAAACAAACTAACTTGTCCGAAATTTTATTCACTCTAGATCAGAATCCGTTACCGCATGTTGTTGAGGTCGTGCCTATTAGCTTTGAACCGATAAACGTTTCTATTCTAGTTGCAAGTTTGAACGATCGGAATGGTGTCGAAAGCGCGTCCACGAATCTGAATTGGCTGGAAAGGCTTTATGGCGTGTTTTCTATAATTAAGAGTGTTGGGATCGTCTTCGCTGTTACTTTCTTCGTTGGCCTCATTTTAGTGGTAGCACATACGATTGGAGCAGCTATTCACAATAAAGCAGAAGAAATCAATCTTATGCTTTTGCTTGGTGCCACAAGTTCTTTCATAAGAAGACCTTTTCTTTATTTAGGGTTTTGGTATGGCTTAGGAGGGGGACTCTTTGCAAATATAATTACTCAGATCTCGCTGCTCTCTTTAGCCAATGGAGTAGAGCGGTTGGCGCAGAGTTATCAAAGTAGTTTCTCTCTTGATAGGGGAGGTAGCGAGATCGTCTTTTTGATCTTACTTACCGGAGTTTCCTTGGGCATAATGGGCGCGTTCTTGGGCCTTTTAAAAAAAATGGGGGAGATAAATCCAAAAAGGATCAGTTATTCGTAGAACAACCTGTTAGCCCTTTAGACCTTAAAGTGGTAACATTTTCTCCCTTTTTTTGAGGACTCAAGATTGAGCAGCGACATAATTGCTTCCCCGGTTCTTACCCCAGGAGTCAGTCTGGACTCCTACATTCGCGCGGTTAGTGCGATACCTGTGTTGAGTGCAGAGAGAGAGAAACAACTAGCGAACCAATTTGTAACTGATGAAGATCTAGACTCCGCAAGGCAGTTAGTTCTAGCTAACCTTCGTTTTGTCGTTTATGTGGCTAGGACATACTCTGGTTATGGTCTACCACAAGCGGACCTAATTCAAGAAGGTAATCTTGGTTTAATGAAAGCAATAAAAAGATTCGACCCAGATTACGGCGTAAGGTTAGTTTCATTCGCCGTCCACTGGATAAAGGCAGAAATTCACGAATTTATACTTCGGAATTGGCGAATCGTTAAGGTTGCGACAACAAAATCGCAAAGGAAACTATTCTTTAATCTCAGAAGCAAGAAAAAAAAGCTAGGCTCTTTTACTGAAATGGAAATTTTACAAGTGGCTGAGGACCTCGGAGTTGCTACCTCCGATGTTCGCCAGATGGAGGCTCGACTCCAAAGCAACGACGAAGCTTTTGATTCTGAAGAAGAAGCTTTTAGTGCAAATCAGTTCTTAGAGAACGCGATTAGCGATCCGGCTAAAATTATCGAAAACAACAATCTTAAAGAAGCGCAACAACAGATGTTTGCGTTGGCTTTCTCGAAACTTGACAGAAGGTTGCAGGAGATTATTCAGAAGCGATGGCTGGATGAGCCGAAGGCGACTCTTTCAAACCTCTCTAAAGAGTTTGGCGTATCTGCAGAGCGTATAAGACAGTTAGAGCAATTAGCATTGAAAAAATTGAAACAAGACGTGTGACTTGAAGTTTTTAAGTCTCAGAGTTTTAATGCTAGTCAATATCTCCTTAGGTGCGTTAGCAGTAGTTTTTGGCGCGCTCGGAAGCCACCTCTCAATTCAAAGTATCGATCTTAATAGCCTAAACAGCTTTGAAATCGCTCAAAAATACCATATGTTCCATGTCGTCGTAGTTCTAATCGAGGGTTTGATGATCGATATTGGTTTCAGAGATCTTTTCATCAAAATCAGTATGGTTCTTTTTTTACTAGGAGTGTTTTGTTTTTGCGGGAGCCTCTATAGTCTCTTTTTTTTTCGGGTTGATTACTTAGACTTTCTGACGCCAGTAGGAGGGTTTTTCTTTTTGACTGGTTGGGTAGCTTTCTTTTCGGCCTTTGTCACTAGAGAGAAAATTGTCTGAGCGACGAAGTATTAAATCCTTTGTAAGAAGGCAAGGCAGAATTACGCCGGGTCAAAAAAGATCTATCCAAAAAAANTGGNCTGATTACGTTTTAGANTCGACTGATGGTTGGTCGGCCNTAGAGGAGTCTCTNAATTTGTCTAGCCCGATTATTTTAGAGATTGGTTACGGGACGGGGGTAACCCTGCATAATCAGGCACAGGCCAACCCGAACACTAATTTTATAGGAATAGAAGTCTATTTGCCTGGTGTAGGTAATCTTATTGGGTTNTTAAAAAAAAGTCAGTTAAAAAACGTTCGGTTATATTGTGAGGATGCTGTTGAAGTTATTCATTGTGTTGTCAGGGATGAATCCTTGTATAGGGTACAACTTTTTTTCCCCGACCCTTGGCCAAAGAAAAAACATCTTAAGAGAAGGTTAGTAAACGAAAATTTCATCGACCTTATTAGCAAAAAGCTAAAGAAAAACGGAGAGTTTGTCTTAGCCACTGATTCTCAGTCATATTTTAATTATACTATGGATCTTTTTTCATCACGCTCTGATTTTAATAANGCGGATTCTCAAGAAAGAGAAGCTACAAAATATGAAAAAAGGGCTTTGACTTTAGGCAATGAAGTACACGATGTTACATATAAGTTAAGCTAATAAAATTAATTCGTTAAGGAATAAGCTTCCTTTTTCGGTTGGGATGACTCTATCGTTCTCAACCTTTATNAGGTTTTTGTCGAGNGCCTTTGCCAAGAANGGCCCTANGTTTGATCGATCTTGATGGCATCTCTGTTCGAAAAGAGACAGATCAAAGCCATTAGTTAGTCTCAAAGTATTCATTAGAAATTCAGTCAGTAGCTCTTCCGACTTTATTTTCTCAGTAAGAGAACGGCGATTTATAAGGTAATCTCTCGGGTTTCTAGTTTTTTTGGTTCTACTTATTTCACTAGTTTTAGTAAGTTTTCCATGGGCTCCGGCCCCAATTCCTAAATAATCTCCAAATTCCCAATAGTTTGTATTATGTTTTGATTGTTTTCCCGCTTTTGCATATGCAGATATTTCATACTGATCATATCCAGCGGCTAAGAGCTTCTCTTTTCCGGCTTCGAACATTCGCTCTTTCCTGATGTCCGATGGGATATTGGGCGGATTCTTAAAGAAAAGTGTATTCGGCTCGATCGTTAGCTCGTACCAAGATATGTGCTCCGGATCCAAAGCGATAGCTTTATCTAAATCGTCGATCGCCTCGGAGGCAGTCTGGTCCGGCAGCCCATACATTATGTCGACGTTAATGTTTTCAAAACTGGCCCTCCTCGCTAAATCAAAGGCGTTTTCAATGTCCGATGAGTTATGAATTCTCCCGATTTTTTTTAATGCCCGTTCGCTNAAAGTTTGTACGCCTATACTTAACCTATTGATGCCAAGAAATTGGTAATCGCGAAAATTTGAGAATTCGCTGCTTCCAGGATTCGCTTCAATCGTTATTTCGGCATTCAAAAACTCAAATTTGTCNCCTATCGTTTTAAAAAGGCCATTTAATTCTGTTCCNGGGATAAGACTAGGAGTACCGCCTCCCAAGAAAATTGAAACTAGTTCATTTCGTTTTTCATTGATTAACTCAGATTTTAAATCGCTTTCTAGAGCTAAAACGTACTCCGGAATTAAACTATCGCTTTGTATCTCTAGAGAGTTAAAGTCGCAGTAGGGACACTTCTTTCTGCACCATGGAAAATGAATATAAAGGCTAAGAGGAATATTTTCCATCGATTTCTCTTATGAGTGATTCAAAAGCCTTGGCTCTATGGCTGCGGTTATTCTTCTCTCGTTTATCTAACTCAGCGGCAGTGCATCCGATCTCTTTCAGAAAAAAAATAGGGTCATACCCGAAGCCCTGGTCGCCTTTCGGCTCCTTCGCGATTTCCCCATACCATCTTCCCTCTACCACTATTGGAGCTGGATCTTTCGGAGATCTAATAGCGACTAGAGCGCATATGAAGAACGCTTTTCTATTTTTCGTCTCTTTCATATGTTCAAGAAGCTTAGACATATTTTTTTGGTCAGATTTTTCGGGGCCCGAATAATGAGCTGAGTTAACTCCNGGCAGACCGTTAAGCGCATCTACGCAAAGCCCTGAATCGTCTGCTATGGCAGGCAACCCGGTTGAAGTGGAAGCATATCTCGCTTTAATAAGTGCATTTTCAAGAAAAGTTGAAGCCGTTTCTTCTGGAGAGGCAATGCCCCATTCCCCTTGGCTTTTAATTCTAAATCGATCCCTTAATAAATCTTCAGCTTCNCTTATTTTTCCTGTATTTGAGCTCGCAAAAACAAATTCCATCAATCGTATCTCCGGACGAATTTTATCGGAATTTTTTCCTGGTTNGGCAATGTTATCTCGATATTGAANGACANAAAGTCATCCTCATTTGCTTTAAAAGCCCCAAGGTAAAAAACTTTTCCTTTCTCTAAAATTTTTTTGAAGCTAATTTGTTTTGTGGCTCCTAATAAGCCTGTCCCAGAACCATCGACCGAGATATTTTCGAGTTTTTGATTTGGCGATATATTAATGTTGACTACTATATCTTGTTCTGAAAATCCTAATCGGTGTCGCTTTATGAGGTCTTTNCCTATCTGTTTCGCTGAAAAAGCCGAATAATTGATTTCGTACCCCAGCGCTTTTATTGGATTAGCTTTAATTACTCCTGAGGATAATAATAGGGACGCTAGTGCAACTAAGAATCGCATTTCAATTAAAGTCCTAAGATTAACCCGCGGGGAATTCCCAGGCTCATTGCCAGAGGTTTAATTAGAAGGTACTCGTCGATAAGAGTAATCGCCATAAAGACTAAAATAATCGAGAAATCCAAGCCACCTAGTGGAGGAAGTAATTTTCTTGCAGGCTCACATATTGGGTTGATTAATTCGCTTATCAGAATAATTGCGGGGTGATTAGAATGNGGGGCTAGCCAGCTTACAATAACTGAAATTAAGAGGGCGAAGAAATAGATGTCGCAAGCGAGTGCAGCTAGCCCTACCAAGGCCCATGCAAAGTAGCGAACATCGAATACCGAGCCACCGCTTAGTTTCATTACTACACATATAATTATCAATTGTAAAAAGATCGCTAATGTGAGGGTTGCAGTGTCAATTCGTCCTAAGGTTGGCAAAAGTCGACGCATTGGGGCACAAAGAGGGTCAGTAATTTTAACAATCCCCTGAGAAATTGGGTTGTAGTAATCGACCCTGGAAATTTGCATNAGGAGTCTNACTAAAACAAACATGAGATAAAGTCCCAGGATTGTTTGGGTTANAAAAATTAACGCGTTTAAAAGATTAGATCCCATTTGACTTTTCTCATTTTTTNAGNTTTNTTTCTCGTATTTCCCATCAATCTTCTGATAANTCTTTGGATCTGAGCTTCGCTGACCTTACAGCCTCGGNAACTGCCTCTACAAAGCCTTTTTGATAAAAAACATTTAGCGCAGCTTCGGTTGTTCCACCTGGTGACGTGACATTCTTCCTGAGTATTTTCGGATTATCGATCCCCATCTTAGCCATCTTCGCCGCACCTAAAGCAGTTTCGACAACAAGTTCATTCGCAACNTCCNCGCTAAGTCCCTCATTGATTCCCGCTTCTATCATTTGTTCCATTAGCAGAAAGAAATAAGCCGGACCGCTGCCTGATAATGCCGTTACTATGTCTAAGTCTTCCTCTACTTCTAACCATCTCGTCTTACCAAGGCTAGCAAGAATTTCTTGAGCTAGGCGTCTTTGATTAAAGTTCACAGTCTCGGTTGCAAAAATACCAGTCATCGCGTTCCCAACAAAAGCGGGGGTGTTAGGCATCGCTCTAACAAGCGCTACCTTTTTGTTCAGACAAGACAAAATTTTTTTTGTCGTCATCCCGGCCGCGACGCTGATCAGTAGTTTCTCACCGAGATGGTCACGTAGCTCGTCGAGTACACTCAATATTTTTTCTGGTTTTGTACAAATAATAACAGTCTCTGCTTTCTTGACGGCACTAAAACTATCCTTCTCCGCAATAGCGCCAAGTTTCTCTGCTACCCTCAGAGCCTCTTGCGCGGGATCGTAAGCGCGCAGCTTCCATTTTTTGTCACCTAAACCTTGAATAAAAGCCTGCGCTATTTTCCCTGTTCCTATGAATGCTATATTTTTCATTAGTAATCTCTATTGATGTTTGTCTCGACCACCAAAAATCAATGTTCCTAGTCTAACCCAATTAGAACCTTCCTTTATCGCTGAAACATAATCGTTGCTCATCCCCATTGATAGATGCAGACTCTCTCGCAAGCCCAGATGACTGTTAAGTTGCTCACTAATTTTTCTTAAATTTTTAAAGCACCTAGTGGTTGAATTTTCATCGTGGCTTTGTGCGGGAATAGTCATTAGACCGACCAGCGAAATATTAGAAAAAACAGAGATTCTTTCTGCTAGCTCATACACTTTATCCGGAGAAACCCCCCTTTTTTGAAACTCCTCAGAGGTATTCACTTGCAGAAAAATCTTAAGTTTTCCTTTTTTTGGGTCCCTGTGCTCGGATAATCTCTTCGCTAGCTTTTCACTATCAACAGAATGGACCCAGTCAAAATTTTNAGCAATTTCTTTTGTTTTGTTGCTTTGAATGCCNCCAATAAAATGCCAGTTAGCCATGGAAACATGATCAAATTTTTCTTTTGCTTCTTGAAGATAATTCTCTCCGAAGTCCTTGTGACCAAGCCGATAGGCTTCCCTTATAGCACCTACAGTCTGGCCTTTTGAAACAGCTAATACTTTAACCTTACTGGAATCTCTACCTGATTCTACGCATGCTCTACGCACATTTTTTCTTATGTTATTCAGGCTTGCTTCTATTTGATNGAAAGACACGCNTTTGTTACTCACGNANCCAAGATTCAAGGATTAATTTTGCGGCAATAGCATCGATCTTGGTTTTCTCCTCATGTTCTCTCGCTTCAAAAGAGGTTAAACGTTCATCGAACATCTCACTTTTTACATCGTACCTGCTTGATATTCTTTTAGAAAATCTGTGTGCTTTTTTGCTCATCTCGCTATCACTTCCGTCCATATTTAATGGTAACCCTACTATTAATATTTCTGGCTGCCAGTCTAAAACTATCTTGTCGAGGTGTTCCCATCTAGGAATACCATCAAAGGCTTGCACAACCGTGAGACCAGAAGCAGTTTTTGTTATTTTTTGACCAACAGCGACTCCTATTTTTCTCATTCCAAAATCAAATCCCATAATTATCGAATTCATTTAGAAGTTTCCAATATTCCTGGATAGCAGATTAAGGTCAACACCGAACGAGCTTGCTGTCGCGAACAGGTTCGTTCTATTAGGCACATCGAAAACGATTCTTCTGTCAAAAGGAGCGATTAGCCAGCCATATGAAACGATCTCACTCTCGAGTTGTCCATAGCTTCNTCCTGAATACCCAAGACCCACTAGGGTTTGAGAGAGGCTAGTTGCATTGGTGCATATTGAAGGGGAATATTCCGATAAAAAAAGGCCTGCTTTTACTCCGAAGGAATTGGTTTCTCCCAGATCGCCTGTATGTATAAGGAAAAGCCGATCTCTATCAACTGGCCCGAAATCTTGAATCTTAACCCCTGTTTTAATTATGTGATTTTTAACACCCATGGAACCTCTAATTTCCTTTGCAACAGGTTTATTGACAATTAGTCCGAGAGGTCCACTGTCACTATGTTTGATTATCCAGATTAAAGATCTCGAGAAAAAATCGTTTCGCTGATTTTTAACCGAAATTAAAAAAGNTCCTGAAAGATTATCGCTTTCTATCATTTACTTTAAAACGCCAGGAAGCATTTGTTCGAAAATCCCAAATTCGAATTACTTCAAGTAAATCAANGCTCTGTAGCATCTCTTCTGGAAATGGAGCNAACGGNGAAGCCATTTTAACTATTGANATGGCCGCCTNATCAAGAACGATGTGCCCAGATGACTCTATNAGCTTTATCTCGTTCAATTCTCCACTGGGAAGAATAGAGACAAGCAATTCTAACGAGCCATAAACTTTATTCTCAGCTGCTTTTTTCGGATAGTTAAGGTTGCCGATTTTCTCAATTTTTTTTTCCCAAGAATTTAGGTAAAGGCGCGTAATAAGCGGCATTTCATCACTACTAAAGGCTGTCAAAATTCTCTCATGGCCGTGTCTCTCTGATTTAGCTCCTTGCGCAATTNTGTTTTTGAGTAACATATTGAAATCTTTGTTTAATTTCACTGGCAATGCTTGTGTAGAAACGGTCTCCGCAAAGTGGCCAGAGGGTAGTGCTTTTCTCTNAACGCTTTGNGGTTCAATGTCCGCTTTTGAATCTAATTCAACAGAATCGGTAATTTTTTTGCCTAAGGCCTCAGTATNTCTGAGAGCCCTCGCAAAAAGTATTTCAACAGACTCAGATTTGACNATGTTT
Source organism: Gammaproteobacteria bacterium (assembly GCA_002711495.1). Lineage (GTDB taxonomy): Bacteria > Pseudomonadota > Gammaproteobacteria > Pseudomonadales > Azotimanducaceae > UBA9659. Next base: position 26,242 of record PARM01000042.1, read on the forward strand.
TGACCTTTTTGGGGTTTTTGGAAANCGATTAATNTAAGGCCGTGTATGATTACGGAAGCAAGAAAAGCTATTAAAAACGTGAATTTTTTTGCTCGGAACCCTCCGTTTGTTATTTCCATCTTCAAGTTGTCAGAATTGTGTCTTCTATAAAAGTTATATAGTCATTCCCGATATCCAGATCAAAAATCTTGTTTAGTTCAACAACGCATGTCGGACAAGTTACATTTATCTCGGTAAGATAGTCTCCGATTACGTCTATGCCAACGAAATATAGTCCCTTGTTTCTGAGTGTTTCCCCTATTTCGCTACAGATAAATAAGTCTCGCTCGCTTAATTCTCTACCCTCTCCAGTTCCGCCTGCTGCCAAATTTCCCCTAGTCTCTCCCGTAGCGGGAATTCTAGCTAAGCCAAAGGGAATCGGCTCTCCATTAAGCATTATGATTCTGGTGTCTCCTTTCGAAATCTCCGGTATAAATTTTTGTCCCATCGTCTGGACTTGCCCATTCTGCGTTAGAGTTTCTAGAATTACAGAGAGATTGTGCTCTTTTGGTGTTGCACGAAAAATAGATTGACCTCCCATCCCATCTAACGGCTTAAATATCACATCATTATTATCTTCATAAAAAGCCCGCAAAGATTCTGTATTACTGCTGACAATATGCGGGGGACAGCAGTTGGCGAACTCCAGAGCAAAAAGTTTCTCATTGCAATCTCTAATGCTGCTGGGCCGATTCAGAACCGGGGTACCTTGTTTTTCTGCAATTTCTAAAAGATAGGTGGAGTAAACATAGTTCATATCGAAAGGTGGGTCCTTGCGAATCAAAATTGCATCAAAGTAGTTGGAGGAAGATTTTTTAGTTTCAACGATGGTATGCCAATTGGCATCGTTTTCATGAAGCTCAACCCTAAAACTTGATATCAGCAAGTCACCGTTATCGATTTGTA
>PARM01000043.1 GCA_002711495.1 Gammaproteobacteria bacterium
AAGGATCGAGAAAACAAAATTTAAAATATGGAAACAATAAAACAAAAACTAATGATACTAGGGTCGGGGCCGGCTGGTTTTTCAGCGGCAGTTTACGCTGCACGAGCAAATTTAGAACCTATGATAATCACGGGTATTGAGACGGGGGGGCAACTCACCACAACTACTGATGTAGACAATTGGCCTGGCGATCCTCATGGTTTACAAGGACCNGATTTAATGCTGAGGATGCAGANGCACGCAGAGAGATTTGAAACAGAGATCATTNACGACCACATTAAAAAAGTCGACCTCGAACAAAAGCCCTTNAAATTGTGGGGTGATGAATCNGTNTACGAGACTAAGGCTTTGATCATAGCGACTGGAGCCTCAGCTANATATCTAGGACTNCCCTCGGAANCCGCGTATAAAGGAAGAGGNGTAAGTGCCTGTGCTACTTGCGATGGGTTTTTTTACAGAAACCAAAAAGTAGCGGTTATTGGGGGCGGGAATACAGCATTAGAGGAAGCNCTTTATCTATCAAATATTGCCTCCAAAGTTATATTGATACATCGAAGGGATAAATTTAGGGGGGAGAAAATACTGCAGAATAGGGTGTTAGAAAAAAGCAATATAGAAATCCAGTGGGATCACGAATTAATAGAGGTCCTAGGGGACGAAGTCGGGGTGACTGGAATTAAGCGTCGCAATAACCTCACCGGGGAAATTAGCTTGGAAGCAGTTCATGGGGTCTTTATAGCTATAGGACATGATCCAAACACAAAAATCTTTCAAGGCCAGATCGATATGAATAACAACTACATTCAAATCCTCTCTGGCACAAATGGTAACGCCACAGCGACCAGCGTTCCGGGAGTCTTCGCAGCAGGGGATGTAGCTGATCAAGTTTATCGTCAAGCGATAACCTCAGCAGGCTTTGGATGCATGGCCGCGCTTGATGCAGAAAAGTATCTAGACGACCTAGAGTCTAAATAGAACAAAAAAACAATGCGTAAAATACCATTATTGATTGGGTCAGCGATCAAGTTTCCTCAGACGAACCAAGCGCTTGAGGATCCCAATGGCTTGTTAGCAGCTGGCGGGTCTTTAAGTGAAGAAACACTGCTCGACGCCTATAAAAATGGTATATTTCCCTGGTTCGAAGACAATTCTCCGATCCTCTGGTGGTCTCCCAATCCAAGATGCATATTGCGACCTGATTCATTTTCACCAAGCAAAAGTTTGAGGAAAAAAATCCGAAAAGGAGGCTTCGAAATCAAGATAAATTCTTGCTTCGAAGAGGTGATATCAAGCTGCAAAGGAGTCCATGAAAAAAAGGCGAGAGGGACCTGGATTACAAATGAAATGAAAGATGCCTACATGGAACTGCATTACTCCGGCTTTGCGCATTCTGTAGAATGTTTTATCAATAACAGTCTAGTAGCAGGACTTTATGGAGTGTCTCTAGGCAACGTATTTTTTGGAGAATCTATGTTCCAACGAGCAACTGATTGCTCTAAGTTAGCTTTTGTCGGTTTGGTGCAGATCATGAAAGAGAACGGGAGCAAAATGATTGATTGTCAGGTTAGCAACCCGCACCTTTTATCTTTAGGAGCCACCGAGGTACGCAGAGAGAATTTTTTGGATTTATTAGCTGCAGGTCTTCTAGAAAAACCTATAGATTGGAGTGAACATAGCCGCGTTCTGAATCTTGAGTTATGAGTAAAAAGCAAGATCTAAAAATTTTTTTGACAAACAGCTAGCGCCGCTCTTATTTGCCCGAGCAACAGTCCTCTTTTCTAATCGAATATCCGACGAAAAATATTAACTTTTCGAAATATTCTCGACCTTGAGAGGCTATATTCACAGGCAGCGACACTATTATTTGCAGCCGCCAATGCAAATCTTCCAAAAAGTGCGTATTCATTACAGCCCCCGTCGTAGATTTTGTTTTGAAAAGGAGGCACCGGAGGATTTTGAGGAAAAATTTACAAATCTGTGTCCCTTAGGTCAATCTTTTTTTCCGACGGAACTTTTCAATCTATATCCCAAATACACCAATTTCCGACACCAATCCGGAGCTTTAGATACTCCGTCGATCGAGCAATACAAAGATTTTTAACAGAAGGACAGCAAGAAACAAATTTTTATGAATATCGGGAAGATGATATCTTACTAGCAAATTCGGTGATTTACGCGCAAGGCAATGGAATTCCCGTAGTTTATAATTTCTATGGACCCTGCCCTCACCAGGGAGCTAAGGTATTTTCATGATTTTGTCTTTGTTTCGAGAGAAAATAAAGCAGAACAAGGGATTTCTTCAACTTGGTTACTGGATAAAAGAATGCACCCAGACGGCAAATGGAGTAGCGACGAGGATTAATAAGTCTAGAGAATCGTTTTGCCTTCAATGTGCATTTAGTGCAAAATGCTCGCGTTATAGCAGCGGCGCAAGAGTTGGGTTCTATTAGATGGCAAAAGAAGAGCAAATACAGATGGCAGGAACTGTGATAGACACCCTACCGAATACTATGTTTCGTGTAGAGTTAGAGAATGGGCATATCGTTACTGCGCATATCAGCGGAAAAATGAGAAAAAATTATATAAAGATTTTGACAGGTGATTCAGTTCAGGTAGAGCTTACGCCTTATGATTTAAGTAAAGGCAGAATAACCTTTCGAGAATAGTTAAACCGTTTCTGGTTCCTCTACTACCAGGATTAGGTCCTCGTCCTCTACGTCTACAAGAACAGTTCCGCCGTTACGCGACAACTTACCGAACAGAATATCCTCAGCTAATTCTTTCTTTATCCGGTCTTGAATTAGCCTCTGCATTGGCCTCGCGCCCATTTTCTCATCGTACCCATTCGTGGCAAGCCACTCCCTCGCTTCTTCAGTAACATCTAGTTGAACATTCTTCTCGTCCAGTTGGACCTGAATTTCGACCAGAAACTTATCAACTACGGTCTTGATCACATGTTTTGGCAGGGATCCGAACTGAACTATCGCGTCTAGACGGTTTCTAAATTCAGGCGTAAAAGTTTTCTTAATTACTCCCATCCCGTCAGTGCTATGGTCTTGAGTTTGAAAACCAATGGAACTTCGGTTCATCTCTTGAGCGCCTGCGTTCGTCGTCATCACTATTATGACGTTTCTAAAATCAGCTTTGCGGCCATTGTTGTCAGTAAGGGTACCGTGATCAAACACTTGGAGCAGAAGATTAAAGACCTCAGGATGGGCTTTTTCAATTTCATCAAGCAATAATACGCAGTGCGGCTGCTTTGTGATAGCTTCCGTAAGCTGCCCTCCCTGATCATAACCGACATAACCGGGCGGGGCACCTATCAATCTTGATACCGTATGACGCTCCATGTACTCAGACATATCGAACCGTATTAGTTCAACCCCCATGATCATGGCGAGCTGCCTACAAACCTCTGTTTTTCCTACACCCGTAGGCCCACTGAAAAGAAAGGAACCAATCGGCTTACCTTCATCTTTCAACCCGGCTCGCGAAAGCTTTATTACCCCTGCCAAAGAGTCTATAGCTTCGTCTTGCCCAAAAATTACCATCTTTAGATTAGCCTCTAAGTCTTTGAGGGCATTTCGGTCAGAGCTAGATACATTTTTTGGCGGGATTCGAGCAATTTTCGCTACCATTTGTTCTATGTCATTAGCAGATATTTGTTTCTTTCTACGACTTTTTGGTTGAAGCTGCTGGAACGCACCGACTTCATCAATAACGTCAATAGCTTTGTCAGGCATAAACCGGTCGTTGATGTACTTATCTGCTAATTCTGCGGCTACCTTCAGGGCTCGATTTGTATACTTGAGATTATGATGCTCTTCGAACCTTGTCTTTAGGCCTTTTAGTATTTGGTATGTATCCTCGACGCTCGGTTCAATAACGTCAATCTTTTGAAATCTTCGAGATAGAGCCCGATCTTTGTCGAAAATACCTCTATACTCCTGATACGTTGTAGATCCAATACACCTTATCTCGCCCGAAGCCAGTAACGGTTTTAGCAAGTTAGATGCGTCCATCACCCCGCCTGAGGCTGCTCCCGCTCCGATTATTGTATGTATCTCGTCGATAAAAAGTATCTGATCGGGTGAGCTTTTCAATTCATTAAGCACGGATTTTAATCTTTTTTCAAAATCACCTCTATATTTAGTGCCTGCTAACAAAGCTCCTAGGTCTAAAGAATGAACAACACTCTTTTTAATTACGTCAGGGACGCGCTGGTCAACTATTAACTTTGCTAGACCTTCCGCTATAGCGGTCTTACCGACTCCTGACTCTCCCACTAACAATGGGTTATTTTTTCTGCGCCTGGACAGCGTCTGTATTACCCTCTCTACCTCGTCATCTCTTCCTACTAACGGATCGATAACTCCGTTTTTTGCGGACTCATTCAAATTGGTGGCGTACAAGGCCAATGCAGATTCTTTTGGTTCCTGAGCTTTACCTTCCTTGGCATCATCTCTTTGAGAATCTGACTCCTCACTGGGCTGCCGCTGCGCGCCGTGCGAGATATAATTTACTACATCGATCCTGTTAATATTCTGCTGCTTTAAAACAAACACAGCGTGGCTCTCCTGCTCACTGTATATGGCCACTAAGACGTTTGCTCCCTCAACCTCTTTTTTTCCGCTCGACTGGACGTGGAAAACGGCTCTCTGCAGAACCCTTTGAAATCCTACTGTCGGTGTAGTTTCTCTATCCTCATTGCTAGGCAACAGGGGCGTCGAGGAGTCAACAAACTCTTCTAGAGCACCCCTTAGTTCATCCAAGTCTGCACCACACGCTTTTAAAACTTCAGTGGCAGAGTCGTTCTCAAGAAGGGCAAAGAGGAGGTGCTCGACTGATATTAGCTCATGCTTTTTCCTTCGCGCGTCTTTAAATGCGAAATTAAGCGTAAGTTCTAATTCTCTACTAAGCATGTTCTTCCCTTTTAGTTCTATCCATCGTCTGCCACTGGCTCTATCTCCGACACGAGGGGATGCTCGTTGTCCGTCGCGCACTGATTTACTTGAGCTGATTTGGTTTCAGCGATGTCCTTGGGAAATATACCACATGTAGCTTTTCCACTAGTATGAACGGTGAGCATCACTTGGGTAGCTTTTTCCCTACTCATGCCAAAAAATGTCTGCAGGATCTCTACAACAAACTCCATTGGTGTATAGTCATCATTTAGAAGAGTCACCTTGTAGAGGGAGGGCTTTTTTAAGATCGGTTTCGCGGGTGCCTCAAGGAGTCCGGTACCGGAGTCGCCACTCCCCTCATCCTCGGTAGAACACCGAAACTGATTTTTGAACATAGTATGGTTTCTCTTTGAAAGCATCTTTTCCATAGCGTCTACAAGACTAGATAATTCTCGCCATCTAGTGTCCAAGAATCAACCATAATTATGGCTAATCCTTAAAATCCCTGAAAGCGGCTCTGCCTTTATTAAGTCACCGCAAACAGTATTATTCAAAAAACATTCTTTGAAGGAACCTTGACGTTTGCAAAAAAAAAATCCCTAATAAAACTGAAGAAAAATAAAAAAATCTCCATAAAGAGGTTTGGATTCATCTCTTAGNGCCTGTTTTCTTATGGAGAATTGAGTGAAGCGAATGCGCGACTCTCATCAAGAGAGGGGGATTGGCGATGGCGAGAGGCAAAGTAAAATGGTTCAACAACACGAAGGGTTATGGATTTTTGAAGCTCGACGGTGACAGCGATGATTATTTTGTCCACTATTCATCTATAGAGATGGATGGTTACAAAAGCCTTAAGGCTGGCCAAGCAGTGACTTTCGAAATCAACGCTAGCGAGAAGGGTAAAAATGCGATTAATGTCAGGTTAGTTGCCGAAGAAAACTGATATTTTTCACTCTAGGCCCGGGCAACGAGATGAAAAAACACAAAAAAGAGGACGAGTTTGCCCTAATCTTCAACAAACCTTTTGGAGTGCTTTGCCAATTTTCTGGCCCCAAGCCAAACTTAAGCGATTTCATTTCTTTGAAAGGTTTTTATCCNGCGGGCCGNCTAGACAANGCCTCAGAAGGGCTTGTAGTCCTGACCAACANTGGGATGGCGCAANCTCTANTTTCTAACCCGAAACACAAAATGGAGAAAACATATTGGGTTCAGGTTGAAGGGGACATAAGCGACAAGCCCCTTAATGACTTAATTGAAGGNGTGGTTATTGANACCGTCAAAACTCTNCCCGCGAAGGCAAAGAAAATCTCGCCNCCGTTAGGCCCNAGAATTCCAGNTATCCGATATCGAAAAAATANNCCCACTAGTTGGATTGAGTTNAGATTGAAAGANGGCCGAAANAGACAGGTCCGCAAGATGACAGCCGCCGTGGGCCANCCCACACTNCGTCTTTACCGTGTTCGCGTCGGTCCTTGGCACATTTTTTCCACAAAAACAGGGGAGTTCCACAAGACCTCAATCAATAGCCTCNTTTTTCCCAAGAGCGCGCAAAAACTTGATCTCTCTCCTTACTAGATACCCAATCCTCTCCTCTATCGTGCTTTTCTTTTTTCCAAAGCGGAGCATTAGTTTTTAAATAATCCATTATGAAATCGCACGACTGAAACGCGTCTTTTCGGTGAGAGCTAGCGGTTCCTACAAAAACGATTCCCTCACCAACCTCGAGCTCGCCGATTCTATGGATTATGGTTGCGGCTAATATTTTCCAGCGCGCCTTAGCTTCATTTAAAATTTTTTTTAGTTCTGTCTCAGTCATTCCAGAATAGTGCTCGATAGAAATACTCTCGACTTTTCTGTCGTCATTAAAATCTCTAACTGTTCCATAAAAAGTCGCTATTGCGCCGACTGAACTGCTCGAAAGCTGAAGCAGACTATGTTCTTCGCCTAAATCGATTGTCTCCGCCTGAACGAGCACCTTAAACTTCATCTAACCTCCGGTCACAGGCGGCAAAAAGGCTACCTCACAGCCATCTGACAGCAATTCATCATCAAGTGCGATTTCTTTATTTATGGCAATTTTTACTGCCTCCCCTCCGAGAACCTCGCCCCAATGCTTTCCCTTTTTTTCCTCTAACTGCTTGATGATGTCTGATAGTCTGAGCTGCTCTTTGAACTCAACTTGTAGCGATCCACACCCGAGCTCTTCTCGAAGGCTGGCAAAGAAAACAAGCTTAATCATGTTCTGCCTTGACCCAAGTTCCTGTCATTCCTCCGGACTTGGACTCTAACGTGATCTCAGAGATACTCATTCCCCTGTCAACTGATTTACACATATCATATATCGTTAAAGCAGCAATGCTTACCGCACACATTGCCTCCATTTCAACTCCGGTCTTACCCGAAACTTTGCAGACAGCTTCGATTTTGATTCGGTTTAATTGCGAGTCGATAAAAAAGCTTATTCTAACTGCACTGAGAGGCAACGGGTGGCACAACGGGATTAAATCAGAGCATTTCTTCGCGCCTTGGATACCAGCTACTCTAGCGACCCCAAGNACATCTCCTTTTGAAGATTGACCCAGTTCTATCATNGCCCGCGTCTCAGGTAACATTCGAACATANCATGATGCAGTTGCCTCCCTCTCAGANNAGGGCTTGTNCCCCACATCGACCATTATGGCTTTGCCATCTTCGTCGAAATGGTTAAGTGATTTATTTTTCGCTTTCAAAATACGCTCCAAAAAACTTACAAAGCTCAAGGCAGACTTACTACCCTTCGACAGTTTATCTTGAAATGACCTGGTTATTCTATTAGTTCGTCCACATAAAAATCCGACCTTGGGGGCTAAAGTCTAAATCTAAGGAAAAAATTTGGGACGCAGGATAAACTAATAGCCANCNGNAANNTTAAATAACCAAGAGATAATGAAGAAAGCTANAAGAAAAGTAATAGTGGGNATGTCAGGCGGCGTCGATTCATCGGTTGCAGCCTTGCTCTGCCTTGAATCTGGCTATGAGGTTGAGGGTCTTTTCATGAAGAATTGGGACGAGGACGANGGATCAGAATATTGCACCGCAAAGGAGGATCTAGAAGACGCGNAATCTGTGTGCGAAANGCTAGGAATAAAACTAAATCAAGCCAATTTTTCCNCNGAGTACTGGNANGNNGTNTTCCAGAATTTTNTAGAGGAATATCNAGCAGGCCGAACTCCAAACCCCGATATTCTCTGCAACCGAGAGATAAAGTTTAAAGTTTTCGCNAAATACGCAAAAATTTTGGGNGCGCATACTATATCAACCGGTCACTANGCGCGACTTCAAAAAATCGATGGCAAAATTNNTCTTTACAAAGCGGNAGACAAAGAAAAAGANCAGAGCTATTTTTTGCAATCGGTTTCGNGAGCGCAATTTAAAGANGTTTTTTTTCCGCTGGGAGANCTAAAAAAATCTGAAGTTCGCAAAATTGCTAAACAAAATGGACTAGCGACTCATTCGAAAAAAGACTCGACCGGCATATGCTTCATCGGAGAACGCAAATTGCAAGACTTTTTGAGCAACTATTTGCCTGCGCAGCCCGGAGAAATCGTCGATCAACAAGGAACTNTTTTAGGAAAACATCCAGGTCTGATGTTTTACACCCTTGGCCAACGGCAGGGGTTGAAGTTAGGCGGAAAAAAAGGCGGTGAAGAAAAACCTTGGTATGTGATCAAAAAATTAATAACTGATAATCAGATCGTAGTCGCGCAGGGAAACGACAATCCAGCGCTCTTTTGTTCAGCTGCCTATTTAGAATCAATTTTTTGGATAGGTGAAGAACCGGAGTTGCCGAAAAAACTGGCTGTAAAANTTAGATATCGCCAAGATGATCAAGAATGTGTTTTAGAGGCAATTGAGAATCGCTTTTTGGTAAAATTTAGAAATGCCCAAAGAGCAGTTACGCCAGGACAATGGGCGTGCTTTTACTATCAAGAGCAATGCTTGGGAGGGGGGGTAGTAACATCCACCCTAAAATGAANGAATTAACTCCCCTCCAAGAACAAACTTTAGCGCTTGCGGGGCTTCTACAAGCCTGCAGGACCGTTCACGAGATAGCCCAACTGGGAATGACTAGTAATGACCAGCTTATGTCTACGGTTAACACAATCTTTATTACTAATCCGAGAGATACACTTGAAGTTTACGGAGAAGTAAAAAACATCTATCAGGGTCTTGACCTATTAAGTGAGTTGCTCATTGATTGGTCCGCGATTCCAAGGAGTGCACCAGCCAAGACAGCCATCACGATAATTTTTCTTGAAAGGAAACTGCAAAAATCGACTAACTTGCTCAAGGAATTAAGTGAAGGTATCGTCTCCCTTGCAGCGGATCGTGAAAGACTGCCTTTAACCGCGGGGAGTCCCGAGACAACTCAAAGACTCTCTCTGCTATATAAAAAAACCATTTCTCAAATTTCACCGAAAATTATCATTAAAGGGCAACCAAAGAACCTAACTATCGGCGTAAATACTGAGCGAATTCGCTCACTTTTATTGGCAGGAGTTCGATCAGCGGTTCTCTGGCGCCAAGTGGGCGGGGTTAAGCTCGATCTAGTGCTCAATCGCAAAAAAATTATCAGGTGCTGCGAAGAGCTAAAAAAATAGAATAAACAACCAATAAACTATAAACTTCCTTACCATGTTTCATCTCTCAAAGCTTACAGCAATTAACCCGGTCGACGGCAGATACGAAGACCAAACTACGGAACTCCGGGCAATTTGTAGTGAGTTTGGTTTAATGCAACGAAGGGTGAAGGTAGAGCTAGCCTGGTTCAAGAAGCTGTCAGAATGTGAGAGTGTTTCCGAATTCCCTCCCTTTTCATCAGAGACACAGAAATACCTTGATCAGATAGAGGCGTCGTTTTCTCATTATGACGCTGAGACCATTAAATCCATCGAAAGCAAGATCAACCATGACGTCAAAGCGATCGAATATTTTCTAAAATCAAAGATTGAGAACATCGATGAGTTGAGGCCGCACACTGAGTTCGTGCATTTTTCCTGCACCTCGGAAGACATCAACAACCTCGCTTATGCGCTGATGCTTAAAGATGCCGTACAAAAAGTTCTTATCCCTAAAATGGAAAGTATAATTAGCCTCCTGACAAAAGCTGCACGCCCCTACGCCGAAAAAGCAATGATTTCCAGAACACATGGCCAGCCAGCGTCACCTACAACTATGGGGAAAGAGCTAGCGAATTATATTGCGCGACTAAGACGGCAACTGGATTCTCTGAAAAAAATCGAGTACCTCGGAAAGTTCAACGGCGCGGTCGGAAACTACAACGCCCTTTCATTCGCTTACCCAAAAGTCGATTGGATCCGTATTAGTGAAGAATTTGTTCATGGGCTTGGTCTGTCTTGGAATGAGTATTCTACTCAGATAGAACCTCATGATTACCTTGCGGAGTTTTTTGAAAATCTTTCGAGATTTAACAATGTGCTTCTCGATCTTTCAAAAAATTTATGGTCTTACATTTCAATTGGGTATTTTTCCCAAAAAGCAAATGAGGGAGAGGTAGGATCTTCCACAATGCCCCACAAGGTCAACCCAATCGACTTTGAAAATGCCGAGGGAAATCTAGGACTCTCAAATTCTATCGGCAATTTCCTTGCAGACAAATTGCCAAAATCCAGATTTCAGCGTGACCTATCAGACTCGACAGTCCTCAGAAATATAGGGCTTCCCCTAGCCTATTCTTTGATAGCATATAATTCAATGATAAAGGGGTTACCAAAACTAGAGCTTAACGAAAATGCCTTAAAACAAGATCTAAAAAACAACTGGGAGATCTTAGCGGAGCCTATCCAGACAGCGATGAGAAAACATGGTATTTCTGAACCTTATGAGAAACTGAAAAGTCTGACTCGCGGAAGAAATCTTGATGAGACAAACATCAGGAAAATTATAAAGGAGCTAGACTTACCCCCCAAGTTAGAGCAACAGTTGCTTGACCTGCAACCCGAATCCTACACGGGGGAGGCTTCAAAGCTCGTTGAAAGACTCCTGAAAAACTAATGCTCGTAGGGCTTCCCTTAAACAGTCTAGTAAAAAAAGCATGGAGGAAGGAAGTCACCAAATTTGACGTTTCTATTGATCCACGCAAGTTTGATTTGTCGATTGAAGAGATAATAGCGATAGCCGACGGAGAGGACGTCGACGCCCGTCTGATTACAAATGCATCGGAACTCTCATTCGGTCCTTTTGAAGAGCAGGATATTAAAAGAGAGCTTTCAGCTGAAAAAAGCATACTCCTTGTTCAGGGATTAGAGCAATATTTCAAGTCTGTCCGCATGCTAATTGCTTCGTATTTTGATTTCATACCCGCGTGGCAGCTCGACGATGTGATGGGCTCTGTGAATTATAATTCTACAAGTTGCGGCGCTCATTTTGATCAGTACGATGTCTTCTTGCTTCAGCATACCGGAGAAAAAAAGTGGCACTTCGATGAAATGATTCATTGCGATGAGGATCTGGATGAAAATTCTGAGCTTCGGCTTTTGAAGCACTTTTCACCCACCAACGAAGTAATCGCTCGAGAGGGAGATTTAATTTACGTGCCACCAGGCGTCGGTCACCACGGTCAAGCTGCGGAGGCATCGATAACTCTCTCAATAGGAATAAGAAATCCGACACCGCTAGAAATCTTGGGTGACTTTAGTAGTTTCCTTATGAGTGAACAATCCAATCAAGCCCCTCTTTCCTCGAAACTCTTTTCAGGAGAGGACGAAATTTCTGACAAATTTATAAAAGAAATCAGGGCCTATTTAACCAACGCTTGCTCGACCGAAAACATTGAAGATTGGGTAGGCTCTTACTCGACCAGGCTGAGCGAGCCGAGCAACATTCAACCAAACGAGCCGGCCCGTCTAAAGTCTAAGTGTCTCTTGCTCGCAAGCCTAAAAGCGCGTTTTGCTTTCAAAAGAAGAAAAGATAAAACATTATTTTTTGTAAATGGTGACAGATATGTCCTTAATACTTCCGACCTGAAATGGATCGCAGACCTGACAAGGAACCGAGAATGTGCATACGAACCAGACGTAAGTTCGGCGGGAAGAAATTGCATAAAAGAAATGCTCTCTAGCGGAGCGATCACAATAGAGGAACGAGAGCATTAAAGAACCATTTTTAGTAAAAAGGGTTACCTGGTTGAAAGCCAGGGCAACTATAGAAGCAATACGTCTCAATGTGTTTATTGAAGAACAGGGTATCGACGCAGAGATCGAGTGGGATGGTCTAGACGAAAAAGCTTGGCACTGGCTAGTTTTGGGTCCAGAAAAAAAGGGCATCGCAACTGCCCGTCTGTTGATCTCAGGGCAAATTGGAAGAATGGCGGTAGAAAAAAAGTTTCGTTCTCAGGGAATTGGCTCAGCCATCCTGCTAGACGTATTAAAAAGGGCTAAGGAACTCAAGATGACAGACGTCTTTTTACATTCTCAACACCACGCAACGACGTTCTATGAAAAATTTAATTTTTCGTCAGACGACAAAAGATTCTTGGAAGCAGATATTCCACACGTGAAAATGTACAAACGACTCTGAACGCTCAAACTTCCAGTTCCTCTTCGCAGGCAATTACTCCATTGTCATCCGCATAAACGTATTGACCGGGAATAAAAGAGACGCCACCAAANGAAACCTCTACGTCTAACAAGCCTACTTTTCTCTTTACGCTCTTCATCGGATGGGGGGCTATAGCCTGGATGCCTAGCTTTATGCCTTTTAATGCGACAACGTCACGGACACAACCAAAAACAATTATACCTTCCCAAAAATTACTTGCTGCAATTGCCGCTAAATTATCTCCAAGCAAAGCACACCTCAAAGAGCCACCACCGTCTACGACTAAAACGGAGCCATCCCCTCTTTCCTTCACAATATCTGCCACAAACGAATTATCTTCATGGCATTTTACTGTCCTNATGCACCCTCCAAATGCTGTCACATTTCCAAAATTACGGAGGATAGGTGACAAAACATTTACTTTTTCTCCAAACTGATCACACAAATCTGGTAGGATTAAGTCCATCAATGTTCTCCATTTCATTAAGCGGTTAGAGCAAACTATAGAAGATGATAAATCAAATCTGAAGCAGACTTTATTTAAAAAAAGAAGGAAAGCAGAAATCAAGATTTCGCATTACACCATAAAAACTCAAAGTTTTATCTGGCGTAAGATCAACCGCGCAGGACTTTTAATTATTGCGGTTCTAGTGATCGGCTGCGAATATATCCCATTCTCCAGAGGGAAGCTTGAGGGGAGAATTACTAACCCTCCATCCGATTGGAATTTAGTTTTAAATGAAGAAATAATTCAGGTCGAGACCAACCCCGAGGCGCCCTATTCCGTTAACTTGTGGATCGTTAACATTGACAACACGCCACATATATTTTCTGGAGATAACCTTAGTCAGTGGGCAAAGAATATTTTGAAAAATGACGAAGTTCGTCTAAAAATCGGAGAGAATATCTATCCGTTGCGAGCGACTAGAGTTGTCGAGACTGAGCGGTTTGAGCAATTTGCGAGAGGGTGGGACGAAAAATATGGCCACCGGCCGCTTAACGAAAATCCAACGGAAACTTACCTTTTTCAGTTGAACTAACTTTTAACAAGAGTAATTTTTAGGGGAAAAGAATGTCAAATAACTTCGACGTTAATGAAAGACCAAACCCAGACTTAGAGCTGGTAAGAATCGCTGAATACGTTATGGACTATGAGGTGACGAGCGACTTGGCGATTGAAACGGCGAAAAATTGTTTATTAGACACTTTAGGCTGTGGATTCTTGGCCCAAAAATTTCCTGAATGCCGGAAGCATCTAGGTCCGATTGTGAGCGGCACAGTAGTGCCTGGTGGAGCTAGAGTTCCCGGAACGTCATACGAGCTAGACCCGGTAAAAGCCGCGTGGGATATAGGCTGTTGCATTCGCTGGCTGGACTTCAACGACACTTGGCTTGCAGCTGAATGGGGTCATCCCTCTGACAACTTAGGTGGAATATTGGCGGTAGCAGACTTTCTTGCTCGAAAAGCACGAAGAACCAATCAAAACCCTCCTACCGTAAGAGACATTCTAATCGGGATGATAAAAGCCCATGAAATCCAAGGATGCCTCGCATTAGAAAATAGCTTTAACCGGGTGGGTCTAGATCATGTTCTCTTAGTAAGAGTGGCCAGCACAGCCGTTGTGACAAAAATGCTCGGGGGGACGACAGATCAAATTGTAGATGCCTTATCTCATGCGTGGCTTGATGGATCCAGTCTAAGAACATACCGTCACGCTCCAAACGCTGGGCCGAGAAAATCATGGGCGGCGGGAGACGCTACCTCTAGAGCAGTGCGCCTGGCTATGCTTGTTCTAAAAGGAGAAATCGGTTATCCAAGCGCACTTTCAGCAGAGAAGTGGGGTTTCTATGACGTTTCTTTTGGTGGAAAAAAATTCGAATTCCAAAGACCATATGGAAGCTATGTGATGGAAAACGTGCTTTTCAAAATCTCTTTTCCAGCAGAATTTCATGCCCAAACCGCCGTAGAAGCAGCAGTAACGCTCCATCCGGAAATCCAAGGTAGAATTAACGACATAGAAAAAATTGTGATTACAACGCATGAGTCCGCGATAAGAATCATCAGTAAGACCGGTTCACTTAACAACCCCGCAGACAGAGACCACTGTCTTCAGTATATGACCGCGATTGGACTGCTAAAAGGCGGACTAGTAGCAGAGGATTACGAAGATATCGTGGCACATGATCCTCAAATTGATAAGCTCAGAGATCTCATGGAAATTGAAGAAGATGAGCGTTACAGCAAGGAATATCACGAGCCAGAAAAACGCTCGATCGCTAACGCTGTTCAAATCTTTTTCAAAAATGGGACCGCCTCCGAAAAAATTTCTGTTGAGTATCCGATTGGACACAAAAGACGAAGAGAAGAAGGAATTCCATTATTAGAGGAAAAATTCCGAAACAGCGTCCTAGGAAAATTCTCTGCAAATCAAGCGTCAAAAATACTTGATTCATGTTTCGACAAGGAGAAACTTTTAAAAATGCCCGTGGATGAATTCGTGGAGCTATTTGTTCTCTAGTAGCTCAGTCCTGACTCTTTTTATGCGCTGCCACTGACGTCTCTTTGATTACCTGGGAAAGTAGTCACCTTGAATCTATGGAAGGCATTGGTCTCGTATCAGGCCCTACGTAGTCTGCACTAGGCCTGATCAGACGGTTGTTCGAACGCTGCTCCATGACGTGAGCAGCCCAACCCGTAAGCCTAGACATAACGAAGATTGGCGTAAAAATCTTTGTGGGAATAGACATGTAGTTGTAAGCCGAGGCGTGAAAAAAATCAGCATTGGGAAACAACTCTTTTTCATCCCACATCACTTTGGCAATCTCTGAGGAAATATCAAATAATGTGGAATCACCATTTTCTTCAGCAAGTTTTCTCGACCATTCTTTTATAATGGCGTTGCGAGGATCCGAGGTTCTGTATATAGCGTGCCCGAACCCCATTATAGTTTCTTTCCTTTCAAGCATTCCCAATATCTCTGGCTTAACTTCAGCAACAGATGAAAACTTTTCGATCAGCTCCATAGCCGCCTCATTAGCACCACCATGCAAAGGTCCCCGCAAAGAACCAATCGCGCCGGTGATGCATGAGTACATATCAGACAATGTCGCAGCGCAAACTCTTGCAGTAAAGGTGCTCGCGTTAAACTCGTGCTCGGCGTAAAGTATTAGAGAGCAGTCCATGACGTTTCTGTGCATGTCCGATGGCTCTTTTCCAGATAACATTTTCAAAAAATGCCCTGCGGTCGTCTCTTCCCCAGTGTCAGTGCTTATCTCGACGCCATCATGAGAGTATCGGTACCAGTAAGTAATAATTCCCGGTAATGTCGCCAAAAGCCTATCGGCAGCGTCCTGCTGGTCATCAAAACTCAACTCCGGCTCCAAATTCCCAAGAACCGAACAACCTGTTCGCATGACGTCCATCGGGTGGGCTTCTTTCGGTACCAATCGAAGGGCCGCTTTTAGGCTATCAGGTAGCTCTCTATAACTCATAAGGCGGCGCTTGTATGCTTCCAACGCCTTAACGCTGGGCAACACGCCATATAGCAACATGTAGGCTGTCTCCTCAAAGCTAGCGTTTTGAGAAAGATCCTCAATGGTATACCCTCTGTAAGTTAATCCAGACCCCTCCTTACCGACAGTGCAGAGAGCAGTTTCCCCAGCGGACTGTCCCCTGAGGCCGGCACCACCCAACTTTTTCTCAACCATTTTATTTCCTTTTTTTGTTAACTAGTTAATTTCNTCTTTCTCCTTGGAGAAAAGAGCGTCTAATTTATTTTCGTAGTCATGGTATCCCAAGAATTCATATAGATCGTTTCTGCTCTGCATCTTCTCNATCAAAGATGCTTGAGTGCCCTGGCTTCGCAGAGTGGTATAAACGCTTAATGCCGCCTGGTTCATAGCCCTGAAGGCAGACAGCGGGTATAGGGCCATAGCTACTCCAACACTCCTTAATTCCTCAAGCGTATATAGCGGTGTGGAGCCAAATTCAGTTATATTTGCTAGGACAGGGACATCAACGGACTTTACCACTTTTTCATACATCGATAGTTCAGTCATGGCTTCAGCAAAAATTGCGTCTGCCCCCGCTTCTTGAAACCGTCCAGCTCGGTCTATAACCTCTTGCAATCCGCTCACGGCGAGCGCGTCAGTTCTCGCCATTAGAATAAAATCTGAATCTAATTTNGCATCGACTGCAGCTTTTATTCTGTCCTCCATCTCCTGACANCTTACAATCTCTTTATTNGGGCGGTGCCCGCAGCGTTTTTGGGCAACTTGATCCTCGATGTGCGCGCCTGCAGCGCCGGANCGTGTCATATCTTTGATTGTCCTAGCAATATTGAAGGCGCCGCCCCATCCTGTGTCTATATCCACTAGCAGAGGAAGATTGCANGCACCGGTGATTCTNTTAACATCCTCAAGTACGTCATTCAACGAAGTCATGCCAAGATCAGGAAGNCCAAAGGACGCATTNGCTACTCCCCCACCCGATAGATAAATCGACCGATATCCCACTTTTTCAGCCATTATGGCTGAGTAGGCATTTATCGCTCCCACAACTTGAAGCGGAGACTCCTCTCTAAGGGCTTCACGTAACTTTTGTCCAGCGGACATATCAATCTCCTTTTGCTNGNNCGTTNCAATTATATCTGATAACTGAGGCTAATTGATCATNAGATATTGAATCGATTTGAAGCCTTGTCGAAAAAAGTTCTNAGCTCNCCAAAATCGGAAGTAACGGGGTATTGAGGAAACTCGGAAGCTACCGTATCTGGAGCTCGGAATAGAAAGCCTGCATCCGCCTCAGCCAACATGGTCGTGTCATTATAGGAATCTCCCGCCGCTAAAACTTTGTAATTAAGGCTTTTAAAGGCTTTGACTGCTTGTCTTTTTGGGTCTGGTTGCCGAAGTTGGTAACCATCAATTACTCCGTCACCAGAGATATCTAGCTTGTGACACATCAGAGTCGGCCAACCAAGCTTTTTCATTAATGGAGACGCAAATTCATAGAAAGTGTCCGAAAGTATCACCAGTTGGTAATTCATCCTTATCCCGTCCAAAAAAGTTTTTGCTCCCGGAAGGGGGTCGAGCTGAGCAATTACCTCCTGAATCGCAGAGAGCGTCAAGCCGCGCTCTTTCAGAATGCTCAAGCGCTTACCCATTAGAACATCATAATCGGCAATATCGCGGGTTGTAAGCTTGAGTTCTTCGATGCCTGTAAAATTAGAAAACTCAACCCAAATTTCGGGAACAAGGACCCCCTCTAAGTCCAACCATACTAGGTCCATTTTTTAACCGGATCTCCTGAAATCGTCGCCAGGAGATTATAGCAAGAAATCAAATCATCTGAGCGGCAAATCTAAGCGAGAAATTTGGTCAATTAGTTCTGAGTTTCTCGGATCTAGAAAAGCTTTGCTAATCAATCCATTATCGAGGTGGGGAGCGAATAATTTAATGAAATCGTACATATATCCTCTTAACAAGTTGCCCTCTCGTCCCCCGATCATCGCTGTACTTGGAGGAAACAGGTGGCTTGCGTCTGCACAGGTCAAATCTGCATCTTCAACCGGATCATAGGCCATCCCAGCAACGATGCCGATCCCTAAACCTAACCGCACATAAGTTTTTATGACATCTGCATCAGTTGCGGTAAACACTAGATTGGCCTTAAGCTCTTCACTATCAAATGCCTCATCTAATTTTGAACGGCCTGTGAAACCAAAAACATAAGTGACTATGGGGTGTTCCGCTATCATCTTAAGGGTTATTTTGGGTTCTACTGCTAACTTGTGGTTTTTTGGAAAAATAACTGCCCGATTCCACTTGTAACACGGCAACATAACCAAATTTTCAAATAGATTTAGGCCTTCTGTTGCAATCGCAAAATCTACTTCGCCCTTCGAGGCCATTTCGGCTATTTGCTCTGGACTACCTTGGTGCATGTGGAGAGACACGTCTGGATATTTTTCAATGAAATTTTTTATCACCGGCGGCAACGCATACCTCGCCTGAGTGTGGGTTGTGGCAATGCTAAGACTGCCTTTTTTCTCATCCGTATACTCTTCCGCAGCTCTTTTAATGCTCCCTACGCGGCCAAGCACCTGCCTAGCTTGTTCGATAATTGCTTCCCCAACAGGTGTAATATGAGTCAGATTTTTCCCATTCCGAGAGAATATCTGAACTCCCAATTCTTCTTCTAGCATTCTTATCTGTTTACTAACCCCCGGCTGAGAGGTATGCAAAGCATAAGCTGTGGTTGAAATATTAAGATCATTTTTTGCGACCTCACAGATATACCTGAGTTGCTGTAGTTTCATGGGAAAGATTGTTTTATCAGTGGACGTTATGAATAATACTATATTGATAATTTTTTGGAATATTAATGTCGGTTTTTAACGCCCGTCGGGACGTGGCCTGCTAGGACCGTCTCGCTTGCAATACGGCAATGCTCAGCCTGATCATCAAAAAAAATGTCTGCACCGTAAGACTTGAGAAAATTTGCTTTTTCCATCCCCCCGAGAAACAAACTTTCGTCAACCGACATGCCCCAGGATCGTAAGGTCTTGACTACCCTCTCGTGAGCGGGCGAAGATCTGGCTGTCACTAGAGCCGTCCTTATAGGATTTGTATTCCCCTTAAATTCGCTTTTCAGCTGATTTAACGACTCTACAAAAGATCTGAAGGGTCCGCCTCTTAGAGGCACATTAGCGAGATTTTTTTCAGAGCTTAGAAAAACTTCGAGGCCTTTTTTTTGATACTCTTCTTCAGCCTCATCGGAAAACAAGACAGCGTCTCCATCAAACGCAAAACGAATATCTTCTCTCTCTGGTGAAGGGAGGCTTGAAGAGAGAATGCTTGCGGCGGCTTTTCCGTCCTCTAAAGCTTCAACTACATCTGCCCGTTCAGTGGAGAGAAAAAGGTCTACTCCGAATGGAGACATATACCGATGCGGCTTTGTTCCACCTGTAAACGCAGCNCGGCTTATAGATAAATTATGATGCTCGATTGATTTGAAAACCCTCAAGCCNGTGTCAGANGTGTTNCGTGATAGCAAGACNACCTCGACACGATCAGGCTTCTCAAGCAAAGTATTTAAGTTCAACAATTTTTTGATTAAGGAAAAGGCACTTCCAGGAGACAGAGGCTCATGCTCCCTAGCAAGCTGATACTTTGAGTAGGCCTCTAGCCCTTCCTGCTTATAAACTCGGTCGCTTTGCTCCAAGTCAAAGAGTGCTGCGCTAGAAGTTGCGATAGTCAATTTTTTCATTTTTACCGACAGAATCTGGAGGTTACGATTAACGAACGTTAGTATAACTTAAATTTGAAGGTCAGTTTTTATGAAAGAATCAAAAAATCTTCCTAAGTCCAGCTCAAAGAATCTAGAGAAGTTTCTAGAGCAAGTAAAGAAAACTCCAACTCGAAACGTGCGAGAAGTCGCCGGAAGGTTAGTCTTTGGAATGGACGCAACCGCATCGAGAGAGAGGACATGGGATAACGCCTGCCAAATTCAAAACAAAATGTTCAGTGCAACGGATGACATCGGCGGTATAAATGTTCAGCTATGTTATTACAGAGGCTTCAATCAATTTCAACATTCAAGCTGGTTCTCGGCCGGACAAGAGCTAATAAAAGAAATGGCTAAGGTCACTTGTCTTGGTGGACATACACAAATAGCAAAGATTTTTGAACATGCCCTTGAAGAACACAGAACACAAAAAATCAAGGCACTAGTGTTCGTCGGCGATGCTTTAGAGGAAAATGCTGATGCGCTTTGTCATTTGGCGGGCAAGTTTGGCGTTTTCAATGTGCCCATTTTTATGTTTCAGGAAGGAGGCGATCGCTTTGTTATGTCAGCTTTCAAACAAATCGCTCTCTTGAGCGGAGGTGCATACGCTCCATTTAATTCTGGTAGTGTAAAGGAGCTACAGAATTTATTATCATCGGTTGCTGTCTTCGTCGCCGGGGGTCACGAGGCATTAGAAAAATACGAAAAACGCGATGAAAACGGAAATAATTTAACTCTCCAACTACGGAAGTAGGTGAAATTTTTGGGCATAATCATCTCACTAATAGCAGTCCCGATCATTACCTTCTTGGTCCTAAAAAAAACCCTTAAGAAGAAAAAACTCTCTTCAAAACACTTCCAACTCATTTACATACTGAGTCTTTTAGGACTAGGAGTTTTGTTTCTTGCATTTACGGGGCGACTTCATCCGATATTCGCGTTGCTGGGAGCAGCTCTTCCTTTTGTAGTGCGTATTTTCGGACTTCTTATGAGGGGTGCTCAACTCGCTTCAATTTTTCGCAACGTAAGCAGACTTTTTGGTAATACGATTTCTACTCCGAAAGATTCAAGCGAGATAAAAACCTCTTTTATTCATATGAAACTAGACCACGTTACTGGTTCAATGGAGGGAAAAGTACTTCAAGGGCGGTTTGAAGGGAAAAAAATTTCAACATTATCTTCAGAGGAAATAAGAGAAATTCTAGTTGAAATAGGTTCCGACTCAGATTCGGTTAATTTGATGCATGCTTACCTAGAACGAGAACGCCCAGAATGGGACACAGGAACAAAGGAAAACAGTAGCAGACAGAGCGGACCCTTCTCTTCCGAAATGGACGAGCAGCAAGCTTTCGAGATCCTAGGCTTGTCCCCAGGGGCTTCAGAAAAAGAGATAGTTGCCGCGCACAAGAGGCTTATGCAGGGAGTTCACCCAGATCGAGGCGGCTCAACGTTTCTTGCAGCAAAAATTAACGCAGCAAAAGACCTTTTGGTCGGATGAAATCAATCAGGTGAGGAATAAACAGAGGGAGGCATACAAAGATTTAGAGGCAGAAATTAGATCATTTTGTGAACTCCACAACTCTCTGGATGCGAGAGCTTTTTTTGAAGAAATGGAAAGAGCCTCATTGCTCAGACTGGACTGGCCGGAAGAATTAGGAGGAAGAGGCTGGGATCGTAGGGCGCAATTGATAGTGATTAAGGCTCTCGCTGAATATGAGTGTCCAATTTTTCCAGATGCCTTATCTTCGGGAGCGCCTTTAATAATAAATCTTAGTTCCCTGGGTGATAGAGCTTTTCTGTTAGAGCGTTTGATAAATAATCTATCAATCTGGCGGATTCACGCTAACCCGGGTAATGAGGGAATTTTTTGGGATCAAGAGGAGAGCTCACTTTACGTTATAGACAATAGAGAGAAATACCAACTTGGAGAAACTGGTCTCGCCGAAGAGTATCTAGCAAAATACTTCTCAAACGGATGTCTGCTACAGCAATGGCTTTCAGGAATAATTCTCTCTAGGAAGCTGAGTCAAACGCTCAAAGGATCTAACGAGAACGAGGTGATAGAAGAAGAGATAAATTTCCTCGCTATGGAGAAACTTTTTCTAGCATCAGAAAGCGACAACTTGCAGGCGTTGAGAGCTAATTCTGGAAAGACTAAAACCTACCAGCTCATTACCCGTCTAATCGGGTACGACGGAATGGCACGAAAATCTTGGGAAGCAGGATCTAACGAGCTTCCAAAATTTTTGAAAGAGTGCCTCTTTTTAGAGAGCATCGAGTCACAAATTTCGCTTGATGAGAATTTAATAAAGGATCGCCTCTATGAGGAGTCATTAGATAAAGATGAAAGATAAGCTGCTAGTTTTTGACCTTGATGGCACTCTTCTTGACAGCTTGCCAAGCCTCGCTAAATCCTTTAACTGGGCTCTGCAAAAAATGGGACATCCTATTCGCTCCTTACCAAATTATAGACACATAATCGGTGACGGGGCTAAGGAGGGAGCTAAACGATGTTTGCCGAGAAGCAATGGGGACTCTAAGGAAGTCTCTACATGTTTATCCCTTTTCAAAGAAGCCTATGGGACCTATTGGAAAGAAGCAAAACCCTTCCCCCATATTCTGGACATGCTAAACACCGCCTCAAAAGAAAATCGTTTAGCCGTTCTCTCTAACAAGGATGATGCATTTACCAGATCCTGCGTTGAGGAATTTTTCCCAAGTTCCTTTGATTTTATTTCAGGCTACAAACCAGAGCACGGATTGAAACCGAAACCATCAGCACTTCTGGAAATAGCACACAGTCTCGGCTATCTCATAAGCAAAACTTATATGATTGGAGACACCGCGACTGACATAAAAACAGCAATTAATGCTGGAGCTAAAAGCATCGGAGTACTGTGGGGTTACCGAGATAGAGAGGAGCTATCGGAAGCTGGCCCAGATTATATAGTCGATACAGTGGAAAAACTAAACAATTTATTTGCTAGATTGTAATAATTTCTTCTTACACAGATTTATCCTTTTCTTTTGCGCTAAATGCAGACTGCTTACGCACACATGCTTGGAGGCAGAGCAGGATTGTTTGGTAAATGCGAGAAACGTTTTGTTTCCCTCTGACGTTTATATTCCTCTACGACTGGCAAAAGTTCTTGCGGAGATGCTCCATGAAGAATCACTCCGTCGCATCCAAGATCAAACTGCTTATTTATCTCATAGACACACTCCTTTGGAGTTCCCAGAGCCGCATTTGATAACCAGCTATTCGGAATAAGCTCCTTTATAACCTCTAGTTCCTGAAAAGATGCTTTTTGATCAATAGCGCCCTGAAAATTTTTGATGATTTCACTATCTCGAAACTTAGATAAATAACTGGGATCCCACTGGTTAGTCTTAACCATAAGATCACCATATGCTTGCAGATAAGTCGCCATCCGGCCGACAGTTTTTTTCAAATGTAGCTCAACCGGCAAATGGTCTCCTACCACAGCCAAACAAGACCATACTCTTACGTCCGAGGGGTTTCGACCAGATTCAATAGCCGCCTCCTTTACATTTTTGACGCATCTCTTGGTTGTCTCGTCTGTAAAAAAAGTGTGAAGCACTACCGCGTCAAAGGCTCGTCCTCCTAAAGCCAATGCGTTCGGACCAAAAGCAGTAAGGATTAGGGGGATATATTCGTTAAAGTCCGGATCAAGGCGAAGAAAAGGCCACTCTCCTAGCGAACTTTTATAGCCGATAAGTGTTTCTCCTTGATGCAGGCGTCTCATCAAATGAGCAAATTCTTCTAACTGTTGCGTCGTTATTTTTGGAAGGCCCATAGCTTTAAAAAGCAGATCGATACCTCGACCTAAACCAAGGGCAAATCTTCCCTCTGTTAAGAAGTGCATTGTAGAGGCATAAGAACCAGTGACAAGCGGGTGTCTCGTGTTGTGGTTTGTCGCTGCAGTCGCAATACCCATGCTCTTAGAAACAGAGCCAACAGCCCCACTCAAAGTTGCAGCTTCCTTGATGTTAAAGCGTTCCGATAAAAAACAGTTCCCTATACCGATCTTCTCGGCAAGCTCAACCTCCTCTATCAAGTCTCTCGGAGTTTTGGGGGCCCCGGCTAGGGCATAAAACCCAAGTTCATTCATCATCATAGTTTCCATATTATGTCACATAACCACGCCGCAATGCGCAGTGGATAAAGCTGGGAAAGATAAATAAGTTGTGGCACCCTTAAATCAGCGTTTCCAAGGAATTAATCGATGGAAGTTCATGGCAAGGTTGTGGTAGTCACAGGCGCGGCGAACGGTATTGGAAGAGCCCTCGCTAGGCGTTTCTCGAAGGAGGGTGCTCGCAAAATTATAATCGCAGATCTAGACGAGCAAGGCTTAAAAAGGGTAGAAGCTGAAACGGGGGCGGAGTCTTTCAAGGTAGATGTTGCTTGTGAGGAAGACATTCAAAGTCTCATAGAGTCATGCGAGCGGAAATACGAGGGAATCGATTTGCTGTGCAATAATGCAGGTATCGGCGTTAATGGCGGGCCCGAAGTTCGAAACGAAGACTGGCAAAAAATCTGGGAAATTAATGTAATGGCGCACGTCTACGCAGCGCGTGCTGCAATTCCAGGAATGCTCAGGCGCGGCTCGGGTTACATTCTCAACACTGCGTCAGCCGCTGGCTTGCTCTCTCAAATCGGATCTGCTCCGTACGCCGTTACAAAACATGCCGCCGTAAGCTTTGCTGAATGGTTAGCAATTACCTACGGAGATCGAGGACTCAAGGTCTCTGTTCTTTGTCCTCAAGCTGTTCGAACTGCGATGACGGCTGATGACCCCAATGGGGTGGCTAGCGTAGACGGAATGATAGAGCCAGAAGAAGTTTCCGAGGCGGTAATCACAGCTTTAAAAAACGAAAGTTTTCTTGTTCTGCCGCACCCCAAAGTTCTCGATTATATGCAGCGAAAGTCAGGAGACTATGACCGGTGGATCGAGGGTATGAAGAGGCTTCAATCCAATTACCGAGTTACAGATTGGCCCTAGACACGATCTTTTGTTTTATTTGACGATATAGAATATTCGGATAAAATACAGTGTAGCGCCGATTTGATATCAGCTTGCGGGCGCAATAGAAATTCAGCTAAAGAGGACCCCCAATTTAGCTGGCGCTAAATGGGTTCTTTAAGGGAAAAAAATGCCAATCAACATACCAGATGGAATCCCCGCCTTCGACGTTCTCCAGAGGGAAAACATCTTTTGCTTGCGTAGTGCAGAGGCTAAGCAGCAGGACATTCGACCAATCGATGTGCTGCTTCTAAACCTCATGCCAAAGAAAATTGAGACAGAAATACATCTTTTGAGAATGCTGTCCAACTCTCCTTTACAGGTTAATGTGGAATTTCTTAGGATCTCAGAACGCCCGTCAAAACATACGCCCATTGAGCACATG
>PARM01000044.1 GCA_002711495.1 Gammaproteobacteria bacterium
CTGAAAGCTTTTCTGTTGACGCTATAGAGAATGTAACCCTTGACAATGAGTTGATGAATGATGATATGCACGCTTCTTCAGCCTACAGGGCCAGCCTATGTGTTGTTATGGCCAAACGCGCTGTGGCAGACATTCTCGAGATCTCCTAGGTAACTTTGCGTCTTAAGTTATTGTAAAACCGTTCTAAAACCTCATAAGGCTGCATGCCGTATAAGAAGAAATCTTTAGCATGAAAAGTCGGAACTCCCGTTATTCCGTTTTCTCTTGCAAACTCCCAGTCTTTATTTACCTCGTCAGCGAAAGCTCTATTCTCGAGAGCTTGCTTGGCAAGGTGCGGATCCAAACCCGCACTTTTGGTTATTTCCAAGAGGGTTGGGATGTCTCCTAAATTCTTTTTATCGACGAAATAGGCTTCAAAAAGCTTTATGTGAATTTTAGCTCCAAACTTTTGTGAGACCGCCCATGCGGCAAGTTCTTGCGCCATTCTGCTGTTACTTATAACTTTTCTACTGACTAACTTTAATCCTTGCTCTCGAAATTGACTCTCTAAATGTTCCGAATATGCCTTACGGTTTGCATTAGTCTCGTTATCGGATCCATCCTTTATTTTTAGTCCCTCGTTTGGGATGCTTGGGTGGAGGGGATAGTGGCGCCACGTTATCGACACGTCTTTTTTTTCTTTAAGTTTGTCTATACTCACGGTACAGAGGTAGCACCATGGTCATATGTAATCTGAAAATACCTCAATGTTCAGTTTATCGCTGTCATTCATATATCGTACATCTCTTCGGGTTTGTGTTTGTGAGTGATCTCTTGGTGGGGCAAAACATTACATAAACAGGACTGGTTTTAAGTTTAACCTGCTTTTCTTAAAAGGTGCCACCCCAACGCAACGGAAAATAAGATAGGAAGGGCCGCTGCTACCAGTGGGGAAAAGTTAAAGACTAAGCTTGCTGGCCCAAAAAAATCCTGAAAAAATTTAAAGCAAATACTAAAAGTTATTCCTGCTACCAATCTAGTTCCAATATTTGTCTGTCTTAGTGGTCCGAAAACAAAAGAGACTCCGACGAGGACCAAAGCGAGAGAAGCTAGCGGTTGAAAAATCTTTGTCCAAAATCCTACCTCGAACTGGCCGAACTCCAGACCCTCACCTTTCAAGAAAGAGATTTTTTTTTGAAGTTCTCTTATGGACATTCTCCCCGGGTCAACAAGAATTTCTGTATTAAGTTGACTTGGAGTGACGGCCGTTTCCCAGTCTGTAGACTCCTGAGTCGCGGTTTCAGTTTGGTAACCGATTTTTGTCGTTTTTACGTTGAAGAGCGACCACTTGGCTCGATGATAATCATAGGTTGCTTTTTCAGCCCAAACGGTTTTCACGACCTTACCATTTCGCTCCAGTATCAAATTTATATCTTTTAGTCTGCCGTCGCTGAACACCTTCCCAAGCCTTATATATGTCTCATTTTCCTTGAACCAGAAACCGCTTGATGAGGTTATGCTCTCTTGTACTCCGCTTTCTCTAATTACTTTGGCTTTTTTTTCTAATTCTGGTAGCGCAGTTTCTCCTAAGCAGAGTCCAAGTAAAACGATGGCCAATGCTGGTTTTGCAGCACACCATGTAATTGCCCATGTAGACATCCCGAAGCTTCGCATTACTATTAGTTGGCTGCTATTTGCCAGCATTCCAAGCCCTGATAGGCATCCGAGCAAAATCGCATACGGTAACGTATCGTAAAAAATTCTTGGCATGCTGTAAGCGATATATTTTGCAGCTAACAGAGCGTCGTACTTTTCGTTTAGATCGCCAAGCTCCTCAAGAAAGGTGAGGACAGATAAGAGCCCAACAAGCCCCATCGAGGATATTAGTATGCTAAAACTTACTGTCTTGCCTATGTAGAGATCGAGCGTTTTCAATCTTTTTGGCTCGCGCGAATCGCTGAAGAACTCATGTCAACTCTAAACTCGGACTCCGAGACCTCATCACAAAGTGCCAAAAGTGCAGGACTTATTCGGATGCTAGACAGCGTTAAAAACTGTTCACCGACCAGTCTACCGAAAACGAGAAATCGAATTTTCTGTTTCTGGAATTTTTCTAGGATTTTGCTCTTATTTCTCTTCTCCTTGTAGTAGCGCGTCTCATCAATTCTCACAAGAGTGTCGATACCTACTATAAAGGTCGAACCGGGGAAAAGCTCCGCTTTCTCCTCAAACGTAGCCGCGTTTGTGAAGACTATTTCTTGATCCGGTACATTACGTTCGTTCATGCTTACGAAATCTAATGGTGGCTTATCGACATTTTTTATTGAGATTTCGAGTGCGGGTCGGGCGTTTAATTTTTGTTCTGCCAAAAAAATTATCTCTTCGTGCCCCCGGTGAAGAGGAGCGAAGGATCCTGGGAAGATGGCCCCATATTTTTTATCGCTGGTTTTTTTTTTGGTCCCTGCAAGTAAGTCCTTCCAAAGGCTAGGTGCGTCAACTGAAGTTTCTTCGAATCTTAAATTCTCGTAACTACTTTTCAAGAAAAGGGTTTTTGCAATCGCGACGAAAATTAGCTGGACGCATTGATTTTCCTGTTGCGCTCGAGTCATTGACTGGTCCAAATCCATGTCAAGAACTCGAGAAGAATCTTTTGATTGGATGCACACGTGGCAACGATCTCTTCCGCGTCGTTTCCTTGTTGTCTGGAGGGCTGCTGTGCAGCCCAAGCCTATGACGTTCTCGCTCCCCGTTATTTCCTTAGCCCGCCTAAAAGCTTCCATGGCCATTCCTCTAGCCGTTCTTGAATCGCATGGGTATGTCTCCTCTGATCCCAAGAAACCTGATAGAGATTTCGGGTGATAAGGCACGGTCGCTTCTAATAAGAATTCTGAAACACCGCTGACCTCGAAGAAGTCTTTTAAAATAGTCGCTCCGCCTCCAGTGATTGAGAGCACCATCGGGATTTTTGACTTCTTCATTTCTTGGATAAGTTGTGCAGACACTCGAATTATAAGTTATAAAAAGTACTAGTTTATCCTAAAATCCCACATCAAGGCTTTTAAAATAAAAGTAAAAAAATGACAAAACTTGTACCTAGTTTAATTGCTTCGCTTTGCTTGTGCTTTTCGGTTGCTGCGAATGATCCACCGGTGAAAGATTATGCACTAGAAAACATAGAAAATTACGAGTTTCAAACTGAAAAAGAGGAGCTGATCATTGAGGATCTTTCCGTACTGCAAAGGTACGCACTAGATTCTCAACGAAAAGAACTCAAAGATTTGTTGGCCCGAAAACTCGGCGTTCTATCTCTAGAGGGAAACAAAGANGATTTGCTAACTTTAGAGCAGTTGATCCTTGCTGGGAGTTTTGAACGAGGAGATGTTAGAGCTTGGCAATCCTTAGGGATTGTTTTTGGAGATATTCTAGTGGCGGAGCATGGCCTTGAGTGGGTCAGTTACGAGGACGACTTAGGGAAGAGCAAGGCCCTACGTTGGAGAAATACAGATAACTTTGTCTTCCCAATCACCTTTTTTTCAAAGCGGGTTCACTTCAAGGAACGTTTCACTATCTCGGAAGTTTACGAGGAAATTTCTGCAGAGATNCGAGCCTTCAAGAATTACTGAACAAANNCGATTTGGCTTTAAGCTGNCTTGCTGAAATGNTAGNATCTCATCCGNAAGGAGATCAGNATGTTTTCATTTGGGTGGCTAAAGGCGGTTTTGAAATTTGTTTTTGTNGATTCTTTGGTGAATATACTCGGTCACTTGTTCGAGCAACCCCTAGTAATGTGGCTGTTTATCGGGTGGGGCTGGGTTTCCGTTTGGGTAATGCTGTTTTCAATGTATGACACCGTCGGGCAGCTTTAGGAGTTGCTTCCGTGATTCTTCAGGAAATAAGAAGGGTGCGGTAATTACTGATCACTTTGTCCCCGAAATCTGAGGTAGAAACAATCTCCTCGCCAGGGGCGCGTGTCTTAAGATCAGCTGTAGAGAATCCGGATTCGAAGACGTTCTTCATTGACCGCCACAAGCTTTGAGCTTCCTCTTCCAATCCAAAACT
The DNA here is from genome assembly GCA_002711495.1 of Gammaproteobacteria bacterium. Taxonomy (GTDB): domain Bacteria; phylum Pseudomonadota; class Gammaproteobacteria; order Pseudomonadales; family Azotimanducaceae; genus UBA9659. The sequence continues at coordinate 4,039 of PARM01000044.1, forward strand.
CATTTCAAGCATCATAGCGACTGAGCCAAGCATCGAGTAGGGATTCGCAATATTTCTGCCCGCGATGTCTGGAGCTGATCCGTGAGAGGGCTCATAGTAAGACTTGATTGGCCCCACGCAGGCGGACGGCATAAGTCCTAGTGAACCCAAGATTCCGCCTCCCTGGTCGCTTAGGATGTCACCGAACATATTTTCCATAACCATTACATCGAATTGATTCGGGTTNAGGCAAAGCGCCGTTGCGGCGGCGTCGACCAACAAATTAACAACTTTAACGTCAGGAAAGTCTTCACGAACTTCCTCTAAAATTTCGTTCCAAAAAACGCTAGATATCAGAACGTTGCTTTTGTGGATGTTATGCAATATTTTTTTTCTTTTTTTAGCTTGCCGGAAAGCAACCTCTAATATTTGTCGGATCTCGCTTTCTTTGTACTCAAGGTTTTCGACTACGTATCGCTCTCCATCTGAGTTTAGTCCCCGTTCTTTTTTTCCAAAGTAAAGCCCACCAACGAGCTCTCTTATCAAAAGAATGTCGATGCCGTCTCCAATTATCTCTGACTTGAGAGGCGAGAAGTGGGCCATGTCCGAGCTTAAGAATATCGGTCTAAAATTGGCAAATGTATTATACCTCGCCCGGAGCGGAAGTATCGCCCCTCGCTCCGGTTGCTCTTCGACTGGAATTTTTTGGGATTCTTCGTACGACAATCCGACGGGTCCCTTCAGAATAGCGTCGGCCTGATCACATATTAATTGTGTCTCTTCCGGGAACGCTTTTCCATGTTTAAAGTATGCGTTTGCGCCAAAATCAGCACTAAGAATTTCGAATTTAGCTCTACCGAGTTCTTCAATCACTTCAAGCGCTCGCAACGCCTGAGTCATTATTTCGGGCCCAATAGCATCCCCTGGTAATACTGCTATCTTTTGTCTCGCACCCATTAGCATTCCTGCCAAAAAAAGGACAATCCTAACACGTAAATTAACCTACCGATCGCGTTATTCGTAAATCAGGAATTCTTTCCTTTCCTCCGACCAAATTTTTTCGTGCTCACCCAGCATTTTCGCGAGATCATCGAAGGCTTCGTTTGGGTTATCAACCCAATTTCTTAGGCGTTCGCTTCCGTCAATAACATCGATAGGCAACCTGTCTTTCTCATACTCGTACTCGTGATAGCGCCAGATTTCTGCTTCGGGTTTGATTTTCCTATATGATTTTAGGAGCCCCGAAATCAATCGATATGGTTTAAATATATGGTGGTCATATGTTTCCACGTCGGTATGAATTTGAATTCCAGCGCAGAGTTTGTCTTGGTGCTTGTTTGAGGTAGGTGAAAAAAAACAAGGCCTTAGTTCGGCTCCTCTTAACCAATGCTCGGCCTCTTCTCGCATTAAGCTAATCATGTCTAAAATTGGTAAATCAGGTGCGCCCAAGAGCTCTAGAGGCCGAGAGGTTCCCCTACCCTCGCTTAGATTAGTTCCCTCCAAGAGCACTGTTCCCGAGAAACATCTCGCCATATTTAAGCTAGCTGCGTTAGGACTAGGGTTTACCCATGGTAGGCTTTGGGTAGGCCAGCCAAACCCTGGGGATTGGTCTGGTCTGTAATCTAACATTTCAACCACTTTCATCAAAACATCGCTATTGAGCCACTTTACGAACCAAAGCGAAAGTTCGCCGATCGTTAAGCCGTGCCGGGTAGGCAATGGAGCACACCCAACAAAGCTTTCTTTCCCTTTTTGAAGGAAAGTCCCATCAATCGGCCTTCCGGCCGGGTTNGGGCGATCGAGAACCCAAAGCTCCACACCTTGCTTTTCACAAGCTTGTATAAAATAGAAAAGTGTTGTGATGTATGTGTAAATCCTGCAACCNATGTCCTGCAAATCAAAAAGAATGATATCGATCCCATCTAGCATTTCATCTGAAGGGAACCTATGCCGACCGTAAAGACTGAAAACGNTAATCCCGTGCACTTGATCAAAGTAATCATCTGATTCGATCATNTTGTCTTGTTTGTCTCCTCGCATTCCATGCTGAGGACCAAAAGCGCGCGTGATGTTCGCGCCCTTTTTCATTAANAGATCGATGCTATGCTCGCATCGCGAGCTCACTGAGGCGGGGNGAGCGACTAGCCCGACCGAAGATCTTTTAAGTTTTCGGAGAGCTTCTCGATTCTCTGAAAGCGCCTCCAGTCCGAGTGTAAGGTTCATCTAATAAATCCTAAGCTAAGCAAAAATAAGTTGCTGCGCTGAATGAGTGAAAATCAGGTTTCTCCCGATGCGCTGGGGCGAAATAATTAAATTCTCCGCTTGTATTTTTTATAACCGAAGCAGGGTTAAGCAATAGCTGGTTGGGGAGACTTTTCACGAATTCAAATCGAACAAAAAAAATATCTGCAGTGAGCGATTTTACCTCTGATACTTTTACCCCTTTGGATATTTCCATTTCCTTGCGATAACTAGTAAATTCATAAGCGTTCCATTTCCCATCCAAGGATACGTTTAATTCTTTGTACTCCCTTTCCTCGAAATTTTTTATAAACAATTCCATACAGGTCGATTCCCAGAGCGCATCCTCCCTTTTTAAAACTTTTTTTTGAGGTAAGAGGGCTTCATCGATCTCACTCAAGTCATAGCAAATCTCAATAACATTGGGTTTTATATCCAGCTTTGTTGAGATCGCTCTCTCGCCATCAAATTCGCAAAGTGTTATGTCCATAGTATTCGATGTTATCCTTAAAAGGTGTGATGGCAAGTTAAAGTTTTACAATTTGGGGTTACGGTATGGCAGGTTACGAGTACGATTTGATTGTAATTGGTGCGGGGTCCGGGGGTGTAAGAGCGGCGAGAATGAGCGCGTCCTTTGGCGCTAAAGTTGCCATTGTCGAAAAACAATACTTGGGAGGAACCTGCGTCAATGTGGGTTGTGTGCCAAAGAAGCTATTTGTCTATGCTTCCCATTTTTCAGAGGACTTCCAAAACTCAGTTCGATTTGGTTGGTCTGAGGTAAATTCTGAGTTTTATTGGCCCACTTTATTGAGAAATAAAAATAGTGAAATTGCTCGATTAAACGATGTCTACGAAAATCTTTTGAATAACGCGGGCGTTGATCGTTATGACGGGAAAGCTGAAATAATGGATGGGCATACTGTAAGAGTCGGGGAACAGCTGATTTCTTCCGAAAAAATATTGATTGCGACTGGGGGGCATCCAGTAAAGCCTGATTTTCTTGGGTCAGAGCACGTAATTACCTCAGATGATGCCTTTTTCTTGGATAGGTTACCCTCCCGGTGTTTGATAATTGGTGGCGGTTATATTGCTGTTGAGTTTGCGGGCATCTTAAATGGCCTTGGTGTGCAAACCAAATTGTCTTACCGAGGAGATCTCTTTTTGAAAGATTTCGATATCGATATACGCGTCACAGTGAAGGAGGAATTATCAAAGAAAGGAATAGGTTTAAAATTCGAATCGGAGGTCGAGTCCATTCAAAAGAATCCGGAATTTGGATTCAAAGTCAGGTTTGTTTCAGGCGAAATTTTAGAGACCGATCTGATATTGAGTGCTATTGGTCGTGTGCCTGCGGTTACGGATATGGGGCTTGAGAATCTTGACTTGGGAAGAAAAAAAAACGGGGCGATAGAGGTTGATGAACACTTTCGTACAACGGAGCAAAGTGTTTTCGCTCTCGGTGACGTAACAGATCGATATCAGTTAACGCCGGTAGCCCTCGAGGAGGCGATGTGTTTTTCTAGCACTCAGTTCGGNGNAAAAACCAAGCTAATGAGTTACGAGAACATCCCGACAGCTATATTTTGCCAACCAAATGCTGCGACTGTGGGATTAACCGAAGCTCAGGCAAGAGAAAAATACAAAGATATAGAAATATATATCGAGCGGTTCAGGCCAATGAAACATACGATTAGTGGTAGCGATGAGAAATNCATGATGAAGTTAATCGTACATAAGTCCTCTGATNAGATNCTTGGNGTNCACATGGTGGGAGCTGATGCCGGAGAAATTATTCAAGGCTTGGCAGTTGCTATGAAAATGGGTGTTACTAAATCTGTCTTCGACGAAACTGTAGGCATTCATCCTACCACTGCGGAAGAATTCGTGACGATGCGAAATGTCTCCAGAAACTAAATATGAGGGCTTTGTTGGTGTTGATGGTTGTCGCGGTGGCTGGACAGCGAGCACTGCANAAGAGCCTATAGCAGTTTTTCAGGGGTTCGAAGAAATAGTAAAAAAATATAAAAAAAAAATGATTCTCGTTGATTTACCAATTGGTCTCCCNAATACAACAAGAGATCTAGACCGTNTAGCAAGAAAAAAATTTGATGTACAGCCCTCTAGTATTTTTACAGTTCCTTGCCGCGCTGCCATTTACGCTGAGTCCTATCAGGAGGCTTGTGAGGTCAATGCAANGAAAACGGGCAAAAAAATTTCTAAGCAGATTTGGAATATTGTACCAAAAATTCGGGAGGTAGATCGTTGTTTAAGGGAGTCTCCAAAACTCCGTGGGAATGTTTTCGAGTCACACCCCGAGGTTTGTTTCTCCTTGCTTAAAGGGAAGCGCTTGAATNATTCAAAGAAAAAGCCTGAGGGCATAGAGGAGAGACTCAATTTGCTAAAGAAATTTGATAAAAGTTCCCGCTACCGTTTTAATCAAGCGCTGAAGGATTTTCCACGCGGTATGATTGCTCGAGATGATGCTGTTGATGCAATAATTTTGGGCCTAGTCGCGACTAATTTCACAGTTTTTCAAGGCGGAATCACAAATGACAATTGTGGTCTTCCAATCCGATTAGCGATTCCAAACCTGCAACTGAGAGAAAAATCTGCTAATGTCTCGGCTCCGAAGCGCTGCTNACAAGGTANGTTGAGTGAGCACTGATTTTTTCTCGCTGCTAACNAGTTTGCTTGAAACGCTGGACTCCTTCTTGGGNTCTGCTGCGTGGTTTCCTTTTTTACTTCTGGGAACAGGTGTTTTTTTTACGATATACCTAAGGTTTCCTCAACTTCGACTCTTCAGCCACGGAGTCGCCATTCTTAGGGGTAAATTCGATCAGGAAGAAGCCAAGGGAGACGCATCTCACTTCCAAGCTCTTTCGACAGCNATCTCAGGNACGGTGGGCACAGGCAACATTGGGGGAGTCGCGTTAGCTATATACTTAGGTGGCCCNGCTGCTTTATTTTGGATGTGGATGACGGCATTTTTTGGTATGACAACGAAGTTTGTTGAGGTAACTCTTTCTCATAAGTACAGGATTACCGACAAAGCCGGTTTTATTTCGGGTGGACCGATGTACGTTATGGAAAGACGGCTAAACATGAAATGGTTAGCAGTTTTTTTTGCTTTGGCAACTGTTGTCAGTTCATTTGGATCTGGAAATCTGCCGCAGAGCAATAATATTGCAAATGGGTTGTCGGTCTCTTTCGGTATCCCGAATTGGGCGAGTGGACTGGTGCTCGCGAGTTTTTTGGGCGCTGTCATATTAGGTGGAATTAAACGTATCGTTGCCGTCGCAGAGAAAATAGTCCCGTTGATGGCGGCAATCTATGTGGTGGGGGCATTGCTAGTGATCGTAGCAAATTACGACCAGATCGGGGCCTCCTTTCTATCGATATTTAATGATGCTTTTACAGGTTCCGCAGCCGCGGGCGGTTTCTTGGGCGCAAGCTTTGCTTTTGCTTTTAATAAGGGGGTAGGTCGGGGCTTGTTTTCAAATGAGGCGGGGCAGGGGAGCGCCCCTATTGCGCACGCTGCTGCAAGAACCAAAGAGCCTGTTTCTGAGGGTGCGGTTTCGATACTTGAACCATTCTTAGATACGATAATAATTTGCTCACTTACCGGCCTAGTTATCCTATCTTCTGGAGCGTGGACAGAAAAATTTGAAAATGACTTCCAGAGAACCGACACTAAAATTATCAGCGGCGTATTCAGCGAAGATAGTCAGGAAGATCGAGAGAGACTGTATCAGTTTCTTAATTTCGGAAAAAAAGACATTGAGCCATTTAATGGAGAGATAATAGTAAGAAATGGGAAGGCTTTGCAGCAAGGCTTCACCATCATCCACAACCGATCTATAGCGGAAAATGTAAAATTCCAGCAAGANGACATGCCCTATTCCGGGACACTGCTTGTTCGAGACGGAGAAGTAGACCCGATAATCTCTCTTTCTGGAAAGTCGCTGCTTCACTCAGTTGCGCTCACTGGAGAGGCATTTGCCAAGGGTTTGATGGGCGATTTTGGGAGGCACATAGTGTCGATCACTTTGGTCTTGTTCGCCTTCACAACTGCAGTCGCCTGGTCATACTATGGAGATAGAGCGGTAACATATCTGTTCGGGGTAAAGTACGTCACCCCATATAGATTTGCCTATGTTCTAGGGTTTTTTGGGGCTGCTGTTGCTGACACCTCGCTTGTTTGGTTGATCTCCGCCATCACGGTAGCGCTCATGGCAATACCAAATTTGGTTTCTATNTTTCTTTTGAGAAAAGAAATCCGTCNAGATACTTTAGATTATAGGGAGCGATTGCTTTCTGCGAAAAATAAGGGAATCGGTTTATGAGTTTTGGTTTTGAAAAAATTCGATCGCAAAAAATTTCGTCTNTAAACACCCAACTGGAGGAATATAAACACACTAGTGGAGCGCAACATTTCCACTTCTCTAACGATTACTCTGAGAATGTATTCATGGTTGCTTTCAGAACCATCCCAGAAGATTCGACAGGTGTTGCTCATATACTAGAGCACACTGCGTTATGNGGGAGTGAAAAATATCCNGTTCGAGATCCATTCTTTTCTATGCTTCGACGATCCCTAAACACCTTTATGAATGCTTTCACCGCGAGCGATTTTACTGCNTACCCTTTTGCCAGTCAGAANGAGAAAGACTANTTCAATCTTTTGGAGGTTTATCTTGACGCAGTTTTCTTTTGTAANCTTGATCCTCTTGATTTTGCGCAGGAAGGCCATCGACTTGAATTTGAAAAGCCAAATGACCCGAATTCGCCNCTGATTCAAAAAGGAGTTGTTTACAACGAGATGAAAGGGGCTACCAGTTCGCCAATTTCTTTACTCTATCAAAGTGTTCAAGAGGTTCTTTATCCTGAATCCACNTATCACAACAACAGTGGCGGTGACCCGACCGTTATNCCTCAACTTACTTACGAGCAATTAAAACAATTTCANACCTTACATTATCATCCCTCNAATGCGGTTTTCATGACCTTTGGTAACATTGGAGCANAGAGACAGCATGAGAGATTTTCTAAGTTTGCGCTAAGCAAAATAAACACGGTTCGGGNAACTGAAATAAAGGTAAGAGAGGAGACCAGATATCNGGNACCTCAAACGAAGCTCTTTGAATACCCTTTAGATGACGANAACACTGTTGATAAAACGCACATAGTCTTGGGGTGGCTCTTGGGTAAAAANACTGAAGTAAAATCTCGGTTGAAGTGCCACCTTTTGTCTGGCGTATTGCTCGACACTGGCGCTTCCCCATTGAGATTAGCGCTTGAGCAGAGTGATTTGTCGACCTCAGCCTCACCACTTTGCGGNCTTGAGGAAGGCCACATGGAAATGAACTTTGTGTGTGGGGTTGAGGGCAGCAATCCAGAATCAGCTGACGAGGTTGAGCGGCTTATTCTCGATGTTTTGGAGAATATTTGCTCTGAAGGTATTGATTCCGAAAGCCTAGAGTCAGCTCTTTATCAGCTGGAATTATCACAGCGTGAGATTGGAGGAGACGGCTGGCCATACGGTCTACAGGTAATCTTCTCTTGCATGCCTGCGGCAATTCATCGGGGAGACCCTATTGCGTTAATCGACATCGAAAACGCACTGTNAGAATTGAGAGAGGAAATCAAAGATCAAGATTTCATGAAAAAATTAATTCGAGACTTATTGCTGGATAATCCGCATCGGGTCAGGATTGTAATGCAACCGAATAGAGATTTGGGTGCACGCCTTGTTCAGGACGANAAAAATCGCTTGGCGAAATTGAAGGAAGAGCTCTCTGCCGAGCAAAAAAAAGAAATCGTGGATTTAGCTGATCAATTAAAAACAAGGCAATCTTTGGTTGAAGATCTTGNCGTCCTGCCAAAAGTAACGCGCAAAGATATTCCTGAACGAAAAAATTTCCCTAGTATTTCGGGACGAGAGTGTGAGCAGTATTTTCTGACCTCAGCTGCTGCGAGCACCAATTCGATTTGTTATCACCAAGTCATCAATCCCATTCCAAATCTAGGTTCAGAAAAATTAAGATTGCTGCCAATTCTGAGTAATATGATGCCCGAGTTAGGTTCAGCGGGGAGGTCCTATGTCGAAACGCAGCGTCTCCAGCATCGAGTCTCTGGGGGAATCTCCGCGTTTTCATCATTCAGAGGTTCACCCGCTGATTGCGATGTTCCCGTTGGATATTTAACGGTTTCCTCAAAAACTTTGAAAAGTTATGCGTCGGAAATGATGAGAGTAGTAAAAGAGACTGTGAATCAGATCCGGTTTGANGAGAAAGGGAGNTTTAAAGAACTGCTGAACCAGATCTATGTGGGNAAGTTGAATAGTATCACTTCCAATGGTCATCAGCTTGCGATGATGGCAGCGTCTAGCAGCCTTCGGCCGTCTGCAGGGATAAGTGAGCTAGGATCTGGCATTTCAGGATTACTCAACTTGAAACAACTGGTGAATAAGATAGCAAGAGATAATGAACTTAACGCGCTTTTAGAAGAATTGTCGGAGTTGTATTTCTCAATTAATTCAACCAAACCACATCTCCTTGCAATTGCCGGCGAAGCAGACTTAGAGGGTTTAGAAAACGACCTTGTTAGAATTTGGTCGAAGCATTCAAGCTCTTCAAATAGATCCTCAGGAAATCTGCCTGCTAACTCGGCTAAAAATATCGCTTATATAATATCCGCAAAGGTTAACTTTTGTGCTGCGGCTTACCCTACAGTATCAGAGAACCACCCCGATTCCGCGGCTCTTTCTGTCCTTGGTAGCGTCCTTAGGAACGGTTTCTTGCACTCAGAGATCAGAGAAAAAGGTGGCGCGTACGGTGGTGGAGCGACGCACGATGTGGCGAATGGAATATTCAGATTTTATTCTTATCGTGATCCGAGGTTGATGGATACCTTCGATGATTTTAAAAAATCTTTGGAGTGGCTTGCCTCTAACGGAGTTTCGGAAGATGCTTTAGAAGAGGCTGTTCTTGGAGTATTAGGGTCTATTGATGCACCTGGATCGCCGGCAGGAGAGTTAAAACAAGCCTATCATCAGAATCTTTTAGGTAATTTTGCAGAAAAGCGGGAAGAAAAAAGAAAAAAGATTCTGAAAGTGACTGGGGAGGATTTGCTCAAAGTAGCAGATCGTTATTTGAAGTCTCAACCGAACCTTGCAGCCTTGGTGAGCGAAAATAGTTCGAAAGAGCTAAGTTCTGTGTTCAAAAAGATTAATGTCAACGGGTAGACGAAGAAAAAGGGGTGTAATAAAGCGGTTTGAGTCTTGACATTTTAAAAGACTAGCGAGCAGGCAGAATAAGCGGCCACTTCGCTTGACAATTGATCCCTGCTTAATCAAGCTGTCGTCCACGGGAGTTTTTGGCGATAAGATCTTCTGCGCTCGGGCTTTCGGAATAAGAAAAAATTAATAGGAAANGAAATAAACTCCAGCAGGGAATATCATGAAAAAGCACCAAAAGACACTTATTCGGGTGGCACTGGGATTGTTCGCATTGTCCTTCATCGGGGTAGGCCAACTTAATGCAGCGTCTCTTGATGACGTCCTAGGTGTTCGATCATCGACCACGTTAGACGGAGCAAAGTCTCAAGCAAAGATCGATGGGGTGACCGAACAGACAAGAGACCTTCTTCAACAATACAAAACAGTCATGAAAGTAGTGGATGGATTAAAAGTATATAACGCTCAACAACGCCGCCTGATACAAAATCAAAAAGACGAATTGGCGGAGTTAGCGAAATCCATCACGAATGTCACAGTTATTCAGAGATCAATCGGTCCACTTATCGAGCGAATGATTGAGAATCTCGAAACGTTTATATCACTTGATATCCCCTTTCTTATGTCTGAGCGAGAGGAGCGGTTGGCGTTTCTGAAAGACACGCTAGACCGCGCAGATGTGACCGTCGCAGAGAAATTCAGTCAAGTCCTCCAGGCTTATCAGGTAGAAAACACTTACGGAACCACAATCGAGGCTTACGCAGATACTATTGAACTCGAGGGAGTGAAACGGCAAGTCGATATGCTTAAATGGGGGCGTGTCGCTCTGGTTTTTCAAACGCCCGATGGAGAAGTTACCGGGGTTTGGGACAATAATGCGCGCGAATGGGTAACCCTCGACGATAGCTACCGACGTGGTGTACGAGATGGTTTAAGAATAGCGAGAAAAACACAGACCGCGGATCTTGTCTTGCTCCCCGTAAGAGCTCCAGGAGAATAAAAAATGAAACTTTTTCATATACTAATTTTGGTAGGTTTGGCGAGCTTCTCCCTTCTGGCACAAGCAGAGGAGGAGGAGACTCCTGCAAAGTCCCTAGTCGAACTGCTTGAGCTCGTCAAAGAAGGAAAAGTAGTTAACTCTAAAGTAAACAGTGATAGAGAGAAACAGTTCTTGGCCGATAGGGCGCGGCAAGCGAGCGAAGTTCGTAGAGCTGAGCGCGAGCAAGTGAGGCAAGAAGAGATAGCTACTCAGCTAGAAAAAGAATTTGAAAGAAATGAAGAAAAGATCGCAGCTCAAGAAGAGATCCTTTCGAAGCGCTTGGGTTCTCTGAGAGAGCTCTTTGGTGTTCTCCAGCAAGTCTCGGGCGATACGCAAGGCGTCTTTGAGGGATCGATAGTCTCCTCACAATTGCCCGGCAGGGGTGAATGGCTTGGACAGTTTGCTCAGTCTATGGGTAAGAGCACCAAGCTGGCGACAATTGAAGAGATTGAAAGGTTGTGGTTCGAGCTTCAAAGAGAAATGACCGAAAGCTCTAAAGTAACTAGGTTTAACACCACAGTGGTAAAAGTTGACGGCGAGGAGGTCCAACAAGAGGTGGTCCGAATAGGATCATTCAACTTAGTGAGTAATGGTGAATACGTAACATACGATATTGAAAACGAAATTGTTGCTGAACTCCCGCGCCAGCCCGCTGGCAGGTTCGTCTCATCGGCAGATGACTTGCAAGATTCAGATTCGGGGTTTGTCCAGTTTGCTCTGGACCCCACTAGGGGACAACTCCTGGCGCTGCAAGTTCAAGTGCCTTCGATCACCGAGAGAATTCAGCAAGGTGGTACTCCAGGCTATGTAATTATATTGCTGGGATTGATTGCGCTTGCGTTAGCTGCAGAGAGACTTATGACTCTTAGTCGGATTGGTAGCAGAGTGAAGACGCAGTCAAAAAATCTAAGTTCAGCGGATGCGGGCAATCCCTTAGGAAGAGTTTTGCGAGTCTATACTGAGAATAAGGGTGTTGATGCCGAGACACTGCAACTGAAATTAGATGAAGCTGTTCTTAAAGAGCAACCCCTTATAAATGCGCGTATAGCCTTCATCAAAATAATTTCAATGGTGGCTCCTTTGTTGGGTTTGCTTGGAACAGTGATTGGTATGATTGTAACCTTTCAGGCAATCACGCTGTTTGGGACAGGCGATCCGAAAACAATGGCTGGAGGTATTTCTCAAGCTCTTATAACCACAGTTCTCGGATTAACTGTGGCTATACCAACAGTGCTTTTGCACTCCATCGTGGATTCAAGGGCTAAAGGGATACTCCACATCCTAACTGAGCAAAGCGCAGGAATGGTTGCTCAGCACGCAGAAAGTTCGAGCAGCTAAAAGTGGAGATATTTATAGCGATTCGAACCTTTTTGGAGGCGGGTGGCAATGTCCTGTACCTAATCGCAGCGGCGACCTTTTTTATGTGGGCTCTCATATTCGAGAGGCTTTGGTTTATTCGTACAGAGCATAAAGAGGATGTAAGGGAAGCCGTCTCATACTGGCAAAGAAGAGAAGAAACAAGCTCCTGGAATGCGCAGATGATGCGCCAGAGGATTATCTCCGAGGTCGGCTTGAGGCTCACTCAGAATATGTCTTTTATCAAGACGCTCATCTCCCTGCTGCCTTTATTGGGACTTTTGGGGACTGTGACTGGAATGGTTCAAGTTTTCGAGGCGATGACCTACTCGGGAGGTAACGCAAGATCCATGGCTGCAGGCGTCTCCGCGGCTACAATCCCAACGATGTCAGGCATGGTAGCTACTTTGTCCGGGGTTTTGGCCAATACTTTTCTAAGTTCCAAGGTAGCAAAGGAAGAGACTCTCATGGAAGATAGTCTCGCGATGGAATAATAACTCAGGGGTAAGGAAGTCGCATGCGGAGATTGATGCAACAAGAAGAAGAAAAAGTAGCAGACCTAACGCCTATGTTAGATGTCGTCTTCATTATGCTCATTTTCTTCATAGTGACAGCAACATTTATAAAAGAGACGGGCGTAGAAGTTAACCGGCCAGACACAAAGACAGCCGAACTTAAAAAAACTGTCTCCCTTCTAGTTGGGGTCGCACCCGATAACGGAATCTGGATTGACAAAAAGCGTGTTGATATAAGGAATGTTAGACCAATGATGGAGCGCCTTCATGCGGAAAACCCCAAAGGTGGTCTAGTAATCCAAGCTGACAGCGACTCAAAGGTCGAAAAGGTTCTGGCAATAATGGAAGCCGCGAGAAACATAGGTATAAACCAGGTGGCCGTAGCAAGCGAGGAGAATTAGGAAAGAATGGCAAGACGATTTAGCTTATCTGCAATAGTAGGTCTTTTTGTAACGTTAGGATTGTTTTACCTCATGCAAGCATTGATTCAAGGTGCGGATAGTGCCCTGAGTGAGGATAAGATCGGGAATCTGGTCGACTTCGTCAGGATTAAGCAAGACCAAGATTTGCAAACAAAACAGAGAAAACCTAAAAAACCGCCTCCCCCAGATGAACCTCCGCCTGAAACACCGCCCAAAGATTTCGATGTAAATGTGGATAAGCAAGCCTTCACCATGGCCAACATGAACATGAACGTTGGATTGAACATCGGTGGCGGAGGCTTCGGAATAAGCGACGGCGAATATCTGCCGATTGTGAAAGTTCAGCCTCAGTATCCGAGAAGAGCTTTGAGCAGAGGCATGACAGGGTGGGTGATTGTGGAATTTACTGTTACCGAACAAGGTACAGTAATTGACCCCGTAGTAGTGTCAAACTGTGGATGGATTAAGAGTGCCAGGAATGAGGGTGAGTGCTTTGATAAGCCGAATGGAGTTTTTGATTCGGCCGCGAAGAAAGCGGCAGCAAAGTTCAAGTACAAACCAAAAGTAATAGACGGCAACCCGGTAGCAACAGCCGGGGTGCAGAACAAGATAACTTTTGAACTCGTAGACGACTAGGAATCAAAACGTGAAAATAATAAGAAGAATATTAGTATGCGCTCTTCTTTTGGGGTCTCCCGTTTTTATCGACCAAGTTGGAGGTCCGATAGGTTTCAGTGGGGCGGCCCANGCCCAGGAAAGAAAGCAAAAGACCCGAAGAGTTCCNGCGCTCAGAGAAAAAACATATAAGCTTTTGTCTGAAGCNCAGATTATGATAGATCCAGNCTCNGTGCCCCGNGAAGAGGGGGAGCCAGCGCCAGTCCCAAAAGGNACTCCNGCGGACGCNGTAAGGATGCTTCAGAAGGCACTCACGCAAAANGGCGTTAACAGCTACGAAACAGCTCAGATTTGGAACACGCTNGCCTTTGCTTACTACACACTTGAAGACACTCCTAGGACGATGGATGCNTATGAGCAGATTCTAAAGCAATCGCCGATTACACTTGCGCTAGANCTTAACGCCCTGAGAGCNCTTTTCCAGTTGCATCTCTCTGAGGGNAACTACAGAAGATCNATTGATTTTATCAACCGTTGGCAGGAGGTNAACATTACNCCAGATGCCGATGTCACNCATTTNAAAGCNATAGCATATTACCAATTAGAAAATAACAGAGAGTCGTTGAANCAGGGCTTGCTCACGGAAGAAATNGCTCTAGCACAAGAGAGGACGATGAAAGAGAGCTGGTTAGAGCTTCAAGTAGTNAACTATTACTCTCTCGAAGACATTGATAATGTGATTAGGGTGTTGGAGACCNTAATNACAAGCTACCCAAAGAAACGNTATTGGTTGCAGCTTGCGGGAATGTACGGAGAGAAAGGGAGGGACGACTCCGCTCTCTCGGCCTATCACGCCGCATATGTGCAGGGCTTTTTAGAAAAAGAGACTGAAATCGTTATGTTATCTCAGAGGCTTATGGGAGCAGATAATCCTTTTGAGGCGAGCCANGTTCTCGANAGAGGATTNGANGAAGAAATCTTAGAGTCCAACGAGAAAAATCTTAAGCTGCTTGCGACAGCATACACAATGGCGCAAGAAACTGACGCAGCGATTNANGCNTGGAGGAACGCTTCTCGATTTGCNGAAGATGGAGAGGTAGCTTTNAGATTGGCTCAAACCCTTGCACAAGAGGACCGTCATCAGGAGGCGGTAAAAGCCTATCGCGAAGCCCAGCGCAAAGGCAAACTTAAAAAGCCTGCCGATTGTGCTTTTTGGAAAGGCATTTCGGAAATGCAGTTAGAGCGCTGGGACTCAGCGACAAAGTCGTTCAGGGAAGCTGCGAGGTTAGATAAAAAGAAGAAAAAACAAACCCGAAACTATATTCGATACATAGCAGGAGAGAGGCGGCGGCAGGCGGAACTAAAGAAGATGTTGGAAGGATAGAGTTACTGTCGGGCAAAGTTGTTCCTCTTGAAGTTAGTATTAGCAAGTTCTAGGGATTTCTTCTTAGATTAGAGAGAACCCTGAATTGATTTAGCCTTTGAGAACTAATTATTCCCTCATTTTCGGCTCGTTTTAAGGCACAATCGGGCTCTGCCATATGGGCGCAGTCCTTAAACTTACAATTTTTAGCAAGATTTAAAATATCTTGAAAGGCGTTCAAACTGATATTTTCTTTCAATATTTGAAGTCCCCTAATTCCGGGAGTGTCGATTATCACAAAATTATGGTCGGTAAGAATTAGCTCTCTGTGACTGGTGGTATGTCTTCCTTTACTATCCTTCTCCCTTACCGGTCCGGTAAGGAAATTTTCACGACCAAGAATCATGTTGCTTATCGATGATTTTCCGACTCCAGACGATCCAAGGAAAATATTGGTAGATCCAGCTTTAAAATGACTTAAAAATGATTTCTCTCCCATCCCTGTCAATGCGCTTAAAACCAGAATTGGCACTTCTCCGGCAATCGCTCCCGCTTTCTTGAGCGCTGATTCGGGTTTTTGGATAAGGTCTGCTTTGTTCAATACAATCACCGGCTCCAAACCCAGACTCCAACATAGAAGCAAATATCTCTCAATCTTTTTTGGATTAAACTCTTTATCTAGCCCCGAAACGATAAAAACACGGTCTACATTTGCTGCCATTAATTGTCGACGTTTCTCTTGACCTATTTCAGTCCTTACGAGCACATTTCTGCGTGTGAGTACTCTCACAATCAAAACCCTATTCTCTTCGAAGTGTTCCAGTTTTCGCGCAAGGACCCAATCTCCTACGGTTGGCAAGTCTTCTTTATTTTTCCCTCTAAATTTGCCCGGTAGTACCCCACTTAGCTCTCCTATCTCTGACAAGAGCACTAGGTTGTCGGTGTTTTGACGAGAAACTCGTGCCCTGATAAGGCTCAAGTCAGAGGTCTTGAGCTGTGCTTCAAAAAAATTGTCCCAACCTAGTTTTTTGGCACTCAAGATACTGCCAGCAGCCAGCGATTCATGATGTCAGGTTCACCATGATTAAGTCTTGAAAAATTTGTGAAAGACTTTCACAGGAGGTCATTTTATTTATTAAGAAAATTTAGAGGTAGACCAGGGTTGTCCCATTCGCAAGAGATAAGCTTGCCGGTCGTCGAGAGGGTTATATATGCGGTTTTTAGATCCGATCCCCCGAAACAGATGTTCGTAGTAAAGACGTCAGGCATTTCAACAAATGAGGCGGTTTCGCCATCAGCAGAATGGGTAGTGATTCCACCTGTTACGAGGGTAGCTAC
>PARM01000045.1 GCA_002711495.1 Gammaproteobacteria bacterium
CAATACTTTGATCCATTAGCGTGAACAAGCAGATAAAGACCGTTACCATCAGTGATCTTATAAGATTTAGCCTTGGGCTTAGCTTGTTTGACTTGCGCCACTGTGATTGACAAGAGTGCTCGCTCCTAAGGGGTTTCAAGGCAATTTGACGGTATAAGCTTTCTAGCCTCTTTTATACCGTCAAATATACCGTCTTTTGACGGTATATATTCTACACTGATTAACATTCATAAACATGCGATAAATATTACAAAACCTATTATATTTAGTATCTTAACAGGCGTTAAGACCGCTTAAGAAGAGAGGATTTGGTGCCGGAAAGAGGACTCGAACCTCCGACCAATTGCTTACGAAGCAACTGCTCTACCAACTGAGCTATTCCGGCTTTCTGGATCGTCGACAGCTACGCGTAAGGATTGTAAACTTGAAAGTGTTCTTTTAAAAGAAGACTGCTCCCGCCATACTCCCATTCTAGTGGAGCAGGCCTCTGAAGGTAGCAAGGCGCATGATCATACTTTTGTCCTTACTTTTTGGATTAATTATTGGCAGCTTTATCAACGTAGTAATTCATCGGTTACCTTTGATGATTCGTAGCGAGTGGCTGAAAGAATCTTTTAGTCTGGCTTCCAATTTTCTTGATGATCCCGAAGAAAAAAGATTATTAAAAAATAAGATGGTGCCAGATGAATCAGCTTATAATCTTGCTTTCCCATCTTCACAATGTCCAACTTGCGGCACAAAGATTAGATACAAACACAATATTCCGCTTATCGGATTTTTCTTGTTGAGGGCGAGATGTTCAGACTGCAATGCGAAAATAAACCCGCGCTACCCCCTAGTTGAGTTCCTTTCTGCAATCTTGACCTTTCTTTGCATTAATGAGTTTGGCTGGACGTTGCATGGGGCGAGCGCGGCACTATTATCTTATGTGCTGATTTCTTTGGCCTGTATTGATTATGAGTCTGGTCTTTTGCCCGATTCGATTACTATGCCGTTTCTCTGGGTCGGCCTAATTATAAATTACTTTGATACAATCACATCGTTCGAAAAAGCTTTTTGGGGAGCCTTAATCGGCTACCTCATTTTGTGGGCTGTTTATCAGGCGTTTAAGCTTCTCACAAAAAAAGAGGGCATGGGATTTGGGGATTTCAAAATGTTAGCTATGCTTGGTGCCTGGTTGGGAATTGTCTCAATACCCACAATCATAATGATTAGCTCGATATCTTGCTTATTTGTTGTAGGTATTTTGTCGTTTAAAGGAAGAGATCTTGCTCAACCAATTAGGTTTGGGCCCTTCCTAGCATTTGCTGGATTTGCGGTAATTTTTTGGGGTGAGGAATTAAACAAGCTTTACCTTAATGGGGTGATCTCCTGATGGCGAAATTTGTAGTCGGTTTAAGGGGAGGTATTGGAACTGGAAAGTCCGCCGTCTCAAATATTTTCGAATCACTTGGAGTAGATATAGCTGATGCCGACATTTCCTCAAGAAATGTCATGAAACCTGGAGAGGAAGCATTTAAAAAAGTGGTCGATCATTTTGGAAAGGGTATTCTTGATTCTGCTGGCGAAATAAACAGACCAAGGTTACGAAAAATAGTGTTTTCAAAGCCCGAAGAGAAAATCTTACTCGAAAACCTCACTGTGCCTTCAATCATAGAGGACCTTCTGAAAAAAATTCAGCTTTCCTCCTCGGAATATGTGATGTTGGTTTTATCGACTGGAAGTGGAAAAACGAGCCTTATGAACAGGCTACTAGTTGTGGACGCAAAAAAAAACACCCAAATAAAAAGGGTCATGGAACGGGATAAAACTTGTAGGGAAGAGGTGGAAGCTATTATTGCCACTCAACCTGATCGTAAGGATAGGCTGAAGGGTAACGACGATTTGATTTTAAATGAAGGCTTAATTTCGGATCTTGAGAGACAAGTAATGTCCCTGCATAAAAAATACTTAAACTTAGCGAGAGCAAATATAACTGCATGACCGACCTATCAGTAGAGTGTCCTAATTGTAAAAAATCCGTCGAGTGGATTACGTCAAATAAACACAGGCCATTCTGCAGCGACCGATGCAAGCTAATAGATCTAGGAGAGTGGGCTGCCGAGAGAAGATCGATTTCTGTGGAACAGGAATATTCAGATAACGACAGACAGTAATCAAACAATCTATTATTAGGTTCTATATTCTGAGTTAATTTTAACGTAATCGTAAGAGAGATCAGTCGTCCATACGATCTCTTCATATTGGCCGAGGTTAAGGTCGACAGTGATCACGATTGAAGGTTTTTTCATCTCGAAAAGGCCTTTCTCCTCGGTATAGTCTTTTTCTTTCTGCCCCATTTTTAAAACAAAAAGATCATTTATTTGAATATTAATTTTCGACGTGTCGATCGCGGCATCAGCTTTACCAACTGCCATCACCAGACGGCCCCAATTAGGGTCACTCGCGAACAAGGCGGTTTTTACCAGCGCAGAATTGGCTATGGAATAAGCAACATTTCGACTATCCTCTTTTGCTCTTCCACCTTTTACCCTTACCTCCACGAACTTGGTTGCCCCTTCTCCATCTTTGACAATTGCCATTGCTAGATCTCGCATTACTTGAAAAATGCCTTGCTTTATGAGCTCAAGTTGGGGGCTTTTATTACAATTGACTCCGGAGAGCCCAGTGGACATCAGAACGCACGCATCGTTGGTAGATGTATCTCCATCCACAGTTATTCTATTGAAGGTGTTTTCGCAGGCCTCAAAGAGAATTTGATCCGAAAGATCTCGCTCTAATAAGGCATCTGTAGCTATAAAAGAAAGCATTGTTGCCATATTAGGTTGAATCATGCCGCTTCCCTTGGCAATTCCCATTATCTTTACTTTTTTATCTTCTATTTCAATCTCTGTTGCGGAGATCTTCGTTTCAGTGTCTGTCGTGAGGATTGCTCGGGCAACATCAGTCCAACCATCTCCAGCTAATTTTTGGAACAGGGAAGGAATAGCGTCACGAATTTTCTGAAAATCCAGCGACTGGCCAATAACGCCAGTGGAAAACGGAAGCACCTCCTCTTTCATCAATCCCGCTATTTCTGCAACGGACTGACAGCATCGAGACGCTGTTTTGATTCCTTCGTCTCCGGTTGCGGCATTAGCATTTCCGCTGTTAATAAGAAGGTAACGGCAGCTCTTACTTTTTAAATGTTCCCTTGAAACCAAGACCGGAGCGGCTGCGAAGTTGTTCTGTGTAAAAACAGCTGAACAGATGCCTTTTTCATTTAACTCAATAAGAGCCAGATCAAGCAAATCTTTTTTTATTCCGCTGGCAATGGCGGCTAACCTCACACCTGGTATTTCATCGAAAAAAAGACTGTCTTTCCCTTGCATCACGCTCCAAGCTTTCCGCAGCATCTCTTAAACTTTTCGCCGGACCCGCAAGGACAAAGTTCATTTCGTCCAATTCGCTTCTCAGAGCGAACAAAGGGAGAGTTACTTTTAGCTTTATCTTCTGTGTCTGTTATCGAAGAATTACTTGAGGTTCCCTGATATTGGAATTTAGACGCGTCTTCTTTTTTCCTGCGCATCTTATCAAGAACCGCTGGATCATCCTGATCGGCGAATTCTACTAGTGATAGAAACTTAATTACCTCATAACGAATATTTCTTAGAAGACCCCCAAATAATTCAAACGATTCTCTTTTATATTCGCTTCTGGGTTGTTTTTGAGCGTACGCTCGTAAATGGATTCCTTGCCTAAGATAATCCATTGCTGCTAGATGCTCCTTCCATAGATTATCAAGGATATCGAGCATGACCCTTTTTTCTAAGGTACGCAAACTGGAACCAACCTGTTCTTGTTTAATTGCATAATTCGCTCGAGCCTCAGCGATGATCCGATCTCGGATGTCTCTCTCCGGTAAGTCTTTCTCATTTTCTAACCAATCTCTTATCGAGACCACGACATTAAACTCTGATGCCAGAGCTTTCTCCAATCCAGAAATATCCCACTGTTCTTCGAGGCTATCCGGGAAGATAAATCGGTCAATTAAGTCTTCAAAAACATCGGGCCAGATTTCGTCTAATATACCTGAAATATCGTCGGATTCGATGATCTGATCTCTCTGGGAGTAAATCATTTGACGCTGATCGTTAGCTACATCGTCATATTCCAATAACTGTTTTCGAATATCGAAATTGCGTCCCTCAACTTTTCGCTGAGCTTTCTCAATGGCATTGTTAACCATTCGATGCTCAATTGCCTCGCCTTTTTCCATTCCTAGGTTNTGCATGAAACCTCTAATNCGGTCAGAAGCAAAAATCCTCATAAGACCGTCTTCCAAGGAGAGGTAAAATCTAGAATACCCTGGATCGCCTTGTCGGCCAGACCGACCTCTCAGCTGGTTATCAATCCTTCGGCTCTCATGTCTTTCTGTGCCGATCACATGCAAGCCGCCCGCGTCTCGAACTTTTTTACTGTCCTCAACCCACTTTTCTTTGAGTTTTTTAACCTGTTCATCAGTCGGATTTTGTAATAGAGCTTTTTCAGCCTCCCAATTACCGCCAAGTATAATATCCGTTCCTCGGCCAGCCATATTCGTAGCAATAGTCACCGAATTAGGNCTTCCGGCCTGAGCTATTATTTCAGCTTCTTTCTCATGAAATTTAGCATTGAGAATTTTGTGATCAATTTTCTGCTTTTTTAGATATCCTGAGAGTAGCTCGCTGGACTCTATCGACGCTGTGCCTACCAAAACCGGCGCATTTTTAGCTTTACAATTTTGAATTTCTTCAACAATCGCTTCGTATTTCTCCTCTTGGGTCATAAAAATAAGGTCGTTTTGATCTTCTCGNACCATCGGAAGGTTAGTCGGAATGACCACCACATCTAACCCATATATTTGCTTAAATTCAGCGGCTTCCGTATCTGCAGTGCCGGTCATGCCGGCTAACTTCTCGTATAAACGAAAATAATTTTGGAATGTAGTTGATGCCAAGGTTTGGCTCTCGTTGGTAATTGGCACCTTCTCTTTTGCTTCTATAGCCTGATGAAGACCACCTCCCCAGCGACGACCTGGCATAGTTCTGCCCGTATGTTCATCTACAATTACTATTTCTTTCTCTTCGACAATATAATCGACGTCTCGCTGATAAAGATTGTGTGCTTTGAGAGCCGCAGAGAGATTTTGCAATAGAGACAAATTTCCTGCTCCATAAAGACTGTTACCCTCCTCTATCAAACCCTTTCTTAAAAATTCTTTTTCGACTTTTTGATGACCAGCTTCTGTCAACTCAATATCCCTTTGCTTCTCATCAACATAATAGTCACCTGGGGGATCTCTCTCCTCTGCGANATCTTCAGCTGTTTTAATTTGCGGCTTCATCCCAGGGATAATAGAGTCGATGACCCTATAAATTTGGGCTGAATTCTCTACTCCACCTGAAATAATTAAGGGCGTTCTTGCTTCATCGATCAAAATAGAATCAACCTCATCTACTATCGCGAAACAATTTCCTCTTTGAGTTCGATCATTTTCAGAGAAAGCCATATTGTCGCGAAGATAGTCGAAACCGATCTCGTTATTAGTTCCATACGTAATATCGGCCTGATAGGCATCTCTTTTCTCTTGNATATTCTGACCAGAGTAGACAACCCCTACCGTTACCCCGAGCTGAGAGTAGAGAGGACCCATCCACTCGGCTCCCCACTTTGCAAGATAATCGTTGACTGTCACCAGATGAACGCCTCTTCCTGANANGCAGTTTAAGTACAAAGGCAGTGTGGCGACTAANGTTTTTCCTTCGCCNGTTCTCATCTCAGCGATTCTGCCCTCATGCAAGGCNATTCCACCCATGAGTTGCACATCGAAAACCCTTAANNNCAGGGCTCTCTTGCCTGCTTCTCTAACAGNGGCAAACGCTTCTGGCAAAATTTGATCGAGGCTCTCNCCGTCAGANAGCCTTCCTTTAAAATAATTTTTTTTATCGACTAGATCNGCGTCAGAGAGAATTTCGAACCTAGGTTCAATTTCGTTTATTGTTCGAACGATCTTTTGGTAACGCCTGAGTTCTCGACTATTTTTACTTCCGAAGATTTTGGTAAACAGCTGAATTAACATCTTTGGTTTCTCTTTTGATCTTAATCAAAACTATTCTATAAGTTAGCGCTTTGGAAGAATTAACAGATGAAGATTCACCTGGTTGTTCGATATATATATTTCGAAGGATCAACGACTTTACTAGCTTTATACACCTCAAAGTGAACATGAGGACCAGTAGACCTNCCTGAGCTNCCCATAAGACCTATAACTTCCCCNCGCCTGACGATGTCACCTGCTTTTACGATGAGCTCCTTGTGATGCCCATANCTTGTGGCGTATCCACCCCCATGATTTATTTCAATCATNCGTCCGTAGCCNCTTCGCTCGCCCGCNAANACTACAACCCCCGCAGCNACGGCAATAACATCCGCACCCTCTTTTCCAGCAAAGTCGACTCCCTCATGCCAGGCTCTTTTTCCGGTGATAGGATCTACGCGGCTACCATAGCGGGAAGACATCCAACCTTTTTTTACTGGTCTACCCGCTATAAATTTGTCCCGGTCCATTTTTTGCTTGGCCATGAGTATTTGAAGAACACCCAATTGTTGCTCTCTATCTTCAATATCTCTGGCTAATTGATCGAGTAATTCCATATATGATGGCGGNTTGTATGCAGCGGCACCANTTATTTTCTCGGGACCACCCATAGCNGGNGCGCTAGANAAATCAAATTCACCTTCATTCAGTCGGCCGATCTTGGTCAGCCTCTCGCCAAGAGCGTCAAGCCTGACTATCCTCGCTTGTAATTGGGCTATCCTCAGAGCTGATGCCTGATGCTTCAATTGCGCATCCTGCTTTAAACGCTCTACGTATCTCCGTTGTACCTCCATCTCATGCTTCCACTTAACCACCAGTTCAGGACTAATAGAAGAATCATAATTGAGATATTTATAGGAGGAAAAGCCAATAAAAATAGCAAACGCCAAGAGGGCTAGGACTAAACCAGAAACTACCATCAAATTTGCATTGAAAGAGTGATGCCTTCCAGATCTGTTGCTGACGATAATAAAGTTCATATAAACTCAACCAACTAAACCGTAATTTTTATAAAACCTCATTTTTTGGAGCACTTATAAATCCTATGCGTAAATTGCCCAAGCAAGTTAAACCAATAGAAACGATCTTGCACGATGGTAATGATATACTGCATTTGCTCGTAACCCAATCCCAAGAGCTCAAAAGAATTGAAGAGATAATAGCATCTTACATGCCCTTTGAATTCGGTATTTCCGGTATAAAGCGGGGTATTATTAAGATAATAGTATCTAAAGCTACTGAGGCCACAAGTGCAATGTACCGAGAAGAGGTGATCCTCTCAGCTCTTTCAAACGCGGGCATCGCCGCAAACGAGATAAAAATGGTGGTTAGACCCCGACAAAACAAACCTTCCCTTTTTGCTCCTGGAAAAAAAGTATCAATAAATGCTGCAGATACTGTTGCCATGAACGCGAGTGAAATCGGTGATACCGCTATTTCCCAGGCATTAGGCAAGTTATCGAAGACTCTTAGAAGACGTGTTCACGAGGACGAGGCAAAACCTTCATAGGAGGATGGCACCATTTCGTTTTCACCAAAGGTGACAAACTCCCAAGCGTCGGGCTGTGCCATAATTTCCTTTATTAAAGCATGATTTTCGGCGTGCCCAGATTTAAATCCCACAAACTCGCCGATAAGGCTAGAACCAATCAGATATAGGTCTCCAATTGCATCTAAGATCTTGTGCCTTACGAACTCATCGGTATGACGCAATCCATCATCGTTTAAAACCCCAGCATCTCCAACAATAATAGTATTGTCCATGCTGCCTCCTTGAGCTAAATTCTTTTCTCTCAGATACTCGACATCTTGCATAAGTCCAAAGGTCCTAGCCCTACTAATCTCTTTCACAAAAGTGGTCGCGGAGAAATCAACAGAAGCATGTTGCTCCTTGATGACCGCATTATCGTATACAATGGTGTGACTTAACCTGAAACCATCGAAAGGACGAATTTCTGCGGTTTGACCAAACGCTCTGGAACCATCATTTACCTCAATCTTGACTGTCTTTTTTATTCTAATAAATTTCTTAAGAGCATTTTGTTCGGTCACACCTGCCGATTGAATCAAAAAAACAAAATTGGCAGCACTTCCGTCCATGATAGGCAACTCTGGTCCGCTTACCTCGACATAAACGTTGTCAATGCCCAAACCACTAAAGGCAGACATTAAATGTTCAATAGTTGATACGTTATACCCGTCATTAATTAGGGTCGTCGCCAAGGTTGTCGCACCAACAAATGCGTTCTTTGCTGGGATTTTCACTACTGGATCGGCGTCAACTCTCAAGAAAACAACCCCTGTATCAACCGGGGCAGGTCTTAAAGTGAGATATATTTTCTCTCCTGTGTGCAGTCCTACTCCTGTAGCTCGAATTACATTTTTTAATGTTCTTTGATTAATCACAGATCTGTCCAATTTCCTCGGCAACCGAACATTAACATCATTGCCAAAAATGAGCTAATTCCTCTTCATAGACGGCTTGCTGGTTGTGTTACGAAGCTAACCTACAAACTTGCTTTTTTCGCTGAATATTAAACCGATTAAAAGCTCAGTCCGCTTGTCGTCTGAGAAACGCAGGTATGTCAAGATANTCCATATCCTTGTCTAAAGTTTTNGTAATTACCCCGCNTTTCTCNTTCTGCGACTTTCGTCTCTGATTAGTNGGTTTATCAAATATTTTGTAATCACGTTCCCCGTCTCCTGCTACTGGTCTCATCTCTTCAGGCGCCACTCCAAATCGATCGCTTTTATTAGTTTTATCTCCTAACCCTGTGGCAACTACGGTAACCCGCATTTCTTCGTTCATCGACTCGTCTATGACAGTTCCAACAACAACAGTAGCATCATCGGAGGCGAATTCTTGAATTGTCGAACCCACTTCAGAGAATTCTCCCATGGTTATATCACTGCTTGCAGCGATGTTTACCAAAACACCCCTAGCACCAGTAAAATCAATATCCGCAAGCAAAGGACTTTTTACTGCGCTCTCCGCAGCTTCCCTAGCCCTGGAATCTCCTATTGCCGTGCCATTGCCCATCATGGCACTTCCCCTTTCAGACATAACCGTTTTTACATCAGCAAAATCAACATTGATCATTCCTGGTCTTATTATAAGATCTGCGATCCCTTGAACGGCGCTTGAGACNACATCGTCGACAGTGGCGAATGCCTTAAGTAAAGGCGTATTCTCTCCTAAAATCGACAAAAGTTTTTGATTAGGGATAGTTATTAAAGAATCTACATTTTTTGATAACTCTANAATCCCNTCCTCAGCNACAGTCATTCGCTTTTTCCCTTCAAAATCGAATGGACGNGTNACTACGGCAACGGTTAGGATTCCTAGCTCCTTTGCCATATCCGCTACTATAGGTGCGGCGCCAGTNCCAGTTCCTCCTCCCATCCCAGCAGCNATGAAAACCATATCTGTTCCATTGAGGATATCTTTAATTCGGTCACGGTCNTCCANCGCAGCNTCCTTACCAACAACCGGATTGGCTCCCGCTCCTAACCCTCTGGTCACGCTATCTCCCAATTGTAAAAGTGTCGAAGCTCCCAAACCTGCCAGCGCCTGCGCGTCAGTATTCGCGCAAACAAATTCAACGCCCTCAATTTTTTGCTTCACCATATGCTCTACGGCATTTCCACCGCCACCTCCAACGCCTATTACTTTTATAACTGCGTTTTGTGGAGCACTATCAACGATCTCAAACATTTTTTTCTCCTTTAAGGATATGTTATCTCTCTTTGCTTTCTTAATTCCCCGTAAACCAACTCTTAAACTGGTTTATTAGTCCATCCGATTTTTGCTTGGGGTTACTCGTAACCCCTTTAATTTGTTGTTTAGCCCCGTAATGAAGGAGCCCAACTGCTGTAGAGTAAATAGGGTTCCGAACTATATCTGACAAGCCTGCCACGCTTTTTGGTTTGCCCAAGCTAACGGGCATATGAAATATTTCTTCCGCTAATTCAATAGCCCCTTCAATTTTGCTTGTGCCACCAGTGAGGACTATTCCAGCTGCGACTAAGTCTTCAAAACCGCTTCGTCTCAGTTCAGCTTGAACTAAGGAAAATAACTCTTCATATCTAGGCTCTACTACCTCGGCCAAAGCTTGCCTAGATAAATCTCTGTCAGATCTGTCTCCTACACTTGGAATTTTTATAGTCTCGTTTTCTTGCGCCAAAGAGCCAAGCGCACACGCGTACTTGATCTTTATCTCCTCGGCGTTTGGTGTTGGGGTTCTGAGAGCCATCGCAATATCGTTTGTAACCTGATCTCCAGCAATGGGAATTACAGCTGTGTGCCTAATCGCACCCTCGGAAAATATGGCAATATCTGTGGTCCCGCCCCCAATATCTACTAGGCAAACCCCTAAATCTTTTTCATCCTCAGTTAACACTGCGTCTCCTGAGGCAAGTTGCTCTAAGATAATATCCTCGACTTCTAAACCGCATTTCCTTATGCATTTCTCAATGTTCTGATGTGCATTTACCGCACATGTTATTAGATGTACCTTCGCCTCTAACCGAACGCCCGACATCCCAAGAGGTTCTTTTACTCCTTCTTGATCATCTATTACATACTCTTGCGGGAGAACATGAAGAACCTTCTGATCAGCAGGAATAGCCACAGCTTGAGCAGCATCAATTACTCTGTCTATATCTGCTTGAAAAACCTCTTTATCTCTTATCGCAACTATACCGTGAGAGTTTAGGCCTCGAATATGGCTTCCAGCGATTCCTGCATAGACTTGCTCTATTTGACACCCAGCCATTAATTCAGCCTCTTCGATCGCACGTTGAATTGAATCGACAGTGGTCTCGATGTTCACGACTACCCCTTTCTTAAGACCCTTTGAGGGATGACTACCTATTCCTATGATGTCAATCTCTCCCTCTAGCCCCAGCTCGGCAACTATAGCGACTACCTTAGAGGTTCCGATATCTAGCCCTACCATTATTCGACCGCTGTTAGGATTTGTCATAAGTCAATCTCCCTATGAGCTAAATTTCTTGATATTTCCCCAAAATCTTCGTCGGCGAATCTAACTGCTAATCCGCTCGGGTATCTAGTATCGACACTCAAAACCGGTCTACGGTTTCCTTTCATTCGGTGATACTCCTCCAATGCAACAAAACGCTCTAACCGATTTTTCAGTTCATCTTTCCCCAGAAAAAGACTAAGGCCGGTCTGTGTCTTAATCGACCAAGCACCTAATTCGGATAACTTAAGCTCACTGATCTGGTGTCCATATTTCTTCAAAACTCCACTGACCTGTAGATAAAAATCAATTAAGTTTTTTTCACTACCTTTAGGACCATAAAAATAGGGAAGACTTCCTGCACGAAAGAGGTTTCCTTTTAGAACTGCTCCGTCATTCGCAATAAAGGAATCTTCGTTCCAATAAGCGATTACATTTTTGGGAGAAATCTCTAGGACGGAACCCAAAGACCAATACTTTCTTAAGTTTACTTCCTGAATCCAAGGAAGATCAGATAAAACAGAAATAATATCCTTAGGGTTTGACCCTCTCTCACTGATTTCTACTAATACTTCTTTTGCTCGTAAATATTGTTGATTATTNAGATCGCCCGCAATCGACAAAGATTTNAAAGACGATTTATCTAGAAAAATAACTGTCAATGAGATNGNTCCGAACCCAAGAAAAGTTANAAAAACTANNTTTAGAAAAAATTCATTCATGAAANCATTTNCTCTCGNCGCCATCTTTTGGTTAAGCTCCTCGCAATCTGTGCAGTNTCTCCTGCTCCCTGAGTAACAACCAGATCTCCCGGACGAATACGCGATTCCAGCATTAAAGGGACTTTCTGGATCGATTCTACAAATTCAACTGCAACAGANGTTTTCAATTTTAATTGATTGAANAAATCCTTACTNCCAGCNCCATCAAGAGGCTCTTCCCCCGCGGAATANGTCTCGAGCAAAAAAAGGTGGTCTACGCTTGAAAGAACGTCCACGAAGCTCTCAAACATTTCTAGNGTTCTCGAATATCTGTGAGGTTGATAAACCATTATTAAACGTGAATCGGGCCATCCGTTTCTAATAGCTGCAATTACAGATCTAACTTCGTTTGGATGGTGGCCATAATCATCAACCAACATGAATTCACCTTGATCAATAGAAAACGTTCCATGATGCTGAAATCTCCTCGAAACACCCCCGAATGACTCGATGCCACTAATAATTTTTTTTATTGCAATACCTTCCTCAGAGGCTACTGCGAAGGAAGCAAGCGCGTTTTGAACGTTCTCAGCTCCAGGCATATTGAGATTTAAAGAAACGGCCATCTTAGGATCGTTTCTCTTCCTTACAGTGAAAGTTGAAATAAAACCGTTCTGTTTATAATCAGTTGCTCTATAGTCGGCTTGTTCATCAAAACCATAGGTAATAATTGGGCGGTTAACCCGTGATAAAATGACTTTAGTAATCGGGTCATCAATACATGCTACTAACAAACCGTAGAAGGGTAAATTATGTATGAATTTGATGAAAGCCTGCTGTAACTTTTTAAAGCTACCCTCGTAATTTACTAAGTGATCCCTATCAACGTTAGTCAGAACAGTTAGCATTGGCTGGAGGTGAAGAAAAGAGGCATCACTTTCATCTGCTTCAGCTATCAAATAACGTGATGCTCCTAATTTGGCGTTACTAGCAGAGCTATTTAAAAGCCCCCCAATTATAAAAGTTGGGTCAAATTGGGCTTCATAAAACACTGAAGCAATTAAGCTTGTGGTAGTGGTTTTCCCGTGGGTCCCGGCGACTGCAATACCATATCGATATCTCATTAGCTCTGCTAACATCTCAGCGCGCTGAACTACTGGAATACGGTTTTCAAGCGCCGACAAATACTCTGGATTATCTTTCGAAATAGCACTTGAAACTACTACAGCATCGGCGCCATCGACTTGGGAGGCTTTGTGCCCAATGAATACTTTAGCACCTAATGCAATGAGTCTGTTCGTGATATCGGAAGACTGATTATCAGAACCAGATATGAGATATCCCTGATTATACAGAACTTCAGCAATTCCGCTCATCCCAGCTCCGCCGATTCCAACAAAATGGATCTTTTTTATCCGTCCCATTTGGGTGGCTGTGTCGTAAACAGAATCAACCATTTCTTTCTCGCCCTTTCCTTGCTTCAATCTCGATTCGAAGTAAAATTGCAACCATCACCAAACAAACTACCAAGCTGTTACCGCCATAACTTATAAAAGGCAGCGTTATTCCTTTGGTCGGCAAAACTCCTAAATTTACTCCTAGGTTTACAACAGACTGAACTCCCAAAAGAATCGAAATTCCATATGCAAGGCTAGAATGGAAGTTCATTCCCTTCCTCCTCGCAAAATTTCCTATTGATAATCCTCGAATCACTAGAACCACAAATAACAGAACAACGCTAGCGGCACCTACAAAACCTAACTCTTCACCAATAATTGAGAAAATAAAGTCAGTGTGAGCCTCAGGTAAAAAAAACAGCTTCTGTATGCTATTACCAAGTCCTAACCCTAGCCACTCGCCTCGTCCAAAAGCAATAAGCGCTTGTGTTAATTGATATCCGCTCCCAAACGGATCATGCCAGGGATCAAAAAAAGAAATAATTCTTTCAAACCTATAAGGTTGTATCAAAGAAAATATCGTGATGAAAATGCAGATTAAAAGCCCAAAGGGTACTAAGAATCGTGAGGAGACTCCTGAAAGATATAAAACCGATACGCTAGCAAAAATCAAAACGATAGAAGCGCCAAAATCAGGCTGTCGCATGAGAAGCAAGACAATAACGCCAAGAAAAAAAATAGGGACAAGGAACGTTCTTGACTTGCCTGATGACTCATCTGTTTTATTGGCTAAACTTTTCGCTAGATAAACCAAGAAAAATAATTTGACAAATTCAGATCCTTGCAAATTGATGGGTCCAATTTTGATCCAACGGGTGGAACCATTGACTTCTTTTCCAATTCCTGGCATCAGAACAACAATCAAAAGCACTAAAGAAATAATTAGAAAAACCCAGCTCATTCTCTCCCAAAATATCATTGGTAAACCGAGAACAAAAACGAACGAAAGTAGTCCCAATAAAATATAAATATGATGGGTAGCTACTAGGTGGAATGGGTTGCCGTAATCTCTTAGTCCTATTTCCATAGATGCAGACCCCACCATGATCGATCCAAAAACTAATAGAGCCAGGGTAATAGCAGCCAAAATAGGATCAATCGGACTAATTATATGCTCCCGATAAGTTTCTCTGCGGTTTTTCAAAACTGCTTTCATGAAAGAACCTCTAGGACCGCCTTTTTAAAAATCTGCCCCCTCTCTTCAAAGTTTTCATACTGATCGGTGCTGGCGCATCCAGGGGCTAATAGAACTAGATCTCCTGCCTTCGAATTCTTATAGCATTCGTGGACGGCATCCTTCAGAGTCGTAAAACTTTTTGGAGAACAGCCTGAGAGTTCACTTTTTAGCTGTTGAGGATTTCTTCCGATAATGCATACAGACTTAACAGATAGCTTTATCTTTTCGGCTAAAGGAGAAAAACTCACCCCCTTTGTCTCTCCTCCTAAAATCAAATGTATCCCATAGTTTTTCGAGTGGCTTTTTAAAGAAGCCAAAAGAGCTCCTTGATTTGTGGCTTTAGAATCATTAACGAACATCACTCCGCTCTCATCTGCCACCACTTCACCACGATGAGGCAAACCCCGAAAGTCCTTTATCGTCTCTACAACAGAGACGAGATCAACACCTAGGAGCCAAGCTATAGCTATCGTCGCAAGGGCATTTTCTAAATTATGACTTCCCTTTATCTTCAACTCACTTTCTTTGAGAAGAACTTCAGAGTCATGGACTAAAAACGTTTCGTTATGCCTCGTTACGGTGCCAAAATTTCCGAGTCCCGCTGTCTCTCCAAGGCCAAAAGTAGCTACTTCGTTAAAACTGCCTTTTATCTTCTTAGATAAAGTGCGGTTAATTACCCCTTTCTTGCAATTATCATAGATTGATAATTTAGTTGAAAAATAAGATCCTAAATCATCATAACGATCCATATGATCTGGAGATAGATTCAGGACTACGGCCACCTCTGGGCTTGCTCCATAGAGATTCTCTAATTGAAAACTAGACAACTCTAAAACCGCGAGGTCTAGGTTTGAGTGTATGTGGTCGAGGACAGGCTCGCCGATATTACCCGCCAACAATATATTTTTGTAGTGGTAAGAAAGCGAAAGAGAAACTAATTCAGAGACAGTTGATTTTCCATTTGTTCCAGTAATAGCCACTACTGGGCACTTAGCGCTATCGAAAAAAATCTTGATGTCGCTTAATATCTGGGCCCCATCTTTTACCGCCTGATCGATACACTTTTTTAACTTGGGCACGCCGGGGCTGAGGTATATCTCCGAGACAC
Source organism: Gammaproteobacteria bacterium (assembly GCA_002711495.1). Classification (GTDB taxonomy): domain Bacteria; phylum Pseudomonadota; class Gammaproteobacteria; order Pseudomonadales; family Azotimanducaceae; genus UBA9659. The sequence goes on from PARM01000045.1 coordinate 15,544, forward strand.
CTTCGAGTCTATTATCGCTAAATGAACTGACCTTAACCCCTTTTTTTACCTCGTTCAGTCGAGCCCTTTGTTCCTCGCTCAAATTGTCTTCAAGAACTTCAAATTCAAGATTTTTAGCGGTTAAAAATCTCGCATAGCTTAATCCGGTCTTCCCTAAACCTGCAATTACTCTTCGCGCTTCAGACATTCTTTCTCGCCTCCATAGCAGCACGAATACTATCCAAATCTTGATAGGGAATCTTATCTAGCTTAACCTCTTGAAACATTTCTCGACCCTTCCCCGCAACAAGGATAACGTCGTCATTTTTCGCGGTACTAATAGCTTCCTTAATCGCTTTAGCTCTATCGAGCTCGCAAAAGTATGATCCAGAGATTCCCTCTCTGATATCACGAATGATATTTTCTGGGACCTCACCTCTGGGATTGTCATTGGTTAGAATGACCACGTCTGATAATTCGCTCGCTATTTTTCCCATTAGATTACGTTTTGAGGGATCTCGATCTCCACCACAGCCAAACAAACAGATTAATTTTCTTCTTCCAAAATGCTCGCGAATACTGTGGAGCGCTTTCCCCAGGCTGTCTGGCGTATGCGCATAGTCAAGAAATACTGTTGGCTGCTCTGCCTTTGAAACTAACTCCATCCTCCCAGGAACTCCGGCCAAATAGCCGATTGAATTGTAGATTTCCTCACCACTCCAACCCATAGAATTTAAAGTCGCTAACGTTGCCAAAATATTTTCTACATTGAAGGTTCCAAATAGCGGTAAAGCGACTGGAAATTTTGAGCCAGAGCAAGAGACGGCAAGAGAAATTCCTTTTCTATTAAAACTTTCAGAGATCAAGCAAATATCTGCTGGACCGTTGCAGCTAAAGGTTTTCACTTCAACATCAGGAGATAAAATTCGCTTCAAATTCACCGCATATTCATCGTCTTTATTAATCACTGCTTTTTTTAAAGAATCGAAGGTAAATAACTTTGCTTTTGCCTCTCTATAGGCATCCATGGTCTCGTGGTAGTCAAGATGGTCTTGAGTGATGTTAGTGAGAACAGCAATATCTATATCAACCCCGGACAGGCGGCTCTGATGAAGGCCGTGAGAGGAGGCTTCCAGAAAAACGTGTTGACATCCTTTATCATAAAGAGTTTTTAAAATGCCCTGCAACCTTACGGCATCAGGAGTCGTTAGGTTAGCGGGTATGAGTTTTTCTGGCTCTCCATAACCTAATGATCCGATGATACCTGAGCGAAAACCTTTCCCTTTCAAAACTTGAGCGAGGAAATGAGTTACAGAGGTTTTTCCATTTGTACCAGTCAGAGCGATAATTTGCATGTTCTGAGAGGGATTGCCATAAAAACGAGACGCATATTTCCCTAAATCTTCTCTTATGTCTGGTAAGCAAAAAATTGGCAAATCCGTCTCATAATTTCCCCCCGCTGGTTTATCCGTGATCACCGCAGCGGCTCCTTTGCTGATTGCATCTTTGATAAAGTCACGACCCTCATATTTTTGGCCTGAAAGGCTTATGAAGAGTTCATCTTTCTTTATTTCCCTACTGTCTGNAGNAATCCCCNTCAAGAGAATGTCAGGCAGATTTTTATCATGAATGAGTTCGCTTAATAATANTNCCATCAAACTGAACCTTTNCTTGCAGGNGGGATATTCAAGATNCTCAAAGCTCCGGTCATGACTCTNGAGAAAACAGGGGCGGCAATAGCTCCGCCACCGCTTCGTGCGGTTTGTGGATCATTTATAAGCACGACAGCTACTAATTTCGGTTTACTGGCCGGAGCTAATCCCGCAAAAAAGGCAAGATGATTTGTGTCCGTATAACCATCTGAACCTACCTTTCGGGCAGTTCCTGTCTTTCCTGCGACTTGATACCCATCTACTTTGGCTTTTTGTCCCGTACCGTCTCTAACTACTAATGACAACATTTTTTTTAACTGAGCAGCAACAGCTCTCGAGAAAACCCGCGTAGATTCTGAGCTTCCGCCTCTTAAAAGAGTCAAGTCTTTTTTTAAACCATTGTTTGCTATTGTCATATAGGCGCTTGCAAGATGGGTAGGAGTCAGAGTTAAACCGTAACCATAAGCAAAGGTAACTCGGTCAATATCTCTCCAACGACGAAAGTACGGCAGAGAACCTGTTTCCTCGCCAGGGAATCCAATCGAAAGCGTCTTTCCGATGCCCATCCGGTCGAAAAGTGCCCTGACCTCGTGCGCATCTAAATTTAGAGCGAGCTTAGAGATTCCAACTTGGCTAGAGTACGCTATGACCTGATCTAAATTTATTAGTCCACGATTAGAGGGATCTCGAATTAGTAAGCTACCTATTTTCAGCGAGCCAGGAGCGGTATCAATAGACGATTCAGCAGAGTATTTACCGGTCTCCAAAGCTGCAGCGACGGTCAATGGCTTAACGGTAGAGCCGGGCTCGTATACATCTGTAAGCGCTCTATTCCTCAGCGCCCTAGGATCTAAAACTCGTTGATAACGATAATTCGGATTAAAAGAGGGTTGGTTAACCATCGCTAGGATTTCTCCGCTCTCTACATCCAAAAGAATGACAGAACCAGANTGCGCTTCAAAAGAGGACACAGCCGACTTTAATTCTTTGTAAGCCAGATATTGCAGGCGGAGGTCCAGNGAAACCGTCAGATTTTTNCCTGGTTCTGCNANCACNAGGTGCTGTTCGTCTTTTACTACCTCCTTATGNGCATTTCTCAAAAATTTTTTTTGACCAGGCGTACCAGTTAANAANTTATCGTGCGCAAGTTCTAAACCCTCTATCCCTTTATCATCCGTATTCACTATCCCTACCACATGAGCAGCCACCTCTCCTGCCGGGTAGAATCTTTTAAAAGTACGGTCTGCCTGTAACCCTTTCAATCCTGCATCTAAAAGTCTACGGGCGTCTGATGGTGGAACATCTCTTCTTAAATAGTAACCTCTGCTCTTTGTGTGGCCTCGAACTGTTTCTCTAAGCACTTTAGGCGTCACCCCTAGGTAGTCTGCTAAGGGAGAAAGGTCTTGATCGGATGAGAGTATTTCTGCTGGGTCAAGCCTCAAAGCAAAAGCTGGTGTACTTACAGCCAAAGGCTTACCAGAGCGATCTTGGATCATTCCCCGATTAACCTTTACAACGGAGGTGCCGATCGCTCTTTTTTCACCTTCTCTCTGCAGGAATTCTTTCTGCTCAAGATTCAAAAATAAAAGTCTAGCAAGGATCACTAAAGCTGCAATAAAAACAGCTATCACTACAATATAAACCCTCAAAAAACTCATCTTAAAACCACGAGCTCATCTGTCAGAGGAGTACGCATATTTAGCTGTTTTTTTGCAAGATCGGTAATTCTTGAATAATCTGCAAACGCACCCCTTTCGAGAATCAACTTTTGATATTCAAAATCCAAATCGTCCCTCTTCTTTTGAATTATATGTAAATTTCGATATAACTCCCTTGCTTGATGAGAAGAAAAGGAAACGAAAAAGGCAGAGATTCCTAATGCTAGGACTAGGGTGCCGATGCTAATTTGACGGGGAGAAATTGCCCATACCATGAAAGCCGCGCTGGATTCCATCATGGCATTCTCTCTGCCACTCTCATAGTAGCGCTTCGTGATCTTCGATTATTAAAAATTTCTTCCGGAGACGCTTTTATAGGTTTTCCAAGAACTTTAATAGGTCTCTTTATATCAGTGTCTTTAATAGGAAACTTTCTTGGGAAATAGTCTCCTCGAGCTTGACGTTTAAAAAAATTTTTGACCAGTCTATCTTCGAGGGAGTGGAAACTTATTATTACCAGCCGGCCACCCGAGTTCATCAAACCAATTAATTGTTCCAAGCACTGCGTCAATTCCTCTAATTCTCGATTTACATGAATTCGAATCGCTTGAAACACTCTAGTCGCAGGGTGCTTTTTCTTATCTAAGGTGGGTATCGCTTTTTTAACAATTTCTACAAGACCACTAGTGGAATTGAGCTCATATTTATCTCTTTCAGTAACTACGGCCCTGGCTATTCTCCGAAAATATCTCTCTTCACCGAAGTTTTTTAAGACTTCTTCGATTTCTTTTTGCGGCGCTTCCCGCAGCCANTCCGCTGCAGTTATACCAGCACTTCTATCCATCCTCATATCTAAGGGGCCATCTAATCGAAAGGAAAATCCTCTTTCTGCATTATCCAGTTGGGGAGAGGAAACNCCCAGGTCTAACAAAACNCCATCAAATCCAGTTAAATTGTGCTTTTTTGCAAGCTTTTTGATATTTGAAAACGTGCTGTGTTCCACAACCACTCTGGAATCATTTAGGAATGTTTTTTTTGCATGAAGAACTGCATCCAGATCAGAATCCAAGGTTAGTAAACCACCCATGGGTCCTAAAGCAGAGANAATTGCCNTACTGTGGCCTCCTCTNCCATAAGTGCAGTCTGCGTATTTACCNTCTTTACGAATAAACAAAGCTTTAATNGCCTCATNGAGCATAACACTGTAATGATTGTCANGACCTGACAATTATTTCTCCTTATAAAGATAGCCCCGCCAANTCCTGAGGAATCCCCAGNNTTTGGCCCTCTTCAACCCAAATATCNCGTTTANTNTTCCAGGCAGTNTCATCCCAAAGCTCCATNTTNTTTCCTTGGCCTATTAGGACTCCCTTTTTTTCGAGATTCGCATAAGTTCTGAGAGGTGGCGGTAACAAAACTCGACCNTTNGCATCCATTTGGACATCGGTTGCGTGACCTATTAACAATCTCTGGACTCGGCGAGTCACCGCATTAAAACTTGGCAACTCCTCTACTCTTCTTTGGATATCATCCCAATCAGGCCGAGGGTATATAAGAAGGCATTTCTCTTCAGTNTCTATTGTNACTACCATCTCTCCGCTACAATGATTAGCGAGNAACTCACGGAATCTGGANGGCACACCNAAGCGACCCTTAACATCGATATTGATGTTATTCACCCCTCTAAACATCTAAAAACTCCGAATTTTCGAACTCCATACTTTCTCTCAAACTTAATATCTGGAAAAGTTTAGATTAGACCTCTATTAACCCACATTATGCCACTTTTTCCCACTTTATTTCACTATGAAAGTCAAAAATAGAGGTAAAGGAGCTACTAAATAACAACGTGAGCACTAAGCCCAAAAAAATGGTGAGGAGAATTCGGTAAAAGCACTGATATGTGTGAGTTTTCTTACTTGAGAAAAAAGATGTCTGATCTTGGCTGATTAAAAATCGGAAAAACCGCCTATCTCATGAGCGATGACGAAGAAATGTGGGAGCTGGCCTATAAGCCGGGTTCTGTCGAGGACAATCATTCATCTACGATATTTGTCGCCAAATACCTTTAGCGACCTACCCAAATCCCTCTGCGGGTAACAGAATATGGATTTCTATTTGGTCTTGCTCCGAGTGGGGTTTACATTGCCGCAAACGTTGCCGCTTGCGCGGTGCGCTCTTACCGCACCATTTCACCCTTACCTAAAATGGCGGTATATTTTCTGTTGCACTTTCCGTAAGCTCACGCCTCCCAGGTGTTACCTGGCGCCCTGCTCTTTGAAGTCCGGACTTTCCTCTAAAATTTAATTTAGCAATCATCCAACCAACTCAAGCGATATTATAATGATTTTTTATTTTTCTATAAGCTTTTTATATATATCTCTTTTATTTTCGCCTGTTAAGATGGAAATTAACTTTGCAGAATCAGATGCAGATAACTTAGATAAGAATTCATTTTTTATTTTTTCATTGATTTTTGAAAATGGCTTTGGCTTATTTTGACCTTCTAATACTACAACTAATTCTCCTTTAAGATTAATATTTTTATTTTTAACACGCT
>PARM01000001.1 GCA_002711495.1 Gammaproteobacteria bacterium
ATCGTCACTCATTATAGTTTCTCCTTATTCAAGCGGAAGGCGCAAACGCGAAGGTAACTAGTTCGTTTCCTTCCTCGTCTGTACCAATCGTTTCTGGGACAATTTCCATTTTCATACCAATTTTTAGAAGTGAGGGATCTGATATGGTCAATCGCGATTCAACTTTCAATTGACCTGGGAGTTCTATGTATCCAACTCCGTAGGCTTCAAATTTTTCGGGATCAGCTTCCCCTAGATAGGGCGGGGCCTTGGGCGGGAATCCTTGAATTGTCCATGCCCAAAGTGTTCCCTGAGTTCCTAGTTGAACCTCTTCAACATCATCCGACGTGCACTTTGGGCAACCCGACTGCATCGGGAAGACGTGGTTTCCGCAATTATTGCATTTCATACCTTTTAACCGCGGACCATCAGGAGTCAAGTCCATGACGTTTTCGTTAATGGAGATTTGACCCATTAAACTCTTCCTTATCGCCACTGTTTTAAGCAAGTTATCAGCTTTTTTTATTCTAATCCAGTCGGAATAAGTCCGCTTAGAATTCGTTAGAACTTTTCTTTTTCGCTTGCTTCTTGATTTTATCCTCGCCTTCTGGTTCCACTACTGTTTGGTGAAGCAACCTTTCGTGTGCATGTCCCATGTGCTGCAAAGACATTGCGGCTTGGAGGGATGTCCAAATTCCCTGCCCATCCTGCATTTGGTTAACTGACTGCTTGGCAAGCTTAAGCGCCAACAATGGTTGTTTAGCAATGTGACTCGCCATTTTCATCGTAAAGTCTGTGAGCTCAGAGAGCGGGACAACGTGGTTAACCATGCCCAAATCCTTGGCTTCTTGCGCGGTAATTGCTTCTCCCGTAAAGAGCATTTCCTTGGCTTTTCGGACTCCGACTTCCCATGGATGAGCGAAGTATTCGACCCCGTTTACTCCGAAAGCGACCACTGGATCCGAAAATCGTGCGTCTTCGCTAGCGACAATAATATCAAACGGCCAGACCAGCATAAGACCTGCTGCTATGACTCTGCCTTGAACTTCAACCATGGTTGGTTTGGGGATATTCCTCCACCGCCAGCAAAAACCGAGGTAAAGTTCCTCTTCAAACGCCCAATGGCCTTCTATGCCTGGTTGATTGAACCCCCCCCACGTTCCCACCGGCTTATGTGTCATTGGCTCGCGATCTTTCATGTCATGTCCTGAGGAGAAATCAGGTCCTTCCGCGGCCAACACAATCACTTTGCACTCGTTGTCTTGCGACGCTAGATCAAGGGTGTCATTAAGTTCGTAAAGCATCCCTTTGTTCTGTGCGTTTCGTTTTTCCGGCCTGTTAAGTACAATTCTGGCAACGCCGTTTGATACTCCCTCGTAGCGGATAAAATTAAGTGTCTCGGTCATAGGCTTCCCTGATTTCTTTGGTCTCATGACCAAAAAGCTGATAGGTTATTTTTTTATTTGAAAGGTTTAATTGATGGTAAATGTGTCCATAGGCCGAAATGATAACGAACGAACTGTCCTAATGCTAATCCGCGCGATGGAACTAGGAACATTGCACCAACAAATAGATGAGCTTTGTAGCCCGGAATTCATTTGGGCCAACAGTGGTCTTGACACCATATACGGGCTTGAACATCTGAGAGAACATATTTCGAAAGGAGGCTTTGCAAAAGAAATTCCAATCCTAGAGAACATGACTCATTTCAGCGCAGAAATTCTGAATTTAGCCAGCGATGAAGACATTGTTTTTACTGAGAGACTAGATCATCACTGGGACGTATCTGGGAGAGATCTTATGACTCCCCATATATGCGGAGTGGCAAAGGTTGTTAACGGAAAAATTCTTTCTTTTCGGGATTTTTACGACGTCGCCTGTTACCAACAAGAGCCCAGTGAAATTCATCCTGACTTCGAATTACAAGCCTTTAGGAACGCGCAGAAATTCGGGGTAAAATAGGGACACTTATCGAGAAACACTGACGCCAGCCCATAGATCAGTCGCTATCTCTTCGATTGGCTGTGCCGCTCCCGATACAAGCCAATTCGCCAACGACTTCTGGGTGTTAGGATAGGTGACTTTTATTGAGTCATCCCTTCTTAACCAATTTCGGATATCTTCGATCGAGAGCTTTTTTACAACTGTTGCATAGCCCAGTTTTGATAATGCGGCCCCGTTCGACTGTTGCTCGATCTGATTACCCAGTGGTTTCGTAAAGACTCTAATTCCAAGAGTTAAGCACTCACTAATGAGTTCAAATCCAGTATTGCATATTGCGGCGCTTGAGGTTACGAGATCATCTTTGAAAGTCGCTCGAGAGATTTTCCGTTTGTGCATATTCCCTTCGTCGGAATTTTCGAGCGCGGGGTGATAAACATAAAACTCATGATCTGAAATTTTCTGAAGATCTCTGGTTAACTTTTCTGGCTCCTCGAAGGGCAGGTAAACAATCACTTTATTGTTCTGAATTCTGCTCTCGGAAGCTAAACCAACATCTACAACGGGAGGCAGGATCGGTTGGTTAAAATGATGCCAGTGCAAACCAACTCTCCTATTGACTGGTGCGAAAAGTTTCATGAGATTTTTTGATAACGGTCTCCAGCCTTTTATCGGCACATCATAGTGAAAAGCGTACTGATGACCGATTCCAATGACCTCTCTCCTCCTGATTTTTGCTGTCCAGGCAACGATAGGTTCATAATCGGTGACCAACAAATTATATTTTTTGAGTTTAAGCCTTCCGATATCTCTTATAAATTGCCTTAGACTGAAATTAAGAATAGTTTTTACCAATCGAACTTTGCCATTATTGATAATCAATGTCGCGCCGTGTCGCCAAATGATTTCTTTAGTCTTAATTGGAAGTTTTTCCTCTAACCTCCCGGAAATAAGCAGATCAACCTCGCAATCAGAAAAAGATGTTTCCATAGCTTCTGTGATTGCAATGGCTCGGGTGAGGTGCCCGTTGCCAGTCCCCTGAACCCCGTAGAGTATTCTCATAAGAGTTGGACAAAAGTGAGATACGCGACCGATGATCCTAAAAGGCCTCCGAAAAGCAAGTCCGTAGGGAAATGAACCCCTAGCACTAATCTCGATAAGGCGACCAATCCTGCCCAAAGATAAAAAATTACAAAAACGGATCCGTAGAATAGAACTAAAAGTGACACTATGAGAAAGGCAGCCGAAGTATGTCCGGATGGGAAACTAAATTCATCCCCTGCTTCAATGACGCTGTGATAGTTGGATAAAATAGTCGCCGGTCGCCGTCGCTTTAGGCCTCTTTTCATTACTGCGTAAATTAATCTCTCCGCAACGATTGCGCTTATCGCGATTCGAACGAATTCTGGTATTTGAGAGAAATCAAAAATGAAAAGAAAAACAGGTGTAACCAAATAGGCATAGCCATTACCGGAAAATGAAATGGTCTTTGCGAGCCGAGTAAGGGTCCCCGAAGCATCTCTAGATGACAAAACCCTGAGTGCAAGTGTGTCCCAATGGTGGATCATATTTAAAAGGTTAATTGCACTGTTCATGGAATTAGATCTTAAAGCCAAAAAATAAAGATTCAAAAAACAATAAGTTTTTTCTGTTAATTTTTCGTTTAGAGTAAGTGGGAATAGTGGCGATTAATTTGAAGCCCAACTAGCTACTAAAAGAGCAAGAAAAATAGAATAATCTTTTAAAAACTAGGGAGGATCTTTATGAGTTTGTCCAAATTTCCCGAGGGATTCTCGGCTGACTTTCTAAACCGGGCTTTGTCAAATAGGTTTTTGCCTTCAGGAATCTCGATTCGGGAGGTTTCTGTAGAGCCGCTAGCTGAGGGGACGGGAATGATGGCTGATATCTCGAAGCTAACATTCAAATATAATACCAAAGCACCTCATCTCCCACCTTCAGTAATAGCTAAATACGCGTCGCAAAATCCCACTAATCGCGAAGTTGCGATGAACATGAACTTATACGAGAGAGAAACTAGGTTTGCAGACGAATTAGATCCGCGAACAGAGGCAAGATGCCCGGCTTTTTATTACTGCGCGCTTGATGGTGATAATTTCCTGATACTCATGGAGGATCTCAGTGATTATGAAGTTGGAGATCAGGCAATCGGAGCTAATCTTGAGCAAACCGAGTTAGCGATTGACGAATTAGCGAAGCTTCATAGCGCATTTTGGGACAAAACTTCCACGCTGAAATGGGTTCCTGGGATTGCAAACAGTTATCACGCGGATAATATGCTTAACTGGTCCAGAACTGGCTGGGATCCCATGGTCCAAGCCTTTGATGATTTCGTGCCCCAGAATGTGCGTGATCATCGCGACCGATTCCTCGAAGCAGTGCCGGCTCTGCAGTCGGAGCGAATGAGTGGACCCAATACTCTCTGCCACGGTGACTTTAGGATGCCAAATCTCCTCTTTGGTGTCGAACCGAGCCATCATCAGGTCGCAATTTTAGATTGGCAGGGCCCATTAATTGCGAAAGGGATGTTTGATGTTGCTTTGTTGCTTGGCCAAAATACAAAAACTGAAATCAGACAAAGAGAGGAAAAACAGCTGCTTAATAGATACATAGACGGCTTGAGAAATCGTGGAGTAGAGGGACTTGCCTTCGACTCTGTCTGGGATGATTATAGGAGTTGTACTCTTTATAACTGGGTCTACGCGGCTGTCGTTGCAGGCACTTTAGATCCAACAAATGAAGCAGGAAAAGCCTGGATGGGACAAATGGTTGCAAGGCAAAGCGCAGCCTCTGAAGATTTAAAGGTTTTCGATTTACTGCCTAGTTAATTACTTCGCTTCTTAGTCATTCAATCGAACAATTACTCCGGCGTTTGCAATGACAATTGCATCATCCTCGCCGTCCCCGGGTATCTCGAGACCGCCTTTGGATAGCATGAGATTTATATTACCGTATGGCAAAGACCGTGCTAGTCGTTCTTGGTCAACCATGTTCGGTTTTGGAACAGCCACCATTAAATCAATGATCATGTCGTCTGCCGACTTGTTCAAGTGCTCAAAAAAGTGCAAGCTCGAATGGTGTATCGCATCAAAAACGGCTCTTTCGGCGGCTACCGTATAGTCTTGTCCGTGGACGTCTGTTCCCATCCCCATTTCTGTTATATACCTTTTTGCCATAAATCATACCTTTGTTTCAAAATATTGATTAGCCTATTACAATTCAGGTTCAGGGGCTAAAAAAATGAAAATAGGCGCTGTCTTTCCTCATCTAGAAATTGGTAACGATCCAGCGATTATAAAAGATTGGGCGCAGGCGGCAGAGGGTTTGGGTTATTCTCATTTGCTCGTTTACGACCACGTATTAGGTGCTGTTCATGCCGATAGGGACCCGCCACTTTGGGGCCCCTACTCAGATCAATCAGCCTTCCACGAACTTTTTGTTCTTCTGGGTTTTTTTGCGGCGTGCACCTCGCGCGTCGAGCTTGCTAGCGGAGTACTCATCCTCCCGCAAAGGCAAACAGCTCTTGTAGCGAAGCAGGCAGCCGAGGTGGACATTCTTTCTTCTGGAAGACTAAGGCTGGGCGTAGGCACTGGCTGGAACTACGTTGAATTCGATAGTCTCAATGAAGACTTTTCGAATCGAGGAAAGCGTCAGGAAGATCAAATTAACCTGCTCCGAAAATTATGGGAGAAGCCTGTAATCGATTACAAGAGTGCATGGCACATGATTGAGCGAGCTGGGTTGAATCCATTGCCAGAGAAAAAGATTCCTATTTGGTTAGGCGGCTTTAAGGAAGTCGCCTTAAAGCGCGCTGCGGCAATTGGAGATGGTTTTATCTTTGGGAGTGGACAGAGAGAAAATCTCGCGAGCTGGGACTCTCTTAAAAAATATTTAAACGATGCAAATCGAGATGGCAGTGATTTTGGGGTAGAGGCACTTTTAAATTTTCAATCAGGTCCCGAAAGATGGCGAAAAGAGATAGAAGCGTGGATAAATGTTGGCGCCTCTCATGTCTCTATGAGAGCAATGGCGCTGCGTGGTCACGGCGAGGGGCTTAGAACTCCCGAGGAGCACATAAAAATATTGGAGACTTATTGGAAAGAGGTTGGTGACTTGGCTGATTGATTTCTTGATGTTAGCCAGCTACTCACGTCATCCAGAATTAAATACCCAGATGGGACTACAAGCAGAGTCACCACCGTTGAAAACAAAACGCCAAAAGCCAACGAGACAGCCATAGGAACAAGAAATTGAGCTTGAACGCTGGTGTTTAACATCAGCGGCAAGAGACCTACAAAGGTTGTAATTGAAGTGAGCATAATTGGTCGACATCGAGATAAAGAAGAATTTATAACGGCTTCTCTTAAGAATTCTCCTTGGCTGCGTCGATTATTTATTGAGTGAACCAATACTAAACTGGAATTTACGACAACGCCCGCAGCTGCTACGAATCCTTGGATTGACATCATAGCGATTCCTGAAACTAACCCAAATTTCATCATTATCCAATGTCCAAATACGGCGCCTACGAACGCAAACGGGATTACACTCATAATTATTAGGGGTTGGAGGTAGGAATTTAAAGGAATCGCAAGTAGGGTGTAAATCACCACCAACCCAAAAATAGAGAGAGGGATCAAGCTACCTATAGATTCCGCTTGTTCTTTTTGTTCTCCTTCTAACCCATAAGCTACGGATGGGTAGGGCGAAAGTATTTTCTGGATCGGTCCAGATCGCAGATCCGCGATGACTTCGTTCGCCGTAATCTGAGTTCGGTCAACACTCGCTATAACGTTAACAATGCGTTTGCCCTCACTTCGTCGAATTATTGAGAACCCCACTCCTTGTTCGCCTTTCGCTACGGTAGCGAACGGGACTTCGTTTCCATCCGGTGTTCTGATTCGCATCGAATTTAAGGCGTCAAGTGATCCTCTTTCGTCCTCTGGGTACCTGATCATTACTCGAACATCTTCTCGCCCGCGCTGAACGCGTTGTGCCTCCTCCCCATAAAAAGCCTGTCTAACTTGTCGAGCCAGGTCGCTTAGGGTTAATCCAAGGGATTCTCCTGAGGGCAGGATAGAAAGTTTTATCTCTTTTTTGCCCGACCGGAAAGAGTCTGTTATGTCGATTACTCCGGGATACTCAGCCAGCTTACGTTTTACTTGTTTAGCTGCAAGCGCTAAGGCGCTGACGTCGTTTCCTTCTAACTGGATATTTATGTCGTCCCCTGATGAAAACAGAGATGAATTAAATTTAAGCTCTATGGCGTCCGAAACAGGCCCATTTAAGTCCCGCCATCTGTTGGCAACCTCAATTGTTTTTATGTCCCTTGTCTGACTCGGTGTCAGTTGCAAAACCACTTCGCCGAGGTGGCTTCCTTCACTCCGACTGTTCTCGCCAGAGGCGCTTCCTAAGGCCGATGCTATATGCATTACTGGGTTTGCCTCGGGGTATTGAGATTTTAACTCGTAAGCTAAAAGGTTTGCCGAGTTTTCTAGTTGTTCTACACCTGTTTCAGTAATCGCCGAATTTGTTCCCATAGGCATTGTTAATTTAGCTATCACTTGATCCGATGCCAGTGGAGGGAAAAAAGAGAATGGCAGACGACCGCTCCCTAATATAGCCATAGCAATGATAAATGCGAACACTGCCCAGGAGATTGTCCGATATCTTTTATTCAGTGCTTTTTCTGATATGGAACGAAAACTCGTGTCGATGAGACTTTCAAAGTTTTTGGCAAAAATGGATTGCTTTTGAATTATGTACTTCGCTAGCCTTGAAAAAGCTCCATTCAGGCAAAGCGCAAGGAAGCAGCTGACAGCGAATATAGCTAGAGCGAGCGTTTCACGAAAATCTTCCGAGAGAGCAATAATCAAGATAAGCACNATCGGAATTAACATCAGGCCAACCTCTCTTTCGGGGCTTTTGATGTGGCTGTGACCAAGGTGTGCGGGAAGTATAAGTTGGGATTCAACGATAGAGAANACAAGACAACATATGACTGTCGCTGCTATAACATAACCGATATCACCCATAAATCCAGTTGCGAACATTATGGGTAAAAACGCGGTTACCGTCGTNAGGACACCAAAAATTACTGGCACGGTTACCTCCTGAGCTCCGAGAACAGCTCCCTCTAAAAGAGGAGCGCCGCCTTGATGCTTAGAATGGATGCTCTCTCCAATGACTATCGCATCATCTACCAATATGCCCAGCACTAAAATAAACCCAAAAAGCGAGATAGCATCTATNGAAAGTCCCACCAGATTGACNAAGGTGAGTGCCCCTAAAAATGCGACTGGCACCCCGAGACTGACCCAGAAGGCTAGTCGGGGCCTGAGAAAAAGGGCTAGCAATATAAGGACCATCAAAAAGCCTTGGAGCGCGGCGCCAATCAANGTNTCTAACCTGTCTTCTAATATCTCGGAATCGTCATTCCATATAACCAGTTCAACATTTGTTGGGAGTTTGAGCTTCGCGAGAGCGATGTATTCTTCTACCGCCTGAGAAATTTCCTGTATATCTTCTTCGCCTACTCGGCTAACAGTAATTAAGGCGGCTGGCTTGTTGTTGAAACGAAAGAAAAGATCAGTGTCTGAAAACCCATCAACCACCTCCGCGACATCTTTCAAATAGACCCTTGTCCCGTCATTTCCTGTCCTGACAATCAGATTTTCGAATTCTTGTCCTTGGTATGCCTGACCAGTTGTCCTTAAAAGAATGTCACCCGAATCGGATTTGATAGTTCCGCCAGGGACATCTAAAGAGCCTTTTCTAACGGCATTAGCAATTTCTTGGAACGAAAGATCATGCCTTCTCAAAGATTCTTCTGAGACTTCAATCGATATCTCATAAGGTTTAGCTGCTACTATTTCNGCCTGACTTAGCCCCTTCAGTTGGGTGAGCTCGTAGCGNATCTNTTCTGCTAGTTCTTTCAGCTCTCTCTCTTCCGTTAGGCCTATCAATGCCAAATCAAGCACCTTGCGTTTTGGATTGACNAGGTTGGTTATCGGCTTTTCGGTTTCTTTAGGGAAGGTGGTGATGGAATCTACCTGATTTTTTATTTCATCGTGAGCTCGAGATGGATCGGTGTATTCAAAAAGCTCTGCGGTTACCGTACACATACCTTCACTGGAATAGCTGCTGATCTTNTCGATTCCCTCAATGCCNTCGAGCCTTTCCTCAATTCTCATGCAGACCCCACGTTCCACTTCCTCGGGCGCGGCGCCAAGATAGGGAACGCGAACAAAGACGTATGGTATCTCGATATCAGGAAAAAATTTCTTTGGAATTTGAGGGATGCTTAATAGACCACTGATGATAATCAGCACCATAAGAAGATTAGCCGCCACATGGTTTTTTGCAAACCATGCAATAATAGGTTTCAATTTTTTTGCCCCTCTGGGTCGATCGAAGTTCTGATTTGCATACCTGGTTCAGCATCGCGTAGTGTCGATACGCAAACGGTATCGCCAGCTTTTAAACCTCCAGTAATGATTGCTTGATTGTTTATCATTCTTAGTATCTCTACTTTTTTAAACTCAAGACGATTTTCATTGTTTACGGTATAGACTAGATTGTTTTCTTGTATAGCTGATTGAGGGATTACTATGGCATCCTCGACGAAGCGACCTAAAATTTCTGCCTCAACAAAGAGGCCAATTGTTAGAGGTGGTCTAGAGTCTTTTAACGAGTATGGAGAATCAATCTCTGCGATCACATTGATCATCCTTGTTTTAGAATCCAGTTCGCCTTCCGTTCTCGCGATTCGAGCGTTCCATATATGTTGCTTACCAGCAAAATTTGCCTTAAGAATGACGGTGTCATCTTCGCTTCTTTCAGTTTCAANAAGAGNGAGGTCCAGAAAAGCAAGCTCTTTGTCGTGGACGGGCAGCNTTATCTCTGCTGAATCTNTCGCATATATGTTGGCAACCGATTGGCCTCGGTTTACAAATTGACCAAGGTCAATTTTTTCATTTCTTACTCTTCCATCATATGGAGCTTTTATTTTTGTTCGTTCTAGATTTTTCTTGGCGAGGGAAACTCTTGCGTTCGCTTCCCGGTGCGCAGATTCAGCAAACCTTAATCGATTAACTGCTTCCTCTTTTCTCGACTCACTTATCGATTGTTTNTTAGCTAGATTTATTTGGCGGTCATGGTTTNTTCGTGCGTTTTCCAGTTCGCTTTCGGCAGATTTNAGAGCGGCGCTGGACTGCTCGAGAGCGACCTGGTAATCAAGGGGCTCTATTGAAAAAAGGAGATCATCTTTCTTGAAAAAGCCCCCTGAGACTAAAGAGGGAGACATATAAACTATNCTTCCCGAAACCTCCGGTATTAACTCGTTTTCGCTTCTTGGCGAAACGGTTCCGAAAGCTGTGGAGGATAGTCTAATAGTCTCCGTATTTGCCGTGATGGTTCTGACGAGCGGTTTATTTTCCGGAGGCGNTCTTGGCTCGAGGCTCGGCCCAGTAAATAATATTAACGAACCAATCATNATCCCGGAGACAACTATCAAGATGGGAAAATAACGCTCCTTCATGATCCTTTCTTCTTATCCTCCGTAAGCCTTTCGGACAAAAGGCCATGAGTGCCCGGCGTGAACTCAGTCAATTGGACTCTGTCTATCCCTAAGAGCTCAAGTTTGCTTAGGCTCTCNATTACCTTTTCCGGNGGACCCATAAAATTGGCTAGGTAGCCCCCTCNTAACTTATTCTTGATTTCCATAACGTCACTATTCTCACCAACCGCCACAAGAAGAAATATGCTAATCGGGATATCTGACCTCACATTTTTTACTAAATCGATTTGGGCTCTAATCTCATCCTCTTTTATCGAAGCCATGATCTTAAGATTTATTTTGCCACCTCTCGTCGCCCTTGCGGTTGAGTTGATTTCAATTCGGTCTACCAGAGGGCTAACTTCTTGTATTGCTCTCGGTCCGCCAGCCGAGCCAATGATAGGAGGTGGCGCATANTCCGAAGAGTGGAGTGAACGATCAATTTTAATGGTATAGAATTTCCCATTAAAGTGACACTTTCGTTCTTTTAAAAGTTCAGTTGTGATTTTGAGTGCTTCTACGTAACGACTGATNCTATCCTTGGGCATNGGATACTCTAGACCTGCNGCAATAAGCTCTTCTTCGAGCCAACCCGCACCGAGGCCGGCCTCAAATCTGCCGCTAGAGGCTTGTTGTAANGAAAANGCGGCTTGGCAAAACTCTACAGGTGATCNNAATAAGTTGTTACAGAAAGAGGTGGTCAACTTTATTTCTTCTGTTTTGCATGCCATTTCGGTGGCTGCAACAAAAACGTGAGGATACGAATGAGTTACCCAGAAGTGATCCGAGGCGCAAACCCCGTCCCAACCGCATGATTCCATCTCTTTGGCCCATTCCCCTGGCCTGAGAAATTGATCATTCGGTAAGTTAACGAAATATTCCATAGGTTGCCTCCGCTTTCAATATGCTTAATGATGACATATCCAATTCCTTAGGAACAAAATGGAAATACCACTCATCGATCTCAGTTTAGTCAAGCAAGATGAAACCCAACTTGAATTAGTTGATAACGCTTGTCGGGACCATGGGTTTTTTCTCCTAGAAAATCATGGAATGGAAAAAGAAATTGAAGCAATGTGGAAAGCTTCGGCTAGCTTTTTTGCTCAGACAACAGAAGAAAAACGGAAACTCTACNGAACAGAGAGAAATCCACTTGGCTACTTCGACAAAGAGTTAACGAAGAAGAAGCGTGATCGAAAGGAAGTTTTTGATTATATGCAACCAAGAGCTGGTTCCGCCGACTTTAATCAATGGCCGAAAGAAAATAAAAGCTTTCGNGTTGTTTGCGAGAATTTTTTTGATGCCGCATCGGATACTGCTACNAAAACGCTTGAGGTCNTATATATGGCTTATCTAGCTGCGAGTGATCTCAATTCCGAACTGCCAGGAGGTGATAAAAGAACCAGCACTGTTAGATTTAATTTTTACCCACANGCCGATCCGTTAGATGAGAAAGAACGATCCGAAGAGTTGCCTTTAGGTGAATTAGCGCTTAATCACCACACTGATCCGGGCATCTTAACCTTACTATTTCAAGATNTGGTTGGAGGGCTGCAGGCTCTTTCTAAAGCTAATGGGTGGATTAACATAGCACCTCAGAAGGACGCCATTGTTGTAAACTTGGGGGATNCCATGCAGGTCTGGACTNATGATAATTATCGNGCTGCTGTCCACAGAGTTTTATTGATGNACCAATCCCCAAGATACAGNAGTCCCTNTTTTTTNAACCCCGCCAGNGACATGGTCTTAGAACCACTCTCANNTTTATCCAAAGCCTCCCCAATTTATCGCCCTTTTACTTGGCAGGAATATATCCGTGGGCGGGTAGATGATAATTTCTCTGAGCTAGCAGAAGATGACATTCAAATATCAAAATACCGTGTTAGATAATGTGATTTTAACCTGCTTGAAAAGAGAGATATAGTCTAATTAACTGCTCAACGATTGATTCATCGAGAAGTTCTAACCACTCAACCGAGGACTTCTCGTACCCTAGCGCCAACTTACAAATCTTATCCAAATCGTCATAGCTGCAAAGCTTTTGGGCTAAAATGTCTCTTGCTGGGAATATCATCGCTCCCCGAAGCCTTTTTGTGATTTCAGTTGTTTTTTCTCGATTGACCTCAGTAACCGCATCAATCGCCCACTGCTTANAGTTCATATTTTGTAAATCTTTTGACGATGCGTAGCCTTCTCCCAACACTTGCAAGTTCCGGCTGGCAGATTTAATTACATCTAGCCCCACGAGATTCATTACCGCAAAAGGCCCAAGTTTGACTCCAACCTTTTGCCTCGCAATGAAATCGATTTCTCCTGGAGTAGCAAAATTCAGACATCTNGCTGCCTCGTTGATAAAAGGTAACGATTGCCGGTTAAGAATGAAGCAGGGTGTATCTGAACATAAGACTGGATACTTTCCGGATTTCTCTACCCACTCGGTCACCTCTTTTATCCTAGCTAAATCGGTTAGTTGATCGCTGATGATTTCTACGATTGGATTAAAGTCAGCAGGATTGTTGTAATGAACGCCAACGAAGCGTGAAGGGTTAGGGATTGCACTTATCAGATCCTTGATAAGGAGTGAGCTGGTATTGGTTGCGATTAAAGATTCATCTCCAGCGAAATCACCGATTTCTTTTAAAACACGCTTTTTAGCTGTCAGGTCCTCAAATATAGCCTCTATAATGAAGTCACGATCTCTTAGAAGATTAAGATCTTCCGACACAGTAATTTTTTCTTGCTCAAGCTCTNTTTCCGCTAAATCTCGCTGAGAGGGATTTTCTTCGATGAGGATCACTTCATATCCTTGGTTAGAATAATGCCTTGAGATTGCCTTACCCATGACACCGGCACCGACCACTGCGGGAGAATTAATTTTACTCATGACTTCACCAGCTAGGTGTGGCGCTTAAACCGCAGTCAACCGTAAGAACCGTACCAGTTATTGACTTAGCTTTATCGCTTGCAAGAAACACTGCCGCACTTGAGACATCTTCGGGATCAACCAGTCTTCCTAAAGGAGCATTATCTTCCCAAAGCCCTACTCCCTCCGGCCAGCCGGTTCTTATACCCTCTCTGTTGATCAGACCCGGTGCTATTCCGTTTACCCTTATGCCGAGGCTGCCTAGCTCTGCAGCGGATGCTTTAGTTAGCGCCTCCAGAGCTGACTTAGACACCGAGTAATGGGTATGTCCTTTTGCCGGTTGTCTAGCTTCAATCGAAGAGATGTTAATAATTGATCCGTTAATACCCTGCTTCGCAAATTCTTGGGTGAGTACGAGAGGTGCTTTTACATTGACTTCCTGAGTAGTTTCCCAAATATCCTCTGTTAAATTAGCGAATTCACACATACTTTGAGAGGCGCTCGCTGCNCAATTAACTAGGACAGAAACTTCGCCNAATTTATCTAAGGCATCTTGAAACAACANTCGCGCACCCTCTGATTCTTCTAAGTTGGCTTTCAAAGAGTGAGCGATTACTTTCTTTCTGAGCTCCTGCTGAAGGCTCATTGCATTTTTTGAGCTACTATTGTAATGAATCCCTACTTCTGCTCCTGCTTCGTTGAACGCTTTGCAAATGTATACACCAAGCCCTGCGCTTGCTCCGGTGACCAGCACTTTCTCTCCCTTTAGATCGAGGTTTATTCCATTCATAATAATTAGATCTCTTTACTGTTTTTGATTAACGAATTTAGGATTCATATGAAAAAACAAATTTTTCAACCCGCAAGGGAAACTATAGAGTATTTCACAGAAGAGCGCTGTTATATAACCGAGATTTGTAACTCTCCGATTTCACCTGNTGGATCACTTGCAATAGCTCGAGTCCCTGCCGGGGTGACCACNCAACTTCATTGTCTGAGTGGCACAAATGAGACGTATATTATAATCGAGGGNGAGGGTGAGGTTGAAGTTGACGGGTCTCTTTATCTGGTCGCCAAAGGCGATCAAGTGACGATTCCTGCTGGCGTGCCTCAGAGAGTAACTTCTCAAGGACAAAATGACCTTCGCTTCTACTGCCTTTGTGTCCCTCGATTTTTGCCCGACGCCTATGTAAATCTGGAGGGAGACAAGGTTAATTAGTTATACTTTGCATCANTTAAGCATGAGCGATTAGAAGGTGACTTTAAATTTTACGGTCGATCAGCCCTCTTGGCTTCAAGATGAAATAAACTTTGGTGAAGAGTTTAAGACCATTGAGTCTAGAATGGCTCTAGTCATTCGGTTATCGGAGTTAAACGTTGATCGACGCACAGGTGGCCCCTTCGCTGCAGGCGTATTTGAGACCAAAACGGGGCGCTTAATATCGGTAGGAGTAAATCAAGTGCTCTCGTCAGGCGTCTCCTCGGCCCATGCAGAAGTCTGTGCGCTNTCTCTTGCTCAAAAAACACTAGAGACGTTTGACCTTGGTTCNGACAACTTGGTTGGTCATCAATTGGTGGTAAATTGGTGTCCGTGCGTGATGTGTTATGGCGCGATAATCTGGTCTGGTATTACCTCTGTGGTGACGAATGTTGGCCCAGAGATGGAGGANATTACTGGCTTTGATGAAGGGCCCCTCCATCCAATGTGGCGAGAGGAGCTGAGGTTTNGAGGCATCGATTTTCAGGAAAATGTCATGTGGAGTGAGGCTTTAAAGGTTTTCGAAAANTATCGGAAATCAGGAGCTCCTGTCTACAACGCTAGAGGGAATCAATAAAAGAGTTTAGCTTTTGAAGATTTTTGATCACGACACAAAGACGTTAACTCAAAATAACAAATCNTTTGTGGGNAAGGTATCAGAGAATTGGAANATCGGCGGTNTTCCCAATGGGGGATATCTGCTCTCGATTGTGAGTGATGCCCTAGCTAAGGTGGCCGCTCATCCGGACCCTTTCTCTATCTCAGCAAGCTTTATGAATCCCGGGATAGCTGGCGAGGAATGTCGGGTCGAGATTGATGTTCTAAAAACGGGACGCTCAACCCAGACAATCTCAGCAAAGTTTATGCAAAATGGTAGNGAAAAAGTCAGGGTTACCTCTGCTTATGGAGATTTGGAAAAGCCTCTGGGTATTACTCATCAGATTGGGCANGCTGCCCCTGAGATTCCCTCTTCAAACGATTGCCTGCTGAGAACAGGAGACCTTCAAGGAATTGAACTTTCTTTGGCAGAGCAAGTGGAGGTCAGGCTTCATCCCGAATTCTTCTCCTCTAACGATGGGACCACTGCCGAGAGTCTCGGTTGGGTGAGGTTCTGTGATAATCGAGCACCCGATCCACGTGCATTGATTTTGTTCTGCGACGTTTTTCCGCCGTCGGCCTTTAAAAAATTTGGTATTTTAGGTTGGGTTCCAACTATCGAAATCTCAATAAATATTATAAAGAAACCTGCTCCTGGATGGATCGTTGGTCGGTTCAGGACTGATAGTCTTTCAAATGGACGCGTAATAGAGAGTGGAAGNCTTTGGGACAGTACTGGCCAGCATGTTGCTCAAAGCAGACAATTGGGCCTGATTATGTCCANAGATAATTAGAGTAAGAGATTTAACCNACCAGACTGGAGAGAGCGATTGAAATCGCGTCATCCATCGCTTCACCAAGGACATCAGAGTGAGGGTCATAGGAAGTCATATCGCCCTGATCCTGATCTAGCGGATTCCCATCTATAACCACTATGGCCCCNGCATCTATGCCTCGTAGCTCGCAAATTGTGAACAAAGTCGCTGATTCCATTTCGACAGCTTTTACACCTGCTTTTTGCCATAACGGAAGGTTACTTCCAAGAATTTCATTCGGATAAAACATATCAGACGTCAGCAGTATTCCTGTTNTTACTTCTTTTTGTTTTTTAGACGCGATCTCTCGCATTGANCTTGTTAAATCTAGAGACGCTATCGCNGGAAAACTCAATGGNACAAGATTCGGAGACAGGCCGTCTTCTCTAACTGCGCCTCTCGCAATAATTATTTCTCCAGCACGAATACCCTTCTGCATCCCGCCCGCAGTTCCTACCCTTATTATTTTTTTTGCGCTCGATTTGCATATCTCCTCGAAGCAAACTCCCGCCCCTGCAGATCCAACGCCGTGCGAAATAACCCCTATTTGGGCACCGTCGAAGAGGCCAAGCATGGTTCTATATTCTCGATTTTCTGCTATTACTGTTGCCTCGCTTAATTTCGTCGATATTTGGTCTAACCTGCCCGGATCGCCNACCACGAGAACTCTCTCAGGGATTTTTTCGCTGTTTACTTTCAAAATTGGGAGAAAAGGCATAGTTAAGGCTCCTGCGACTCAATTTTTTTCATGGCGTCAGAAAAAAAAATGACTATCATCTGATCACTCGGATAAGACGACTACTAGAATTAAAGGGGGAAGATTAGATTTTAAACATTCCCCCGTCCACAATTAACGTCTGACCTGTAATATTCATACTGTCTTGAGACACCAAAAAAAGAACGGCGTTGCTCATGTCCTCTACTGATTGTTCTCTCTTTAAAGGCGTCCTATCGAAATAATCGGGGTGATCATCTGAAAAGATTCCTTCAAACCATTTCCTAGGATCATTCCCCTTAAACTCAGGAATATATCTTACTAGATTTGCTGCATTTTTTTGCCATGCGTCAGTGTAGACGATGCCGGGGCAAACCGCATTCACGTTNATATTGAAGGGACCATATAATTCAGCGCAATTTTTTGTGTAGCTAAGAAGGGCTGCTTTCATCGCTCCATAGCTTGGATGGACCAAGTTAGTNAGTGTCTTAGGAGAAAAAGAGTTNATACCAGCGATAGATGAAATGTTGACTATTTTTCCTTCTTTTTGCTGCTTCATTTCTTTTGAGACGGCTTCAGTCATTAAAACCGAGGGCAACAAGTTTTGTTTGTACATAGCATTCCACAAACCTTCTGCTTGCCCCAGCGCATGATTCGCAATTTCCGGAGCTTCTTTCGGCGCTGCACCCACGTTGTTAACTAAAATATCGATTCGTCCAAATTCATCAATTGTCCTACTCACCAAAGATAAAATTGTTTCAGGGTCGGTTGCGTCGCCTGGCATTGCCAGAGCCTTTCCGCCGTTCTTCTTTATATAATNGGCTGTGCTCGAGGTGGTCTCCTCGCTATACGAGTTAACTACTACGNTAGCACCCTCAGCAGCTAGGCCCTTGACGATGGCTTTACCTATTCCTCTCCCCGCGGCAGACACAAATGCAATTTTGTTTTCTAGCTTCATCTGTGATGTTTACCTTGCTTAAAAAAGTAACAATGATCTATTCCGTTGTTTCGTGCAATACGCTAGTTCTGAGGTAAAAGTTAGGTATTATTTTCGTTTCGGCAGGAACAAGGAGCTAAATCAGAAGATGGATCTTGACCGAGATCAACTTCTAAGGGAACTCACTTCTCCAGGTATGGACTACGAGGTTAGGCTTGAAGACGTACCTGGTGGGTCTTTTCGGGTATTCGAGAAAGCTCCAAAGCAGCTGCGAGATTTATATGACTCAGCTCGCAGCGACGAGACATTTTTAGTTTTTGAGGATGAGAGGTACACCTTTAACCAAGTCTCAGTCCTCGCAGATAAACTTGGAAACGGCCTTCTTGAANAATTCTCATTAAAGCAGGGTGATAGGGTAGCTATTTCAATGAGGAATTAATCCGAGTGGATAATTGCTTTCAACGCCATTACTTCTATTGGATGTATTGCGGTATCTATGAATTCTTTNTGGCAGTCTCAGGAAATGGCGTTTGCCCTTAATGACAGTGGCTCAAAAGTACTNATAGCAGATGAGGAGCGAGTAGCAAGGTATGCGGAAATTCCNCNTTCAAACANGCGTGGNAGTGGTGTCAGTNNGAACTCAGAGNTGGAATGAAATTACACATTCTTGGGAAAGTCTATTAGATTATCAGCCNAGCAATCTTAGTGCNTCCNCCCCGACCCGATGACCTGGCTANGATTCTTNATACCTNTGGATCAACCGGGCACCCGAAGGGCGTNCCCTCCNCCCACAGGAAAATATTGAATGCACTTTTGTCCTGGGAATTAGATGCGAAATTAAATGTCGAGCTTGGATACATTTCTTCAAGCACTTCTGTCAATCAACCTGCCACACTTCTTGGAGTCCCATTGTTTCATGCAACCGGATCACATGCAGTCATGCGTGCTTCGTATCGTCCACAAAGAAAGATTGTTTCAATGAGAAAATGGGAGGTAGAGCAAGCAGCTTTTTTGATTCAGAAAGAGCAAATTTCAAGTTTTGTTGGACCCGCGACTATGACAGGGGACCTAGAACGTTTTGCGCGTGCATCGAAATACGATTTGAGTAGCGTGATCGTGATTGGAGGAGGGGGTTCACCAAGGGCGCCTGAGCAAGTAAAGCAAATAGATAAGAGTTTTACGGCCGCCCTTCCAAGCACCGGATGGGGCATGACCGAAACAAATGCAATTGGAGTTGGGATAGCGGGAACGGACTATCTCGAGCACCCTAGTAGCTCGGGAAGAATTTCCGCCATTATCGATTTAAGAGTTATGGATGAATTCGGGATCGAATTAGGAAGAAATGCAATCGGAGAATTGGAAATTAAAGGTGTTTCCGTAATAGACGGTTATTGGAATAGACCGGAGCAGAATGCTGAGACATTTCAGGATGGATGGCTCAAGACCGGAGATATTGGGTATATTGATACCAAAGGTTATGTTTACATTGTAGATAAGATCAAAGACCTGGTCATAAGAGGTGGTGAAAACATTGGCTGTGCAGAGGTTCAAGCTGCTTTGTTAGCCTACGAAGACGTTCATGAGGCTTCTGTTTACGGCCTTCCCGATGAGAGGTTAGGCGAAATTGTGGGAGGAACTCTCTCCGTCTCCGAGCGTTTCCGAGAAATCGAACTTAGAGAATTTTTAGATAAAAAGCTCGCTAAATTTAAAATCCCTGAGAAACTTCTTTTAGGGACAAGCCCTCTCCCGAGGATAGGTTCTGGAAAAATAGATAA
This sequence comes from Gammaproteobacteria bacterium, assembly GCA_002711495.1. GTDB lineage: Bacteria > Pseudomonadota > Gammaproteobacteria > Pseudomonadales > Azotimanducaceae > UBA9659. The sequence goes on from PARM01000001.1 coordinate 19,456, forward strand.
AAGAAATCTCAAGAGGGCCGCAATCGAGCACCATTTCACGAAACGAACACTGGTTTAGCGGCCGCCATCGTATTCTTTGTACAGGTTTATCCTGAACAAATTAAAAAAAAGTGAGACAAAAATAGCTCCACAACGTACTTCTGTTCAATAGTTATCCACTCAAGGATTTTTGTTATTCATGGAGGAGTAATTATGAATACAGGATATAGAATTGGGGCAGTAGCAAAGTTAACTGGCATATCCACTGATACTATAAGAGCTTGGGAGCGCCGTTATGGGGTTGTTGAGCCAAATCGGGGAGAGAACAACAATAGATATTAAAGTGATATAGACGTAACAAAGCTTCTGAGTGTTAAGCGCTGGGTAGACGCTGGCCAAGCCATTGGAACTATCTGCAGCCTATCCGATGAGGAGCTGTCAGAAAGGACTTCTGGCTTACTGGGAATTAGCCAGAAAATGTCTGCCTCTGCAGGGGAAAGGTGGGGCGTGTTTAGTGTCCAACGCCCCCAATGGTTAAAAGATTGTGTTTCACAGCAATCAGACGGGGAGATAAAGTGGTTCTCAGAGTTGACCGATATCACTTTTGATAAGTACGATTTTCTGGTAATCGATATGCCCAGCCTTTCGGAGGTCAACGAGCGAGAGATAGTGCGTAATATTCCCCCGAGAGAAGCTTCCAAGTGTTTAGTTGTGTATCGCTTCGCTTCAAGGAACCAGCTAAGGTCTCTCACCGACATTGGGTTCAAATTGTTGAAAGGGCCGTTAGAGCCTTATGCTTTGGTCAACCTACTTGGTGAAAAGCGGCAAGCCGAGGAAAGGACTAGTCCTCGACGGTACACCGAGAGCCAGCTTGGTCGGCTTGGAGCATTGACGGGTTCGCTAGAATGCGAGTGCCCGAAGCACTTGTCTGAGCTAATTGTTTCTCTAAATCAGTTTGAAGACTACTCAATGGATTGTGTCTCAAAGGGAGGAGAAGAGGCTGAAATGCATGAGCGATTATTAAAATTCACCTCTAGAGCAAGAACTATAATGGAAGATGCTTTGGCAGACATCGTTGAGGTAGAAGGCTATGGGGATCACATAAATTAGTGGTAACCACAGTCTTTTTGTCTTTAGGCGGGACTTACGATTAGAAGATAACACTGGATTGATCCGTGCCATGGAGTCGGGGAAACGGGTCATCCTGCTCTTCATTATAGATCGGAACTTGACTAAGTACCGAGAGACTTCTGAGAGAAGGCAAGGATTCTTTTTTCAATCGGTAGAGAGATTGGAACGGGCCTTGCTCTCTGCAGGCGCCTCTCTTTTGATTCGAGAAGGAGAGCCATCACGGGAAATAGGAAAAGTCTTAGCCGAATATAAGGTCGATACGGTTTTTTTAAACAGAGAGGACACGCCTTACGGCTTNGNAAGGGATAGAAAGATAGCGAGCACTTGTAGCGGTTTTGGGACAGAAGTCCGAGCCTGCGCAGACGATTTTCTAACACCACCAGGACTAGTTGTAAAAGACGACGGTTCGCCTTATACAGTTTTCACCCCCTACTACAAAAGGGCTTTGAAATTCGAGGTTTCCACTCCGAGGCAAATTCGCTTGAACTCGGTTGCAAAAATACCAGGGCCTAGAGTTCGAGATTTCGAACAAATAGCCCATTGGTTNGCCGTGAAAACTCCAGGATATGACCTCGACTTCGATAAGCCCGAAGAAATCCTGACGAGGCTAAAATCCATCAAAGACTACAAAAACAGTCGAGATATCCCGGCCAGAGACGGCACATCAAGACTATCAGCTTTTCTTCGATTCGGGATATTGTCGNCTCGCCAANTCTTTCANTTTTTCGACGATGATGAAGCGGAANTCGCTGAGTTGATTAGACGCCAGCTTTATTGGAGAGATTTTTACAAGCAGATTGCATTNAANTTCCCNNATGTNTANNANAAAAGTTTNCGGGCTCAATACGACNCTATNAGNTGGACGAATGACCGGAGGCTCTTCAAGTTATGGAAAATTGGAGAGACTGGATTCCCGATAGTTGACGCAGGCATGAGGGAATTAAATCAAACGGGTTTTATGCATAATAGGGTTCGCATGATCACAGCCTCATTTTTAGTCAAGAATTTACACGTCGATTGGAGGGCTGGAGCTGAGTATTTTGCGGAAAAACTCATCGATTATGATCCAGCCGTTAATAATGGGAATTGGCAATGGGCAGCGTCGACCGGCTGCGATGCCCAACCATATTTCCGGATATTCAACCCCTGGCGTCAGCAGAAAAATTTTGATCCAGATTGTTTATACATAAAAAAGTGGGTGCCAGACCTGGCTACTTTTTCAGCCAAAGAAATTCACTCCATCGAGACTGAAGATGGAAAATACCTAAAAAAAATTATTAATTTGAGAGAGACTGCAGAGCAGACTAAACTCATGTTTAAGCAAGCGTCCCAAAAATGACGTTTTTAGCAACTTAATTATCCGCAGATCAATCCTTCACGAGTGTTCAGAAAAAAAATTTTATGATTCGCGCAATTTTTTTTGATTCAAAAGTGAACACATGGATGGAAATGATTAATCCAGTTCAGACCTACTGTGCTAATGATAGAAAAGACGTCCTTAANACTCTCAATATCGTTGAGGATTCGGCAAAAAAAGGGCTATATGTTGCGGGTTTTGTGTCTTACGAGGCTGCAAGTGGTTTTGATCAGTCCCTAAAGCATCAGGAGCCGCAAGATACTCCGCTAGCATGGTTTACTGAATTTCGCGCTATCCGTCCCTTTGAACTATCTGAAAACGATGATCCAATCAACTTGGCTCCGGTGAACGAGCGTGAAAACTTTATTAGTTCTGTAATGAGAATAAAAGACTTTTTAGAGAGCGGCGACGTTTATCAAGTCAATCTGACTCAGAAATTGCATGGAGATATAGAAAATTCGGCCACGAATATATTCAGCAAGTTGTTAAGAACTCAGCCGTCGCCCTATGCAATGCTCCTAGAAAGTGATGACTTTTCAATCTGTAGCGCTTCTCCAGAGCTGTTTTTTTCAAAGAGGGGAAGGACAATTGAGATGCAACCGATGAAAGGGACCCGCGAGCGAGGTCGATTCAACGAAGAGGACAAAAAAAACAGAGAAGATCTAAAATCATCCGAAAAAGACCGGGCGGAAAACCTAATGATCTTAGATATGGTAAGAAACGATCTAGGAAAAATTTGTCTACCAGGTTCTCTGAGTACCCCAAAGCTATTTGAACTTCACAGCTTCCCCACCGTATGGCAACAGACATCTTCGGTAGTGGGAGAAACAAATTGTTCTCTGGCGCAAATTTTTTCTTCTGTGTTCCCATGTGCTTCTGTAACTGGAGCGCCGAAAGTCAGAGCTATGGAAATTATTGCGGAACTCGAGCAGTATCCGCGAGGAGTATACACTGGCGCTGTTGGTTATCTTAAGCCAGAAGGAGAAACCTTGTTTAATGTTTCGATTAGAACTATTTACATAGATAAAGTTAAGAGAAGCGCAACGTATGGAATTGGTAGCGGAATAGTTTGGGATTCAGATCCAGAAGCAGAATTAGCTGAATCATTCGCAAAAGCAAAGATCCTTAACTTCCCTTCACTTTCTTTTGAACTTTTTGAAACGATGAAGTACACACCGAGAGAGGGGATCTATTTAATTGAGGAGCATTTCGAGCGTCTAAAAAGTTCGGCCCTTCGTTTTAATTATCGGTTTAACGAGAATGAAGCGAGGGCTCTGTTGGCAGCAATTGATAATGTCGATCCACTTAGGGTCCGATTATTAGTTAATAAGAAAGGCGAGCCAAGATTAGAGAGGTTCCCATTGAATATCTCTAGGAGAGAGGTGGAACTTAAAATAGCTAAGCACCCTGTTGCAAGTGAGAATATATTCTTATTTCACAAAACTACAAACAGAGAAGTATATGATTGCGCTAAAAAAGAGGTTTGCGATTGCGACGATGTGCTTCTTTTCAACGAGAGAGGCCAAATAACGGAAACGACAACCGCAAATATATTTTTGGAAAAAAAAGGCGCATTATTTACTCCTCCAATTGAATGCGGATTGCTTCCCGGCACATTTAGAGCGTCTCTTCTGAAAAAAAAAGAGGTTGCCGAAAAAATCTTAACTCTGGATGATCTCTCAAGCGCTGATAAGATATTTGTTGGTAACAGCGTTCGAGGTTTACAGCTGGCCAAAATAATCAAATAGCCGCTGGTAACCCCTCATATGGCCCCGCTCCTTTTATAAAATGTGTGGCCTTAACTTCGTTCTCAGACATTACCACCTTTATTATCGTGTCATTAGCTTGACGATACGAAATCATTTCGTTGGGGTTATGATTAAGTAGTAGGCCTATCATTACTTTTCCAATTATTCCATGAGATACGACGGCTACCGTATCCTCCTTCAAAAGGATTAATTCTTCGACAAATGGTTTGGCTCTCTTGATCATATCTGGGTAGCTTTCGCAGCCTAATTCACTGAAGTTAAACGGATCTTGCTTCCAAGCCTCATATTCCAGCGGCCAATTTTTTGGAATTTCCTCCCACATAAAACCGCTCCAATGCCCAGTATCCCACTCCATGATTCTGGAGTCGTATATTGGTTCAAGGGAAATATAGTTTTTTATGATGTCTGATGTTTGGCGTGTTCTGTCTAAGGGTGAGCTGAAGAGATACCTTATACTTTTATCGGCGAGAAACTCTCCGTTTTTCTTCGCTTGTTTTTCTCCAGTTTCATTTAAATCGGAGTTCCATTGTCCTTGAACTCGCTTTATCGCATTCCACTCCGTTTGACCATGCCTCACAAAGAATATTGATTTTTGATTTTTACTGATTCTGGAATCTCTCTAGGGCCAAATTTAGGGTTTTGGATGGTCTCATTGCACTTTCTGCTTTCGCAGGATTGGGAGAATAATAACCTCCTAAATTCATCGCCTCCCCTTGAGATTCCAATAACTCTTTCTCTATTATCTTTTCATTTTCTTGGAGGGTTGCAGATAACTCCTCGAATGTTTCGGCTAAAGATATGTCAGCTTTTTGGCTAGCGATTGCTTCAGCCCAAAACATAGCTAAATAAAAGTGACTGCCTCTATTATCGATTTCATTTACTTTTCGCGAAGGTGATTTATTGCTTTCTAGAAACTTGGCAATTGCCTCGTTCAGGGTGCTGGCTAAAATCATTGCTTTTTCATTGCCAAAAGCTTGGGCTAGATGTTCAAGCGAAGCTCCCAGAGCCAAGAACTCTCCAAGCGAGTCCCACCGGAGATGCCCCTCTTCTTCGAATTGTTGAACATGCTTTGGCGCTGATCCGCCCGCTCCGGTCTCGAAAAGACCACCCCCATTTATCAACGGGACTATAGATAGCATCTTCGCGCTGGTTCCAAGCTCTAAAATCGGGAATAGGTCGGTGAGATAGTCCCTTAATACGTTACCTGTGGCTGAAATCGTATCTTCTCCATTTCGCGCTCTCTCCAAGGTGTATCTTGCTGCTTCCGGAACTGATTTTATTAGGAAACTACAACCTTCTGTATTCGTTTCCGATAATACCGATTCCACATACGTTATGAGATTCGCGTCATGAGCTCTATTTTTGTCTAGCCAGAAGACTACCGGCCAACCGGTTACCTTTGCTCTTTTGATGGCGAGCTTCACCCAATCTTTTACAGGATCTTCTTTTACGCGGCATAACCGCCAAATATCCCCTTTCTCTACCTCGTGTTCAAGAAGACACTCTTTTTCATTAATTAAGACCCGAAATCTTCCATCATTAGGAGCTTCATAGGTAGTGTCGTGAGAGCCATATTCTTCTGCTTTCTGAGCCATAAGCCCTACGTTTGGAACCGATCCCATAGTGGTAGGATCAAAGGCTCCATAATCAATACAATGTTTGATCGTCTCGTCGTAAAGACTTGCGTAACACCTGTCTGGAATGACAGCCCGCATATCCCGAAGCTCTCCATCAGGTCCCCACATCTTTCCAGACTCACGTATCGCCGCCGGCATTGAGGCATCTATGATTACATCTGAAGGGACATGAAGGTTTGTAATCCCTTTATCTGAATTTACCATTGCAAGGTCTGGACCATTTTCTAGACATGCGTCTAAGTCCTGTTTGATTTCTTGCGCTTGTTTCTCTGGCAACTCGGAAATTTTTTCGTAAACATCTCCGATTCCGTTGTTTGGGTCTATGCCAAGTTGCTCGAGCACATCAGTGTGCTTTTCTAAAGCTTCTCTGTAATAGGCTCGGACACAATGCCCAAACATTTTCGGATCAGAGACCTTCATCATTGTTGCTTTTAAATGTAACGAAAAAAGGACGTCCTCGGGAGTAGTTTTAATTTGATTTTCAAAAAATTCGCAAAGAGCTTTCTTGCTCATAAAGGCGCTGTCAATAATTTCACCCTTAGTCACTCTGATTTTTTCTGCGAGCACAGTTTGGTTTTCTCCTTCCTGAAAGATGATCGAAATTTCGCTATTTTCTTTTGCTATGGTAGAGATTTCACTATCAAAGAAGTCTCCGCTTTCCATGTGAGCGACGTGACTCTTTGAGGATTTTTCCCATGGCCCCATTTTATGAGGGAACTTTTTTGCGAAATCCTTTACGGCTTTTGCTGCCCTTCGGTCCGAGTTTCCCTCTCTGAGCACTGGGTTGACTGCGCTTCCCTTGACTGCATCGTATCTAGCTTTCACCTCTATCTCATCATCACTATTGGGTTCTTCAGGATAGTCCGGAATGTTGTAACCCTTACTTTTTAATTCCCTTATTGCTTCTTGTAGCTGAGGTGTTGAGGCACTTATATTCGGCAATTTGATAATGTTTGCCTTTGAATCCTTCGCGAGCTCACCTAGGTAGGCAAGGTCGTCCGAGATTTTTTGTTTCGGCGCTAGTCTATCGTTGAAAGCAGAAAGAATCCTTCCCGCTAAAGATATATCTCTTAATTCAACTTCAATATTGGCTGTTTTTGTAAAGCTTCTGATTATCGGAAGCAGAGAATAGGTTGCTAGGCGCGGTGCCTCATCGGTGTCCGTGTAAATAATTTTGGGTAAGTCTGACATATTTAATTGAGCGCCTTTTTTCTAAAAACTTTTTAAAATAGATGTAAGGTAAAAATTGTATTCGACAAGAGTTGCTCCGAATTTCCGACTAGAGTATAAAGTATTGAGAGAATATTCGCATTTCCTTCATTAGTGATCGTCTATTGATCAGGTCTTTTCTATAAGAAAGAGGGGCTTTGAGGTNGTANTGTTCACCTTTATTCTCCTGTGAANTTTGCTTTTCGCTTATTNANAAACGCTTGGATTCCTTCCTTCCCGTCAGAAGATCTTGCCATGTCTGAAATGCCTCGGGTTTCAAATTCCATTTGCGTTTCNAGGCCGTTGTCGAAAGAGGCGTTAAGTAAACTCTTCACTTTTCCATAGGCTAGGGTTGGTCCGCTGGCAAATTTTTCTGCTAGCTCTTTTATCGTTGCCGAAAGATTCTCCTCATCTACAATCTTGTTTATTAGGCCCCACTCCATTGCCTCCTCTGCGGACAAGACTCGATTAGTAAGCATTAACTCTCTTGCTCTGCGATCCCCTATCCTTCTTGGTAAAAAATAAGTTGAGCTCCCGTCCGGTGACAAGCCCGCATTTGTATAGGCCAAGACGAATTTGGCTGACTTGGCCGAAACCACTAGGTCAGCGGATATCGCAATACTGAACCCGGCTCCTGCTGCCGTCCCATTAACTCCAGCTATAGTTGGGGCGTTCATTCGTGAAAATCTAGAAATAGCAATGTGAAGATCNCCCGCCATTTGTTTTATAAGCGTAGGTGCTGAATCTCCGGCATCTGAGAAAGCTCTCAAATCACCCCCTGCACAAAACATCTTGCCCGAACCCTCTATGATAACCGCCCTTACATCTTTATTTTCATCACATTCGATCGCGACATTACTGAGCTCTTTGGCCATGGAAGGATTCAATGCGTTAGCATGTTCCGGTCGGTTCAGGGTAATCGTTGCAATATTATCGGAGATTGAGAAATCAAGTGTTTCGAGTTTCATGTGGNTTCCTGTAGATTAAANATNTNAATTGTAATGTAATATCTTCCGAATTTTCATACAAAGAGGCGGCGATGCTCAAAGCAGTTCAATTTGGCTCTCAAACGGGGCTTAAGGTCTCAGAGTTATGCTTAGGAACAATGAATTTCGGAATTCCTGGTCGAGGCCATCAGGGAGACTGGACTCTAGATCATAAACAAGNAAAGAAAATATTCGAAGCCGCTATTGAAAACGGGCTTTTTTATTTTGACTGCGCCGATATTTATGGCTTGGGAGCTAGCGAGGAAGTCGTTGGTAAGATTTTGAGAGACTTGCTACCTCGAGAAGATTACGTTCTTGCGACCAAGGTAGCTATGCCAATGTCCCGTTCGCCCAATTCTGGTGGATTATCGAGAAAGCACATCATGGAGGGTGTAGATGGTTGCCTTAGTCGTTTGGGACTTGATTACATTGATCATCTTGTAATTCATCGGCATCCCCATGGAATTCCGTTTCACGGGGGCGCTCCAATTGAGGAGACCATGGAAGCGCTCCACGATATCGTAAAGTCTGGAAAAGTTTTGTATCTTGGCGCATCCAGCATGTTTGCTTGGCAATTTGCTGAATTGCAGATGACTGCGCGAGCTGCCGGTTGGACCAAGTTTGTATCCATGCAGAATCACTATAACCTTGTTTACCGAGAAGAGGAGAGGGAGATGATCCCGTATTGTCGGGAGAACGGGATTGCGTTGACACCATGGTCCCCTTTGGCTCGTGGCATACTCACTGGGTCCTATGGTGGCTCATTCGAAGACGGAAAAACAAATCGGTCTCAGGGAAAGGATAAAATCAGAACAGAGAGTCTGTATAAGGGAGAAATGGATTTTAAAATAGCTGAAAGAGTTGCTGAACTCGCAAAACGCTATCAAAAGTCGTCAGCGCAAATTGCGTTAGCTTGGCTCTGTAATAAGCAGGAGGTCACGTCGCCCATTGTTGGCGTGTCTAGCTCAAAACAATTAGTNGATCTTATTANTGCGCCCTCCATCGAACTTGATGATGGCGATAATCAATACCTTGAAGAGCTTTATAAGCCGTTGGAGAACCTTTTATCACTGGGAATGTCCTAGCGCCCTTTCAATCTAAAACGAATCCATGTAGTGAAGAGCTTTAAAAAAAACCATCCCGTTATAATCAGAGATACGAAAATGTCTCCGACCATGTTCCTTGAGAGCTTAAAAAAAAAGCGGTCGTAGATTGAAATGAATTTTTGGGGATTATTCGATCGCGCTCCAAGCCAGAGAAAGATCTGCCATCCATTAGCATTGGCCCAGCTACCTAGACTTCCGAATCGAAAAATTGCTCTAAAAAAGCCATCTCCAAATATCTGATGCAGTGCGTTCTGAAAAAAAGGGAATAGATCCAACCGCTTGGAATCTGAGGCCTCTCTGTAGATGGAAGGAGCCACTACAAAAAAATCAAAAAGCCTCAAATGGAACATGCTCATAATAATTAGATTAAGCGTTGAACGTTCTAGAGGTCCCTCCGCTTCAAACCTTCGTCCGCTGGTTTCAATCTCTCCTGGCAGGGTAACTAAATTTCCTATTCTTGAGAATCTTAGAGCAAATTCTTTATCCTCTAGGAATGTGAACGCCTCTGAGAAACGTCCTAACTTATCGAAGTTTTCTTTTGAAATGAGAAGGCCTTGATCACCAGAAAAGGTTCCATCCCTATTGTAAGAAGACTTCCATTCAAAGAAGGAAAGAAATTTTTTGACTTTTGGGTCATCGCAAAAAAAATTAAGTTTGAAATGGCCTGCGGAGGGCTCTGATAGTCCCTTTATAAAATCTAGGCTGTCTTTTAGCTGAAATTTATTCTCTATGCCGCTGTCTGCGTGCAGAAAAAGGAAATATTCGCCTTTAGCACACTGGGCTCCCTTATTGAGTTGTTTCCCCCTTCCTGGTTCGCCCGATACAATTACGGCCCCAATATCTTTTGCTATTTTCAGTGTGGCATCCTTTGATCCGCCATCGGAAACGATTATTTCGAAAGACACGTTTCTCTGAGCGGAGAGCTGAAGGAGGAGCTTTTGGATGTGTTGTTCTTCGTTTAGCGTCGGAATAATAATGCTCAGCATTTTAGGGGTGGTTCTTATAAGGTTCTTTTAGCCCTGATTTTGCCGCAAGTTTTATCTCATCAAAAACATATGTATTTTTGGAGATTGCTATGATCTCTTTGTAATCGGAGATGGCGAGGTTTCTTCGATTTGTAAGGTCGTTTAGCTGGGCTGAGGTCAATTTAAACCAAGCGATACTCCACCCTGGTAAGTTCGAATTCTCTGAAGAGAAATAAGGTGCAATTTGCAGAAAATTTTTTTGGGCTTCAACAAGCTCTCGATTTCTTAATTGTGCTCTGATCATGGAAACTTTTGCCAAATTGTATTCTGCCGAATTGGAGTTGGCATCCTTTAAGAAACCTTTTGCTGTAAAAATACTTTCTTCAAACTTTTCTTGAATAAGCAAAACGAAGATTAGTTGAAGATGGAATCTTGGGTTTTTTGAGAACTTGTCAGATAAATATCTAAAATGGTCCTCTGCCTCTGGATAAGTCAACTCGTTCTCAAGGAATAAAGAACCTAAGGTGTAGCGGGCGACGTCCTTATATCTTTCTCCCTTCATGATTGATTCTTTAAGGTACGGAATGCTTTTTTCCGAATTTCCAGTCGGAATGAACCAAAGGAGAGAGCTTACTGCTTTTATGAATGGAGGAAGATTATCGGCAACATAATAAGCCAGACCTAGGTGGAATTTTGCGTCATGAAGCTTAGGATCTAACTTTAAAGCCGTCTCCATCTGGTCGATTCCAACAACTCCGTGTTTGCCTGCTTTGTAGAAATTGCCGTTTAGCCCGAAATAATAGCTCAAGGCAAAGTGAGTTTGCCCACAGTAAAAATGAGCCAACGCTTGATCACCTTTTCCATTTAGATTAGCTTTGCACCACTTGAGTATTTCAGTGGCATGGTAACGGAGATCCTCCTGGTAAGCTTTATTGGCTTCATTCCAAGTCATCTGCGTTGTAATAGAATTTAACGCAAATACGTGGCCTATTGGAGACCCCTTTATCAATAGCAGTTGTTGTTCGACTCGTTTTGCTGCCTGATAATCGCCAGCAAGTTGAAAGTCAATTCCTTTAAGTTCAAGCGAGATTTCACTAGTTAAGCCATAACTAAATGGAACAAACCAAAGTAGCCAAAAAACATGGAATTTCATTTGGTCAATCTATTAACTGCCTGTTCGGACAACGTTAGAGCAATACTTATTCGCTCTCGCATATGTTCAAGGTCTATGCCTTCAGAACTTTTTTGACCAGCCATATAGCGAGCGTAGAGCCCTTGGACGATACAGGCTGATTTCCAGCGATTGAAGCCTGTGTAGTAGTCGAGGTTCGAAAGGTCAGTTTTTGTTTTCTCTTCATACCTTTTGGCTAATTGGGAGCGTTCAGGGAAGCCTTCAACTGCGGTCGCTGCCTCCGGCGAAATGGGAATTTTATCAGATGAGTCAGGGAAAGCGTTTATAGCATAGGCAAGATCAGCGAGAGGGTCTCCCAGGGTTGATATTTCCCAATCGACTACAGCCGCGATAAACGAGTCGGCGCCTATTAGGCAATTGTGAAGACCGTAATCACCATGCACGATGCTTAATTTTTTCTGCTCTGGTAAGTGCTCTACGAAAAACTCTTGCAAGTCTTTAGCTCTGGGGTCGTCGTAGTCGGCTGATTCTATCGAAGACGTCCAGGATCGGTACCAGGTTTTGAGTTGACGTCCGACGTAGCTGTCTGGTTTTCCGAGATTCTCTAGACCAACTTCTTTAGGCTCGATCGCGTGCAGATCCGCTAGCACATCCACGAAAGAGTAGGCGAGTTGTGGTCTTTTCTCTTCTGGGACCCATTCCAGAGTTTCCTCGTTGTTGTATAANGGCCGTCCATCAATTAACCCCATAACGTAAAACCAAGCCCCCGTTATGTCAGGACTTTCACAAAAGCCGAGTGCTTCTGGAACAGGAACGGGAGTAGAGCCCAAAGCTGAAATCAAAGCCCATTCCCTGCTCATGTCATGCGCTTTTGGAAGTAAAACCCCTTGAGGGGGGCGCCGTATGACTGCCTTGTTGCCTGAGCTATCTTCTATTCTGTATGTAAGGTTTGAGTGTCCGCCTTCGAGACGAATCCAATTTAGTGGCGGCGACAACTCGCTAATGTTTCCGCTTATCCACTGTTCCACCCTTGCAACGTCATACCCTTCTGGGGAAGCAACCATCTTCTAACCTCTTTTTTAAGAAAGATAATGTATCTATTTTTGCTTGCTCTGTAAAAAAATGACATTAGATTCTCAAATCATTTCGCGTTTTTAACTTAAAAAAGTTAAGCTTCTGTTATGGAAACTCCGACCGAAGAAACCTTAAAAGAGATTATTGGGCACCAGTTCCCGGGCGGTGAATATATTATCGCTCATTGGGAAAACTTTTTATTGACAGAATGCACTGGTAGTGAGCTTTTACCAAACGGGCTCGCTCACCCTGTAGCACTTTTCCATGTTCCGATACTTGGGGCAGGAACTTCTATTGGAGAGATGTTTGAGTTAGGACATGCTAACTCACCCTTTTCGATCGGTATTGAAAGCTATGAGTGGGAGATACATCAGCCCTTGCTTGAAGAGGTTAGTTATAAAATCTCCGGGAAAATCGAGGGAGCGGAAAGAAAGACCGAGGAGGGGCGAGTATTCGATCGAATCCAGTTTCGTTTTGATCTAGCTTTGGAAGGAAGTTTTGTCGCAAGTTCAACCATCATTTGGCACTATAACCGGGGGCGGTCAGATGAACATTAAGGTTGGGTTTAGTATACCGTCATGGGAGATGCCGTCCGTAGAGCGATCAAGAATGAGAACGATGGCAGCTATTTTGAGAGACCCTAACCCAGTGCATTGGGACCCTGACCTCGTAGATAGTCTGCCTTTCGAAGTCGGAAAAAAGACAATCAATCAAGGACCCTTAGGCCTGAGTTACATGGTCAATATGCTGCACGATTGGGCTGGACCAGGCTGTGTCAAGAGGATATTTATGACGTTTCCCCATATCGTCCTGAGCGAGGATCGTGTTATTGCGAAGGGACGAGTTACAAAAATAGATGGAACAGATATCGAGTGCGACATTTGGTTAGAAAGGGACGAAAAAAAGCTGCTTGTAGGGAACGCCACGGTTAGTGGAGAGGGAGTTCTCTAACTTCAATCACCGATTATTTTTATCTCTTTCTTCTCTGAGGGCAGTATGTACCATTGTCTTTCTTTTGAGATTAAAAAGTTCTCTGGCATATTCCTCCTGAATTCTCGCTCCCCGAGGTAAGCGTCTGTGGCAGGGACAAGGTGGTAGAACACAACTAATTGGACATCGATATCCCTCGCCATCATGGAAATGGCGTCGGTGGAGGCGTGGTAGTCCTGAATATCTAAGAAAATTTTCGATAATCGATCCAATCCTAGATCTTTTGCGGCGTGTTCTAAGTTGGAGACTAGCCCTCGGGAGAGCGCGTCATGGAAAAGAATGTCGGTTGAATTACTGATCAATTTTGTTTGCTGATTAATATTTCCGTCACCGGAGATCACAATGCTTCGCCCACGATAGTCAAAACGATATCCAACGGCTGGGTGGGCCGGGTTATGATCGGCGAGATANGGAGTAACAACAAGTTCTCCATCTATTATCTGCTTTCCNGGACGAACTTTTTTNTCTGCGATTAACCCAAGGTTCGAGGGCAGAAGATCTTCTCCGTGATGNTTCGTCCGNTACNCTCGATCGAATGAATATGTCTCGTTGATACTCTTTACTAGGCTTCCTACACCTTCCGGACCGAATAGAATGAGCTGTTCGGATCGACCGCCAACCCAAGAAATCAGATTTGCTTCGTATATTTCAGCAATATGGTCCGANTGAAAATGTGTTATGAAAATTCCCGCAAGCCTGTCCATGGGCAGGCCAGATCTCTGTAGGTTAGCGGTGGAGCCCGCTCCAACGTCTACTAAATAAAAGTGGTCTGGNGTNATGATTGCAATACATGCTTGCGCCCGGCGNGAATTGCCTATTGGGCCGCCAGTTCCGCACATAAAGATTTTAAGCGCGTCAGGNGANGGAAACGCTCTTGCTGCATTTTGCATTACGGATTTTGTAAGAAATTCAANCGCNAAATCTTGAGGTTTTTCAAATTCGAGCGACACTCTAAAAGCCNTTGCTAAAAACAAAAGTATTGCTAATGAGGAAANAAGAAACTTTCGCACTAGCCGTTTGCCGAAGGGTTAGTGAAATTGGCAACCCTTTTTTCTATTTCTTTTTTTATCAGCCAAAGTCTATCTTGCCCCCAGCAGCTAAAATCCTCCACTCCGCCNCCCGTTAAATTAAAACTGGGAACNCCCCAAAATCCAAGTTCCATCAGTCTGTTTAAATTTTTATCCAATAGTTTTTCCCATTCTAGAGGCTTCTTATGTGTAGTAATTTCTCCCCAACTCACACCACTTCGCTCCANTACCTTTTTTAACCCGGTCTGGCTTGTTATATCAATGCCCTCCTTCCAAGCTGCTTTTAGGTAGTTACCACAAAACTCCAGATCCTTACCCATATCTTTGAGATTTGGCAAGAGTTCGAAAGCTTTTTTTACGGGTTGACCAATTGGGTCGACGATTGGTCCCAGCTCTTGTCCGTAGTACTCTGCCTCTCTTTTTGCGTCGATCATTATATAGATTTGTTTGCTTCTTGAGGCACTGACCCCTCTCATCATCATCGGCATTACCGGCTGGAGGACTAAATTGATCTGCGCCTTATCAGCTAACGAAATGACTCGATCAAAACATATCGCGCTGTAAGGGCTTCGTAAAGAGGGGAAAAATTCGAGAGAGAGAAATGAGGCATTCAAGCTCTGATTAAAATTCTCCCCTGGTCTTTTTACAATAGGACTCGAATTATTCGAGCTGATATCGGATTCAATCAGTCGTCTCTCAAGGTGATGCAGCCGATCTATTCCCCAATACCACTCTCCTTCAAAGTAAAAAGTCCCACCTAACCAGTGCCCGAGCTTCTCTCGAAGTTCATTGCCTGCGTCGGTTATATTCTTTGAGTTCTTCCCTGATTTAAGGCGGCTTCCGGTCCATAATTTTGTACCGATTTCGAGCGCCATCTCAGGGAAATTCGGCTGATTTAAAAACTCCGAAAGTGTTTCCTCTGCTTTTTCTCTTTGGTCAATTTCGATTTTATCAACGGCTCGCGGAAGGTTAACGTTATAATGATNGGCGATATTTCGAGCGTCGTTTAAGNNCCAGGTTTCAAAACGTGAACTGTCTCCTTGGTCATTTTCAGANGGGNGNGCGCATAGATGAAATTTGAATNTTANATCNTAATTGTCAGCGATCGTCGGTATTTTTTGAATGGCAAGGTGACTATGAGGGTCGTCTACTTGATGGAAGTAATGAACGATAGGCGCACCTTTCCTCGATAGTTTGTGGCGCCATCGGATCAATTCGCGCCTAGTTTTGCTTATGAGCGCGCTCATCAGAATCTTTTTTGTGAAAACCCTTGGTTTCATATTGACTCATCCATCCTAATTAAAGGTCCCTCGCTTGGGAACAGCTAAGTGAATTAATCGAAAAAAGTGAAAAATTTAATTTTCTCCAGCTTTCCATTCTAGGCTGAAAAGAATTACTTCTTTCTTCCTCAAATCTGCAAGTTCGCTTTCCCCAATATCAAGCCAGTCGCATAACACGGACTCATAATCCTCACCACGATAAGATGTTTTCGAGTCAGTTCCACTAAGGGCATCGGAAAAACGATAAGGCGATTGCGTCGTAGGACGCAGTCCCCCCTGCCGATTATCGGTTTTTATAACTGATTTTCGATGTTTAATTGTTTTTTGGTTAAAAAGATTAGCAGGGTCAATTACCTCTCCCCAAGCAATGTTTAACTTCTCCATCACAGCCTCAAAATCTTCTTTTGTTTTAATTTCTCGAAGAAAGTTCCCAACCGCCGCTCTTCGCAGGGCTACCTTTTGGTTGAGTTCCATATCAGGGTGGGTTGGGTCCTCAAGATTAAAATGCTCGACTAGAAGTCTGAAAAACAGCCTAAAATCGGTGGCGATCATTACATGTCCAAAACCAACGCCCCAAACCTCATTGGGTAATGGTGCTGTGTGATGAGAACTCTCAAGGTCGTATTGAAGTTGGTCATCGGTCGCTGCAGTCGCGTCTATCATTGCAATATCTAAGTGTTGACCCACACCCGTTCGCTCTCTCATATGGACGGCCGCTAGTGTCCCCACCAAGCCATGTAATGCTGCGTTAGTATCTGCTAAAGAGGTAGGGAGATCAGACAGTGATCCGCCGTCTCGTTTCCACTTTCGATGAATCAGCCCGACTTCGGCATGAACGACCGGAGCATAAGCCGGCTTGCGCGACTCCGGACCGTTTCGGCCAAAGCCAGATATTGATAGCATAATTATTCTAGGGTTTGTTTTTCTGAGTGTTTCATAACCCAGTCCTAGGCGGTCCATGACATCTGGCCGGTAATTTTCAATAACGATGTCGGTTGCTTCGACCAACCTTTTTACAAGACTAACAGCCTCAGGCTTCCTTAAATTAAGACAAACGTTTCTTTTCCCAATGTTTTGTTGGTGATAATAACCTCGGATGTTAGCAACCTCCTTTCCCCAGAAACGAGTCACGTCTCCTTCGGGAGGCTCAATTTTAACCACATCAGCACCCAGGTCAGACAGCATTCTTCCAGCGAAAGGCCCCGCTAGAACTCTTGAAAAGTCCAGAACTTTTAAATCTGACAGCGGGTAACGCTCACTTTTCTTGCTCATAGCTTCCCTGATTGATTTTTGTCATTGGATGATCCTATTCTGTCTCCAGAGCAGTCTTTTTTTACGGCTTAATTCAGAAGGTTCATTTGTCAAAAACTCTGGCATGATTGAAGCGCTTGCTTGATCAGCAGTTTCCGGACAAGTCTGGCTCTGTCGATAATCTAAAACAGCTTTTAATCGAGCTTCATCTGGATCTCCAAGGGCATGGCTAAAATCGTCTGGCACTAGGCATCCTTTTATTGGAACGCCTGCCTCAGATGGGCGATTATTTGGGGAGAAACCGTCCGAGTAATCACCAAATCCCTTATTGTTTTTCCCCTTAAACTGGATAGAAAAATAAGTAGTGCCGCAATTGTCAAAAGCATAAAACCCATAAGGCTTGCCGCAAGTGGTGTTTCCCACAAGGATTACTTCGACATCAATTCCTCTCAATCCGTTTATGATAGACTCACTCGCTGAGCAGGTGCCCGATCCTGATATGATAAAAACCCTTTCGAGTCCAAGTCTTGGCAATGGGGTGCCTTCTTGAACGGAAAAACCCTGAGTAACGCTTAGAAACCTCTTTGGCGATATCCGCTCTCCAGTGACTGGGTTAAATTCGGGGTGTTTGCTGTTAAACTCGAGCTCTTCAAAAATCTGCCCTACTGCATTGTCGCCTGCTATCATTGAAGAAAGTTCATTAGCAATTGCAAGAAATCCGCCTCCGTTATATCTCAAGTCGATAACCAGATCAGCTATGTTCTGATCTCGAATTTCCTTTATCGCCTCGATTAATAGTTCCTCCGCGGGCGCAATGTGATTATTAAAAGTGAAATAACCGACCAGCCCGNTATCNGTNTGGAGAAAAGATAAGTTTTGAACNGGCGTCGACGNGATTTCTTGAGCAGTCATGGTGATTGAGCGCGGTGAGGACTCCGAGTTAATTCTAATAAGAAACGAATGCGTCTCGCCCAGCTGAGGGAAAAGGCCATTATTCAGAGTATCAATATCGTTGCTATTTTCGACGTCTACGCCATCAATCTCTAATATTTCAGCACCCCTGATGAGGTTAACAGGGTCGGAGGTAGCCGGACTATTTGGTTCTGTGTAAGCTACCACCACTCTTCTCGGAGGGGAACCACTGATGATTTTAAATTCTGCACCATATCCTGCTTCGACTCCGCCCTGAGAAAGCGCAACCCATTCTTCTGTTGGAATAGAAAAATGAAATTTGTCCTTTGGAGTGCCTGACTCGGTTTTTTCAAAAGTTTTCATCTGTTCGAAGTATTCTGCAGTTGGGAGGCTCTCTGGATCGACGTCAGCGATCTCGTCATACCACAAATAAAGTTCATGACTCCAAGATCGTAACCAATTATTTTCGTCGGTNGGCGAACCTTGTGAATCTTGAAAAGGATTTCCTCTCGCATCTNCCCCCTCACGAGGAGACTCACACAGTTGAGAAAACTGCTCNAAAGGCTGGAAAGTTCCTAATTCAAAATCGGTTTTTTCTGCCTCTTGTTGGATTGGTGAGATGGAAGACGGAGACGAAGAGGATCCTCCTCCGCATCCGGTAAGGCACACGGCTGCAATGAGAAAAAGAAAAAACTTTGATATTGTAAACCGCATCAATGATTTCCTGTCCAAATCAATCGACCGAAGGTACTTGGCCTCCATCGACCGCGATATGCTCGCTGTTAATCCAAATACCCGCAGGGCTTGCCACAAACGCGATTACTCTCGCGATCTCGGTTGCGGTCCCTAAGCGTCCAAGTGGAATTTTTTTCTCAACCGCTGCGTAAAACTTNGGATTNTCTTTTTTCCTCTGATCCCACGACCCGTCCTTGAACCAAACAGCGCCNGGTGAAATAACGTTAGAACGAACACCATTTTTTCCATAGTGCTGGGCTAGATCATTTGCGTAAACTCGCATCGCTGCTTTTGCAGGCCCGTAGCTGTTTGGTGGACTGCCGAAGTAAAACTTGCTTGCCATCGACCCGACAAAAGTTATGCTGGCTGAATCGCTTTCCTTCAGATGCTCTATGGTTGATTTTACGAGTCTAACGCCGGCCATCATATCGACTTGAAAACTTCGCATCCATCCTTTTTCGTCGCCAATATGATCAAACCCGCTGGCGTTATGAATAAGCATGTCTGCACCCTCAAGGAACTCTAGNGATTCTCTTGCAAATTCTANAGCGTCAGACTCGGATTCTAAATCTGCANNGATGCCCTTCGCTGAGCCCTTATTAATTGAGTTAAGTTCAGCTTCAGCTTCTTTAAGAGATTCACTGTTTCGAGAGCAAAAAGCAACCTTACACCCTTCGGATACCAATAATTTTGCGGTATAAAACCCGATTCCTTTGCTTCCCCCGGAAAGAACAACTCTTTTATCCTGTAGATCAAGATCCATTAAGTTTTCCTTTGTTTTTTTAGCTTTATCGTTTGTCTACTACAGAATATTCGGTTCCGAAAAATAGTGTAGATCGATTCATATCAATAAATTTCATTTCATCTGCGATAAATCTTTTATTAGCTTGCTCTGCTAATTTTGGTGATTGTGCCAAAGTTAAGTCAATCCAGGCTTCAGCGTGTCCTAGATACGAATTGACTTTTGTGCCTCTAGTTTTTTGCAGAAAGGCATCAAGTTTTGAGTTTGCTCTGTGTACCTGCCGATAGCAAATCATTCCCGCATCGTTCCCGTGCCTTCTAACGATAGGGCCATGGTGTGTAAGCCAATACTTTCTCGCCTCCGTTTCGTCTAAGTGCGACTTGTGATTCAACGGAAAAAAGACTTTTTTAATGCTGCTGCCTGTCTCAGCTATGATGTTTTCTGGTGTTGGGTTTATCTGTGGATACTCGTATGCAAACCACAAAGGAGAGCTTTCAAGATCGATAAATTTCTTTTCGTCGTCGAGAAGCAGTCTCCCCGCTCGGAGGCCAGCTTCGCTTCTGATCGTCTCTTCCAATTTGCTCTCATCATCCCACCAAAGTTCCGCTACACCATCATATGTAGTTTGCATTTTTCCTCTTGCTTTNTGGGCTGATTCCGCATCNTCCACGGTGTGTGTTTGAAGATACCGCATTAGTCCAAGCTCAGGGCTCAGACTTTTGACAAGAGGAGCGTGGTGGGTTCTCCAATAAGTTTGGAAACTTTCTCGAGTAANAGNGGGTTTTCGTCTCAGTAAAAATACCAGTCTGATCATTCTGTTTTCTTTAAAAATGAATTATGTCTATGATACTCGATCGTTAGTTTCTTAAAAGCTACATAAAAATTTTTCAGTGGGTAGGGTATTTAACTAATAAAATACGAGCGAAGGTGCGAGAATGGCAAGATTGAAAGATAAAGTGGCTCTGGTTACGGGTGGAGCGAGTGGTATAGGGGAAGGGACTGTAAGGAAATTTGTTGCGGAGGGCGCGCGTTGTGTTGTCGTTGACCTCCAAAAGGGAAGAGCTCGGTCATTAGTTGAAGAGTTGGGTAATAGGTGTTTGGCTTTTACCGCGGATGTTGCTTCCGAGGATGACGTTGCTGCTGCTGTGGATTTCTCAGTCGAAAATTTTGGAAAATTGGATATCGTTTTTAATAATGCGGGAATCTTAGGGAGTGTTGGGCCGATAAAAGATATTAGTTCGGAGGGATGGCATCGAACTATTGACGTGCTGTTATCGAGTGTTTTCTTCGGAATTAAACACGCTACCCGGGTGATGGAAGGAAACGGGGGCGTGATTATTAACACAGCGTCGACTGCCGGCGTCCGAGCGGGCCTGGGACCACATATCTATACTGCCGCTAAACATGGAGTGATTGGGCTGTCACAGTCAGTGGCGCCCGAGTTAGGTCCTAAGGGTATTCGATGCAATGTAATTTGTCCGGGAGGAACTGTAACAGGCTTGACGGCTCGCCTAGCTGTTGGGGATCATAAAAATCTAGAGGAAGCAACAAAGGTGATAGGAAGCTCAAACCCCATGGGCAGGGGTGGTAGAGTTGAGGATATCGCAAACGCTGTTTGCTTTCTGGCCTCAAATGAAGCGTCTTTTGTCAACGGCACAGTATTTGTAGTGGATGGGGGGGGAGAGGTAATTGCTGACCGCAATAATACCTTTGTTGCGATGGATTCAATTACTGTCCAAGAAGCAGACAGAACTGGGGTATAATGATGAATAATATTGGAAAAACTCCTAACTTAGATGAGTTGGCAGACAAACTAGCAATTAAAGAAATAGTCCATGCTTACGCAAGGGGAGTTGATAGGGCAGATTCGGGAATTCTAAAATCCACCTGTTGGGAAGATGCGGAAGTCGATTATGGGGGATATCAAGGTTTGGCTCATCCGTTCTGTGAGTCTCTGCCTAATGCTATAAAAGACTATAAAAACACCCAGCATCAAGTTTCGAACATATTGGTTTTTTTGGATAGCCCAAAAAGTGCCTCAGTGGAGAGCTATGTTACTGCTCATCATCTCCGCACAGACAACACAGAGATGACTTATATCGGCCGTTATCTCGACAAGATGGAAAAAAGAAGTGGTTATTGGAAAATCAAATTCAGAAAAATCGTCATGACGTGGCATCAGGATTTTCCTTCGACCGAGAACTTTGAAAAAAATGTTTCCTTAGTCCCTATTTCAAGAGCCACTAATAACAGAGAGGATACCTCTTACGATTTTCTTCGAAAATAACTTAATCAGTCTTCTTTGCTTAAATATTCGTCTAGTGTTTTATGAAAATTCCTAATCCTAACTTCTTGATAGTTTCCCAGCGTCTGCCCCTTTTTTATTGACGCATTCATCCCGGCCCATTGGCGATAAAAATTTTCAGTGTCTTGATCTAGGACATGGGCCAGAGAAAAACCATCTATTTCTTTGTAGGATTGATCAATTCCTAGGTGCTGAGCTATCGCAGGCGGTTTTCTATTACACTCATCTGAAACAGGTTCTAGAATAAGGATCTCATGGACACAGGTACCAAGAGAAGTTGGCCTGAAGCGGTATATCAAAGGTATTTGTATTCCAGGGAAAAAGCACGCATTGGGAAATAAATGATATTCAATTGAATCCAACATTATTGAAGNGCTGGTATTCGAGAGGTCTACTCCAAATGCCTCTCCCATAGTTTTTCTTAAGCGGTCTGCGTGTCCTTCTCTCGCACTTTTCCCTTCTGGTAAGTCTTTTGGGTCATATCCTAAGACTCCAAAGATCTCTTCTTCGGTCTGGTCTAAGTGAGGGTTTCCAGTTGACAGATTTTGTAGAAAGCGAGATACGTTTTTTCCAAAAACATCATACTGAGTGTTCGCCCAAGAAGATGCTCTCAGCCCCTCTGGATGAGTTGCCAAGACATGGTAGGCTTCTAGAAANCCCTCCATGCACATTTTCCAGTTGCCCGGTAATTCTTTGTATGTATGAATTGCAACCCTTCTGTTTTCTAAACCCCACTCCTTGAAATGATCGGGTAGGATCTCCAGATAATCTTTTAGCGGATCGCACTCGAGATCAAAGTTTATGAAAACAAATCCGGCCCAGGTGCCTGACGGAATTTCGGTAAGTCCAAAGTTTTCTTCAGAAACGTGCGGAAAATCCCAACGGCAGGGTATTTCTTTCAAGCTACCATCTAAATTCCAAGACATTCCGTGAAAGGGGCATCTGAGGAACTGTTTCCCACTCCCTTGCGAGCCTGGNTCAAAAAAAGCCATCCCTCTGTGCGGNCATGAATTTACATATGCTCTTATCTTATTCTCTTTATCCTTGATTACTATTGCGCTATANGGCCCAACGTCATAGACATAGTAATCTCCCGGATTCTTGATGTGCTCTTCTCTGCAGGCCCATTGCNAGACTTTAGCCCAGACTTTTTTGATTTCTTGATCATAAAATTCCTGATCCGTATAACGCGAAAAAGACAAGTCTTCGTTTCCGAGGAACTCATAGCTATCAGCCATAAGTCCNTTGTCGTNGCGGCTGTTCTCCCCTNAAAGTATATCTTTTACCGACCGACCGGGACATCTTGCNTCGCCTGGTGCAAGATTTGGATCTGACGGAATACTGAGTTCCTCGATCATCTCTTTCATCTGATCTTCCCGCAATTTTGTNTTCTTTTATAATAGCATTTCATTGCACCTATAAATCAAGAGTAGAGTTCTTTTCATTGAAGTCGCCGGCTATCTTTCNAGACAAACAAAAAATTGATTGAGATTTCATTTAATTCAAGTAATTTGAATTTCGACAAATGGTTCCTTTTGTTTTTTATTGAGACTTTTCCATGTTAAGAAAAATACTTATCTTTGTTCTTTTGTCNNGGTGGTCTATCCGATCATTTGCGGATGTTGTCTTCTTGGAAAATGGAGANCGTATATCTGGGACAATCAAGCAGATTTGGGGAGATGTATTGATTATAGAGCCAGAGTATAGCGACCCTATTGAACTGGAAAGAGCCATCGTTATCGGCATTGAATCTGATCAAGAGTTGGCGATTGAATTGGATGGATCTAAAGAAACACCCTATTTGATTTCTAGAGCTTTAAAGGAAGGCAGGGTTATTCTAGATGCGGAGAATTCTAAATTTGATGTCGCGTTAGATTCAATCAAGCGGGCTGAAGAAATAAAAGATTTTGATTGGGACATAAAATTTGATCTAGGATCGACCTTTAGTCGAGGTAATACTGATAGCCAAACCACGAATTTACAATGGGACGGAAATTTAATCATCAAAGATCATCGCATCAAGAGTGATTTATTTATCAGCAGAGAAGANGTTGCTGGAGAGAAAACTAAAGCTAAAGATAGGATAAATCTCGGGTATAACTATTTTTTCGTTGATCAATGGTTNTTTGCTGTNAACTTAGCCGCGGAGAGAGATCCTATCTCTCTGCTTAACTCTCGTTACTCNTTTAGTCCNGCTATTGGTTATGATTTCTTAGATGATCCGNANCGTTTTTTGCANATTCANCTTGGGGCAGGGTACTCTNCAGAGCGTTCAAATAATNTGACGTCTNCATCTACTACTATCGANTGGAAGCTCAATTTTTANTGGGAGCTCTTNAACGGNGACCTTNAGTTTTTTCATGATCAAAATTTGCTAAAGAACTTGGAGGGACGCAAAAATNTTGTTTTTTACAGCCAAACTGGATTCCGTTACGAAATTAACGAAGATATCTATCTTAACTTNCAGGCTAATTATGATTATGACAGCCAGCCAGCAGGAAACTCTAANGAGGAGGACTTAACTTTTATTATAGGAGCTGGNATCAATCTNTAAGCCACTNANACNCTGGTTTGGCAGGCAATTGGNTGNANATCTNATCTNTCTCGNTGANNGAACNAGTNNGACCATGNNCAATCTNACNGGCTACNAGCATNAGTGAGGATCAAAGCTCTTNGCTGAACTCCNNGGCAATAAGCNNAGTTNCTGCAAGAAATACTGACNATTNACCTGCAAAAAAACAAAGATCTTAGAAAGNATTTTNAAGTACGATTATTGTTCANTGGAGAAATATAAATCTGCTTAGNTTACAGTTCTTCNGCAAATCTGGCNTCCATTTGGAGATATCCTTTTGAATCTGGATGCCTCGACCAAATATCTTTCCACGCTGAGCCACCNAGCACCTNTNTCATGCCAGTTTCTCTATCTGACTCAGATTTCCATTTTATTATCCAAGTGATATTGGCAACTCCATGCTTATGATTTGTGGGGTCCTCGCCTGTTATCTCTGGAGGGAGACCGTTATCTACCCAAAATCCGACGACGTCTAAATTCTCTTTTAAAAAAGGAACGGCTTCATCAATGGCCCATTTTTTATAAGCCTCAAATTTTTCTGGAAGATAGTGATAGCATCGAATTTCAAACATTCTTTATTCCTCAGATATTCTATTTAAAAGTATTTCAACGATTGCTTTTCCATGGGTGTTNTGTAAAAAGTGCCCTGCCTCTGGTATTGACTTAAAAGTGCCCTTCATAAGGCCTGCCCATTTTTTACCCCAGTTTTCTGTGAATATATCGTCAGCACCTCCCCATATAAAATGGACCGGTTTACTCCAGCCAAGAAGCTTCTTGAAAAAGTAAGTTTGCGCCGTCCCGTTTCCTCTGTCCAAATCGTAATGACAAATAGATAGAGGAAACGCTCTGAGTCCGTTGAATGCGTCGGCTGGCATATTCAGATAGGGTGCTTGAAATCCCTCGAACATGGCAGAAGCTTCGGAATCAATGATTGGTTTCTCTCCGTTAAGTATCCAGGCGATGCCAAGCTTTGGCGCTACTATCCCTGCACTTATAAGAAGCAAAGCTGCAATGTCAGGCTTATCGATATTAAAGAGACCCCCTTTTTGCCAGTTCTTGTTCCATTTTACGATTGCCTCTGAATATTCGTATTCNGGATGATGTAACCATGTATTCATGATNACNAANCTTGAGAAGCGCTCNTCCATATAGACNGCCTGAGCAAGCCCTATTGGTCCGCCCCAGTCTTGGCAGACTAGAGTAATGTTTTTCAGTCCGAGAGTTGANATCAGTCCAGAGAGGACCTCGGTATGTCTCGCNATAGAGTAGAAACTTGGTTCGGTTGGTTTATCAGANCGTCCAAAACCAANATGATCTGGGGCAATACANCGGTATCCCTGCGCTACNAAANTGGGAATTATATCTCGATATANATAGCNCCACGTTGGCATTCCATGCAGAAGCAACATTANAGGCCCNTCTCTAGGACCNTCGTCAATATANTGTACTCTTACCTCATTCCAAAAATAGTAGTTCGGTTCGAATGAGTAGTTGGCCAGTTCAGAGAAATTTTTCTCTGGCGTCCGGAGGATATTGCCCATTTTTATTCAATTTCCAACTTATTTCTAAGAGGGTTGAAAAACTTTACCATTTTTTTTCGAGGTTAGCTGGATTTTGTCAAATTCTTCAGGTCCCGCAAAAAGTTTGCTTTACTGTTTGATCTGGCCGTGGTTTTTTAGCTAGCTCCATATTATTTGCGTTTAACTTAAATGGGGTTGCTGTCTCTATCACTAGTCTGCGAAATAAATTAAGATTTCCGCTAGTCGCCTCTTTTATCGCCTCTTCTATCAGATGGTTTCTCGGGATGATCGCAGGATTTTTAGCAAGCATTTCAGTCTGTATTTCTTTGTTTTTTTCTTTTTCTATNCGCGCGCTCCACTCTTTAAACCATTCATCGAATGATGATGGGAATCCAGCAAATTCAGATACCGAAAATTTAGTGGCTTCTCCGGCCATTTCTGACAGAAGTCTGAAGGACAATGTGAAATCAAGTTGATTTTCTTCGAGCAAGCGAAAAAATCTTTCCATAAGAGATTGATCTCCCGTTAGACTTTTTTTCAAACCAAACTTAAGTTTCATCTGTGCTTCTTCTTTTTCTCTATATAGACTCGGAAAGGTTTCAATGACCTCCTTTGCTAGTTCAAGCGCTCTTCCTTCNTTTTGTGCAATTAACGGGAGCAAGGCTTGCGCNAAGCAAGCTAGATTCCAGTGTGCGATACTCGGCTGATTCTCGTAAGAGTATCTTCCCGTATAATCGATTGAGCTGAAGACCGCACTCTTCTTAAAATTGTCAATGAATGCACAGGGTCCAAAATCGATGGTTTCTCCAGATACGAGCATATTGTCGGTATTCNTTACCCCATGAACGAAGCCAACAGATTGCCACTTAGCAATCAGTTTCGCCTGCGATTCCATAACTGCCTCCAACAAAGATAGGGCCCTATTTTCTCTTACGGGATGCCTACTGTAATGTCTGTCAAAAACGTAGTTAGTCAATAACTCAAGTGCTTGGATATCTTTTATGCTGGCGAAGTATTGGAAAGTGCCAATGCGGACATGACTGCGGGCGACTCTTGTAAGAATCGCACCCGGCAGAGGCTTTTCTCGCATGACAGACTCACCCGTTTCCACTGATGCGAGTGCACGCGTTGATGTNATACCAAGCGCATGCATTGCCTCACTTACTAAATATTCGCGTAAAACGGGACCGAGTGGTGATCTGCCATCTCCCATCCTCGAGTAAGGAGTTGGTCCTGCTCCTTTAAGCTGGATATCGTAACTAAAGCCATCCTTTCCTCTNACTTCCCCCAGCAGGATAGCTCTGCCATCGCCNAGCTGAGGNTTCCATGAACCGAACTGATGCCCGGCATAAATTGATGCNATNGGNNTGCTCTCTTCTGGANGGGAATTGCCGCTCAACATTCCCAGCCCCTTCTCACTCTTTATCCAATCAATAGAAATTGACAAGAATTCCGCCAAGTTNTCGTTAATCAAAATCGCGGAAGGTTTTCNNACTGGCGCTGGTGNCTGCTCAGTATAAAAGTTCTTTGGTAAGTTAGCGTAGGTATTCTCGAAAGCGATGGTCATGTTGTTTTAAGGAGTTNNCGTCAAAATTTATGNGGATCTTTTTAAAAATTTGGGTAAGACTTGAAACCTGTTTTTTGGAGAAATCGGTANAAGCCGCTTTACTTTTTCTTTCANAAATTCTGTAACATCTTTTCTGCCGTTAAGTTTGTTCATTTCTTCATAATAAACAGGGTCCCCAATTTTAAATTCAATAGTAGTGCCCATTTTTTTTATTACTTCCCTAATGAAGAGAGAGAGTCTTGCAGATTCAGAAATGCTGCTTGCCACGTGAAAAANCGCGCTATTCTCTCCCTTAAAATTAACTGGGACAACGGTCGCTNTTGATTTTATNATNATTTTCGCCGCAAATGTGCTCCAAGGCATTTCCTCCAGAGGCCCGAGCCCAAATCGCCATCTTGTAGCTACCCCCCCTGATGGGAAGATGATTATCGTCCCTCCATTTTCAAGAATTTGTTGAGCATTCTTCTTTGTCTCGAGATTTCTTTTCGTGGCCTCACGGGTCCCATCAAAATCTACAGGTAGGAATAATTTNTTCAGCTCCTCATCTTTCATTAANCGGTTATTAAGTAATATTCGAAAGTCTCCACGTATTCTTGCGGCTATTTCGCAAAGAATGAATCCGTCGATTATTCCAAATGGATGATTTGCGACAAAAACTAAGGGTCCATNTNTCGGAATCTGCTCTTCCATTTCTTGGTTATATTTGAGGGACAGCTGGCCCAACTGGATTCCTCTACTAAAAAATTTCGGGATTTGAAATGGTTCTTTTTTTAATTGCTCGTAAATNTCAGTGACCTTTTTACGACCGGTAGCTAGTTCAACAATATTTACCACCTTCCTTTTTAACCACGGATCGGTAGATTGTGCGTATGATATTTTNGCTATTTGATTCATTACATTGTGTTCGTTATGTTTAGACAGTTTTTTTAAGGTATCATCTTAGAGGGTCTGCACCATTCCAGTTTTTCGCTGCAGCTGCAATAGCTTCGAACCGTTTTGCTGTGTTCTTATTGTAGGATACGACTTCCAGCATGCAACCCATTAGAGGCCTGGAGTCAAAATACGCAAAGGTAACGTCGCCGATTTTTCCCGTGTTCGCAGCCGCATAGCCGAGCCCTTCCATGTAATGGANGTCGGAGTCAAAATCATGCGTCCACACACACATGTGGTGGAACCCAGATTGTCCGATAGGAACACTATCTCGATAAGCGCATGCTGGTGAAATGGGCTCTATTAATTCAATCTGGATATTTCCCGCTTGGGCTATCGCCACTCGCATTGATAGATCGCTNTTTTCTCCTCTATAGGTGATCTCATCGAAAGTTTCGTANGGGTAATCATTTATAAAAAAAGGCCCTATGCCCATCTCATNCACCCATTTCATGCAACTTTCTTCTAAATTTGTNACGACCCAAGCNTTTTGAAAAATTGATCGGTCGGTCGGATTATTCATAGGGTTTCTCCTGTTNAGGTTATTTGAAATCCGCGGAGCTATGNCTCTCTAAAACTCGCGTTTTCTCGTCGCCCCAAGGCCGATTGACTCTTTTCCCTCGCTCAACCGCCGGACGTTGTTCAATCTCTTGTGCCCAACGTACTACGTTTTTGTAACTCTTTACGTCTAAAAATTCGCTAGCTTGGTAGGCGTCATGCAAAACAACGTATCCGTACCAAGAATAGTTGGCGATGTCGGCAATGTTGTATTCGTCGCCGCAGACAAATTGCCTTTTCTCTAGGTTTTTATCGAGAACATCAAGCAGCCTTTTAGTTTCCATTGTGTATCGGTTGATCGGGTACTCTAACTTTTCAGGCGCATAGGCATAGAAGTGACCGAATCCTCCACCGACGTAAGGGGCGCTGCCCATTTGCCACATTAACCATGAATAACACTCTGCCCTTTCAGGAAGGGTAGCTGGAATAAATGCATTGAATTTCTCAGCCAAATAAAGAAGGATAGCCCCGCTTTCAAATACTCTAGTCTCAGGGTTTGTGCTTATATCTATCAACGCAGGGACTTTCGAATTTGGATTTATCTTTACGAATCCGCTGCCAAATTGTTCGTTATCCCCAATCTTCACTAGAAAAGCATCGTATTCTGCATCTTTCCCTGCCTCTAGTAATTCCTCCAAAAGGATTGTTGCTTTTACTCCATTTGGGGTACCTAAAGAATGAAGTTGGAGAGGATGTTTTCCCCTCGGAAGGATTTTCTCTTCTCTCGCCCCAGAAGTTGGTCGATTCATGTTGGCAAACCGGCCGTTTGCCTCTTTTTCCCAATGCCAAACTTGCGGCGGGACGTAGTCGTTAGATTCATCCATATTTTTTTCCTAATACTTACGTACAAAAGTTTCAACCCTTAAGGCTACAATAAAGTATGGACCGACGACATACTGATAACTACTATTTTTCTGAAGCTGAGCTTTCTACGTATAAAGAAAAGGGATACTTGATAAGAAAAAAGGTATTCAGTTCCGAGGAAATTAAGGAGCTGCGTATCAGCTTAAACAGTGCTTTGTGCACGATAAGAGGTCTTGTTCCCAGCGGAGACCGCTATTTCCTTGATGGCAAACAATTTGTGGATATCGGTACCACAACGGTGCAGTTTGAACACTTTAAAGGAAGCGAAGATATTCGGGTAGTTGAGCCTGTAAGTGGTTTAAGTGTTAGTTTAGATGCTCTGATGGAGTCTCCGCGGATTGTTGATCCTGTAAAAAGCATTCTGGAAACTGAAATAATCAGTATCTGGACGAACAAGATAAACCTTAAGGTAGAGAAACGGGGTTCTGGATTTGATTGGCATCAGGATTCACCTTATTGGATTCATGATCATCATGATGTGGGGTCTCTTCCTAATGTTTACTTAGCCTTTGATGACACAAATAAAAAAAATGGCTGTCTTCGTGTCATAGAATCAAGCCATACCAAGGGTTGTTTGCCTGGTAGGGAGGATGGAACTCAATTGGGCGGATTTTTTACAAAGTGGGAGGAAATAAAGAGCGACTTAGAGGTATGTATAGAAATGCCTTTAGGTTCGCTAGTGTTTTTTGATCCACACCTAATCCACGGATCTGAACCAAATACATCCAGCCGCCCGAGAAGAGCATTGATAATGACTTATCAAGCCGGAAATTATCCTATGCTGAAAACTGGAAAGATCAAAGAAATACGAAGTTTAGGCGTTAGTGGTCCCGAGTGATAACCCTCCATCGACCACCAATATTGCTCCGGTTGTCCACTCGCTGAGGGCTAAATACTCCGCCGCTTCCGCTATTTCCTCATCAGTTCCTATTCGTCCCAATGCATGGGCTGGAGCCAGTGATTCAAGTCTTTTTCGTGATTCCTCTTCAGTCATGAGTCCAGCTCTTTGGTATATTTGGGTTGGCACAGCTCCAGGGACAATGCAGTTCACGCGAATTTTTGAGGGACCTAATTCGGCNGCCAAAACTTTTGTAATTGCTTCGATNGCGCCTTTTGTAGCAGCGTANGCAGAGCTNCCAGGAAACGCTCTGCGAGTATGAACGCTTCCAATAAATATAATTGAGCCCTNTGTCTNAATGAGATNNTTTTTTGCTTCCCCTGAAAGCANCATGCNAGCGATNACATTGGTGTTGAATATATCCATTAGTGGNTTTTGCTGNAGTTGNTCGATATCACCCCGNTANATGTTTCCTGCGTTGTTNACTAGNACATCCAATTTCCCTCCNTGCGANAAAGCAGCTTTTAAAATATCTTTCCNGTCATTTTCGNNTGTNATGTCTCCNNCTTTTGCCATACANTTTTNGCCTAATGATTCTGCCAGAGAGAACAGNGTTTCTTCACGCCTACCGCAAATGGTAACGAGGGCCCCTTTTNCAATAAATCTCTTTGCTATTCCNGCTCCTATGCCTGAACCGCCGCCGGTNACAAGCACAGACAATTTCTCAGTNTCCCTCAATCTTCCCTCCAACGCACCAAAGGGCGGACTGCCTCAAAAACTCTGAGTGTCCGCGAGCGGTAATTGAAATTTCGTCGTGTGCAAGAGAGCTATACACTACGCGGCCTTTCATATTTGTGTGTGCCCAGGCCAANTCTTGAGCGGTNTTATNNTCTCCGTCGTTNGTGTATAGAAGTGGTGTCGTTTCCGGCTTCGTTTCTAGGAAATGATANATCTCGTCAGTAATTTCNAAGCCCNCAATACCNTTTGTCACGGGGTGTTGATGAGATGAAACTGACACTTGNAACCGTTTCGGAGGAGGATGAAANGTTTNGTTCCAAACCCACTTAACNCCCAGAATTGAGCTCCACTCNTCCCAGGTATCAAAACATATTGCCGCAGTATGGAGTCCAAGCAAGCCTCTACCTTTGCTCAAGTGTTTCATCACGGCTTCCTTATCTTTTTCTTTTATTTCATATGCCCACTCTTCTCTAAATGGTTCGTATTTTTGATCATCGAGCATTCGCCATCTGAGAGCGAAAACAGTCAAAAGATCGAAAGATCGGTGATCCAGTTCCGCGAGTCCCGCCGGCAAATCAGAGTAGACCTCTGAATGGATATCTGACTTCATTAGTTCCTCAGCTAGCGCATTTGAGGCAGTTGAGAAGTCGTGATTTATGCCCCCGGTCAAGATTAGGTTACTGTAAGGCATTANTCCCTCGGNAGCTGGTTNAGCANGGAATGAACAACTCCTCCGTCNACTACGAGTTCGTGNCCGTTCACATAACTTGCTTGTTCTGAATCTAGAAACATGACTGCCTCGGCAATATCGCTTCCAGTGCCCAGTCGTTTGACTGGTACGGCNCTGCTTCTTNTCTCTCTCACTTTTTTGTCTTCATAGATTGNTGCAGACATTCCCGCATCTATAAAACCAGGCGCTACAGAATTTACNCGTATTTTCCTATCGGATAATTCGATGGCTAANTGTCTAGTCATTTGCTTTATGCCCGCTTTCGTAGACGGATAAGCNCCTGCACCGGGCCCNGGAGTGATGCTGTTAATNGAGGAAATATTTATGATATGCCCTTTTNCCCCTTCCATCCTCAAAGCGGCTTCNCGAGANACTATGTAGGTNCCGATNAGATTAACGTTGACNGTANTGATAAAATCTTCCACCGATTGCTCAATCAGAGGTCCAAACTTTACAATACCAGCGTTGTTTACAAGGGTATTAGGCGTCCCCAATTTATCAAATGCTTCTTTTACCTCATCATCCTTAACAATGTTAGCCACGCAACCCTTTAGCCCCTTATTTTTCTCCTCTGCTTGTTTTACAGCTTGTTCATCAGTATCGATGATTCTGACATCGTATCCTCGATCTAATGCCGTTTTAGCAATTTCTAATCCGAGACCGCTTGCACCACCTGTAATTAAAATTTTTTTTCTCATTTTTCAACCCATTGTGACAGGGAAATATTTCCAGTGATCCCTTGACGTGTGTGTCTCCTTTTGAAAGTTTCTCTCTGGATCCAGTTTCATACCATTTTTAAGGAGGCGCACTAGAATTTGAGTAATTATCCCGAATTGCGGAACAGATGAATCCCGCTTATTCGGGCTCCGAATACCACCGTCTAAATCGCGTCCAGCGCAAAGATGAATTCCTGCGCCGAATGTTAATCCAAAAAGCTGTGATCTCCCGTTTTTTATCTCTCTCATCGGGTTAAAAATATCTGCGTCCTTTCCAAAAACAGTAACGTCTTTGTTCGCAGCGGCGAGATCAAGCTCCAACTCATCCCCCTCGTCAAGCAATTGTCCCGCTATACTAGTTTTTTTTACCACNCTCCTCGCCGCAACCGGGCTAGCAGGGTGCAAGCGCAAGCTTTCATGGACACATTTTTGAATTAAAGTTGGATCGTCAGCAAGCGTTGTTGTATCCGCGCACCAGTTCAGGATTTCGTTTGCAGCGTGCACCAGCGAATTTGCCGTGCTGTGAGATCCGGCTTGGAGATAAAAGCAGACCTCTCTTTCAATGTCATCGTCGTCTAAGTTTAAAGAGGCTTGATTCTTCAGTAGCAGAGTAAGCACATCTTTTGGGAGTTCGTCTTCGCATATCTGACCTTTATTGAATTCTTGAATCAACTGTTTTCTCCGATGCCACGAAGGTCTAAGAAATTTTAAAAAAGCATCCTTCGCCATCTTAAGATTCTCTCTAACGGCATTTTTTTCCCGATTAGAGTGCACAATAGTTGCTCCTTCGCTAAATCTTTTAACAATCTCAATCAGTTTTTTCGTGTCCGTGTCTTCTCTTCCTTTGTCAACACCAGCAAAATCAGAAGTAAGTTGNATTGTTGCCAAGTAACCAAATTCGACGAGATCGAAATCCTGGGCCTCTACAGCTTGACTCACCACTTGTTTCAGAAATTTTGCAAAGGCTTTATTTTCATAGTCGCTTGTTACGGATCGCGTGAATAGTTTTAGCTCGGATTGCCTTCTCCTTCGATGCTCCTCTCCATGGAGTGTAATTAGAACGTCTTTCATGAGGATGTCGCTATCTTCGTAAAGGCTTTGACGCAAGTTAGGATTACACAAGGCTTCTTGAACCTCAAGAAAGCCGTCCAGCTTCACTAAAGCCATATTAATTAGGGAAAAATCACGGGGTAATAGCCCCAAAGATCACGAGCTGTGGTTTTATCTTTCTCGGGTATCTGACCGGGGTCACGCTCCATCCCCCGTTTAAAAAGAGATTGCACAATCAAAGCGACGGTTCCCATATGATCGACTGGTTTGTCTTCATTTGGCAATACGCCTGCCGCTAGGTTCAGGCCCAGGCAAGCATGCATACCTTGTCCGAATGATAGTCCATATCTAGATTGTCCTTTTGGGAGATTTCGGTTGGGATTAAACGAGTCTGCATCTTCTCCGAAAATTGTCTTGCTGCGGTTCGCCGACTGAAGATCAATTACTACTTTTGAATTCTCCTCTAATTTTTTTGAATCTACATCCATAGGACACAGGGTCTTTCTCGCAGCAATTGGGCTTGACGGATGCAAACGTATAGACTCCAGCACGCACTTTTGAATAAATCTTGGTTCGTTGAGCACTAATTCCAAATCCTGNGGTCTAACNTCTAACCACCCCAATAATTCATGAACTGCGTGCGTTAGTGTATGGATAGAGGTGTGAGCTCCTGCGAGGGCAAAGAACGCCATTTCTCTTGTAAGCACATCCCTTGGCATGTCAATGCCGTCCTCATTCTTCAGCAGGACGGTTAAGATGTCTCTTGGGACAGCTTCTTCGTCAATTTTGCCTTCATCTCTTTTTTTTAAAAGATCGAGTCGACGGCGTATCGAGGGCTGGACGAATCGTTGGTCGAATCTTCGTAACCCGTTTATTGCCTCTTCTTTAACTGCGTCTTTATCACCCGTTGCATGCGCTAGGGTTGCAGTTTTGCCAAACAGCCTCAGGAGAGCCATAAGATCAGCCGTCTCTTCTGGGCTCTTTTGCTGTCTGTCCAAGCCCGAAAAGTCGGCGGTTAAATTAACCATTACTCGGTAGCCGAAATCCACCAGATCCATTTTTCCAGACTTAACGAAAGGAGATAGAGTCTCGTTCAAGGTTTTTGGGAAGACTTCAGACTCGTAGTATTTGAAAAAATCTCTTCGGAAAACTTTAGTCTCCAAAGCTCTCCTCGACTTGTGTTGCTCTCCATGCAGATTTACCAGCACATCTTCCATTATTATTGAGCCTTCGTCATAAAGTGCTTGGCGCAGATTTTTATTTCTGAGCGCTAAGGAGGCAGCCTTATAGTTATCAATATTTGTCGACTCAGTCACGGGTCTCTTCCTGGGTTAGAGTCTTAGAAGAATACTGAGAAACTCTCCATCCAGCAATTGGCTTCCTTTCGGGGTTTGGGGTGAGGTCTGCCATCTCGCCTCCCACGAAAACCTTTTTTATATTCGCTTTACTTTTCAGAATCGTGATGTCCTCGCTTGGATCTCCATCTACTAAAATAAGGTCTGCAAACTTTCCATCAGCTATAATGCCAGTCTCACTGTTAAATCCCGCATGTATTCCGCACATCCCTGTCGCTGCCGCAATAGCATCCAAATTAGAGAAGCCTAGCTCAGAAACAAAGACCTCTAGTTCTCGATAATGCCACTCGCCATACGGAGTCAAGGAAAAGCCGCTCTCACTCCCGCATAATATTGGGACTCCGGCTGNCTTNGCNTTTTTTAGCATGGAAGCGCTTTCTTCTATCTCTTTTCTAAAAATCTCTCTCAGGTCCTCGTTAGCTCCAATGCGATGACCAAAATCGGCAAGGTTCGCTTGGAATGTGAAGGATGGCACAAGAGGAACACTTTTTTCGACGACTNTNTCTAAGGTTTCCTCATCCATAAAAGTTGCGTGCAAAAGCATGTCCATTCCAGCCTCTACCGAGTGCTTTATGCTCTGGGCATTCCTGCAATGTCCCATAACTGGCACGCCAAGCTCGTGAGCCGTATCACAGACTAATTTTAGTTCGTCTAATGACCACGCTTGAATTTCTCCTTTGCCTTTTTGGCGGGGGAGTAATCCGGTGACATGCACTTTTATCCAATCGACGCCATTTTTTATCTGTCTCCTCACTTCGGTTTTTATTTCCTCAGGTGTGGAGACGATTTTCGCATAGCCCCTAAGACCTTTGTCGGGAATCAAACGACCGGCTGTTCCTCCTACCGAGGTCAGAAGGGCATTGCCACCACACAGCATTCTTGGCCCCTGAATAACTTTAGAATCAATTGCGTCCCGTAAATCAATAGTCACNTCAAAAATTCCATCAGGATCAACAAAGCCAGTAACNCCCGCGCGAAGCAACTTCCTGACGTTTTGACCNGCGATGATTGCTGCTAGTCCTTCTCTACGGTGAAAAAAGAGTTCGTCGTTAGACGAGGGCTCGTCAAAAGTAGAGTGGCAGTGGACGTCGATNAGACCNGGCATTAGTGTGAGGCCAGTCGCGTCGATTATNACATCAGCGTCTGTGCNATCAAGTTTTGTGTTATTNACTATCCTATCTCCCANTATTGAAACCGAACCTTCGTAGGTNGGGTTGCCCAGTCCGTCTATAATTCTGCAGTTTTCAATAATCGTATTTTTCATTTATGNAATATTTCCCATATCTTTAGTGGGGTCGCGGGCATATCAATGTGGTCAACATCCAGAGCATTAACAATTGCATTTATTACTGCGGGGGGCGCTCCTATTGCACCTGCCTCTCCGCACCCTTTTATTCCGAGCGGATTGTTGGGCGTTGGGGTATTACTGAATGCGGTCTGGAAAGATGGCATGTCGTCTGCNCGAGGCATGCAATAATCCATGAAAGAGGCGTTAGTCAGTTGACCATCTTCATCGTAATTAACATTTTCGAGCAAGGCTTGACCGATTCCTTGCGCGATACCTCCATGCATTTGTCCGTGCACTATCATNGGGTTGATCACGCTACCGAAATCATCGACTGCGACAAAGTTTATTATTTCTAGTTCCCCCGTTTCTGGGTCGATTTCGATTTCGCAAGCATGACATCCACCCGGATAAGTAAAATCCGGAGGGTCAAAAAAGGCGTCCGCTTTCAACCCTGGTTCTATTTCGTTTG
Organism: Gammaproteobacteria bacterium; assembly: GCA_002711495.1. GTDB lineage: Bacteria > Pseudomonadota > Gammaproteobacteria > Pseudomonadales > Azotimanducaceae > UBA9659. The sequence goes on from PARM01000001.1 coordinate 56,239, forward strand.
TTGGAAAACTTTGTGCGACNTAAGAGGCCAGCGCAACCTCTGCAAAAGCCATGCGTTTGTTGCTCCCTTGACTGAAAAATTCCCCGTCCTCAAACTCTACAAATTCCTCACTAACTTCCATGTTTGCGGCGGCGATGAGCTTGCCCTTCGCAATGATTTTATCACAGCCCTGGGAGAGCGCTGACATTCCCACTGGACCGCTCCGGGATCCAAAGGTACCCATACCAAATTGAACTTTATCAGTATCACCATGGATAATGTCGATGTCGTCAAGGCCAATACCAAACTTATCTGCAACAAGTTGAGCAAAAGTCGTTTCGTGACCTTGGCCATGACTGTGTGAGCCCGTGAGCACTTCTACTGAACCCGTTGGATTTACTCTTATTTGAGCTGATTCCCATAAACCTGCCCCAGATCCGAGTTCTCCCAGTTTCTTTGAGGGACCAATTCCGGCCGCTTCAATCCATGTTGAAAGGCCTATACCTCTGAGCCTTCCTCTGGATTCCGATTCTTTTTTCCTCGATTCAAAATTTTTGAAAGAAACCATCTCTAAGGCTGTTGATAGCACTTTTTCGTAATCTCCACAGTCATAAGTAGATAGCACGGGTGTTTGATAGGGGAATTTTTGAATGAAATTTTTTTGTCTGAGAGTAACTGGGCTGGTGTCTGTCTTCCGGGCTGCTAGGTCTATAAGACGTTCTATAATAAACGCAGCCTCCGGCCTCCCCGCCCCGCGATAGGCATCAACTGGGGTAGTGTTAGTATAGACGCCTTTAACCTCTGCATATATTGCTGGAATAGCGTATTGTCCTGACAGCAGAGGTACGCACATGTATGTGGGTATAAGCGAGCCGAATGTGGACAAGTAAGCGCCCATGTTGGCGGTAATAGATACTTTTAACCCTAAGATATTTTTCTGATCGTCAAGATACATCTCTGCATCGGCTATTTGATCTCGGCCGTGCGCATCAGTGAGAAAAGCTTCACTTCTGTCTGCCATCCATTTTATGGGTCGTCCTATGATCTTGCTAGCCCAAGCACAGACTACCTCTTCCGAGTAGTTGAAGGCCTTGGATCCAAACCCGCCGCCAACATCCTCTGAAATAACCCTGAGCTTATNTTCGGGTGCAAGGCCTATTACTGCAGATAATGTCATCCNCAGCCCGTGNGGGTTTTGGGAGGCAATATAGAGNGTGTAACGGTCATCTCTCTCATCATAANTGGCGTTAAGGCAGCGAGTTTCCATTGCGTTCGGAGCTAGTCTATTATTGTGAAGCCTCAATGGGATTTGATATTTCGAGGACTCCGCTGCCTCCTTTACTGCCTTGAAATCGCCAAGCTCCCAGTCGAAGGCAATATTATTGTCTGCGTTTTCATGAATGAGTGTTTTTCTCTCGAAAACGTTGCTCAGCGTGATGACCTCTAATTCCTCGTATTCGATTTCAACGCTTTCAGCAATCGTTCTCGCAATTTCTTTGGAATCCGCTATAACTACCGCAATTGGATCTCCGACGTACCTCGCCCTTTCTAAGACGAGGGGAGGATGCAGACCCGATTTCATCTCTGAGCCGTCTTTTGAATGGATCATCCAGCCGCACATTAGTGTGCCTAAACCCGAATTTTCGTAGTCTTTCCCGGTAAGGATTTTTCTTACACCTGGCTGGGATTCTAGATCTCCAACTTCTATCTTCTTGATTATCGCGTGAGCAACTGGTGATCGAACGAAATGAGCATAGCATTGATTTGGCAGCACTAGATCGTCAGTATATCTACCCTTCCCCGTAATAAATCTCGGGTCTTCCTTTCTTTTTACAGATTGCCCGGTTAATGCCATTTAAGGCCCCTAATAGTACTCAAGCTCGGAATGCTAGCAGTCTAAGCGACGCTTTTAAATAGGTAAGTTTCAGCTTGTAGGAGAGTTTGAGATTAAATGTTTCAGAGAGACCAATAGATTGGTTATGAACTAATTCCTGCTTATACTAAGCGTCCTTTTTGGAGCGAACTCGTTTTGTCCGCAAAAAATAATCAAAAAAAAGTAGATCTGCCTACTAAGCTCGCTTACGGGTTTGGTGCTGTAGCCAATGGTGCTAAATCAAATGGGTTTAATTACCTGTTGCTTTTTTATTACAGCCAGGTGNTAGGCCTTCGTGCAGATCTTGTGTCACTGGGAATTATGATAGCGCTAATATTTGATGCGTTTTCGGATCCTTTTGTGGGTTACGTTTCTGACAATTTTCACTCGAAGTTAGGACGACGGCATCCTTTTATGTATGCAGCGGGACTGCCGGTTGCAATTGGCTATTATTTTCTTTGGGCACCGCCCGATTGGGACCAGTCTTCCCTATTTTTGTATTTCGTCTGCATGGCGGTGTTAATTAGAACACTNATTACTTTTTACGAAATACCNGCGACAGCTCTCGTTGCTGAATTNACCGAAGATTACGATGAGAGAACTGAAATGATGAGTTTTAGATATTTNTTCGGCTGGTGGGGAGGACTTACTATGGCAGTGTTAAATTATNTGGTTTTTCTTCCAGAGAGTAAAGGCGGCCTNGAATACCTNGAGGGTTGGACTAATTANGGTTTAGCTGCCTCTNTATTAATTTTTATTTCGATTTACNTATCATCGATCGGGACGCACCGCCACATTCCCAATCTAAAGCAGCCACCTCCAAGAGCTCGCTTCAACATTAGACGGGCTGCACAAGAATTGAGAGAAACNCTCTCAAANAGATCTTTTTTTGCACTGTTTCTNTCTGCACTATTNGTCGCAGTAGCTGGCGGTGTTTCGGCTGCTCTCTCTATTTACTTCTCGCGNCACTTTTGGGAGTTTACCACNTCGCAGATCGGCTACATGAACATACCTTACTTTTTNTCAGCGCTTCTTGCTTTATTTTTTGCTCCCTCTGTTTCAATGGTTTTTGGGAAAAAAATAGGAGCGATTTTAGTATTTAGCTTAGCAATAGCTCTTGCTCCACTCCCTTATGTCCTGAGACTCATTGGATGGTTTCCAGATAACAACACACCAGAACTTTTTTGGCTCTTATTATCATTTAATAGTTTCGAGGTAATGTTGATGATTATGGCGTCCTCTCTNATAGCANCNATGATAGCTGANGTGGTTGAGGATAGTGAATTAAAAACAGGGAGACGTTCNGAGGGCATTTTTTTCGCTGCAAATAGTTTTGCTCAAAAGGCAGTGAATGGGTTNGGAGTAGTAGTAGCCGGCCAGATATTGGCTATTATTCAATTCCCGACTCAGGCAAAACCAGGCGACGTCCCTTCAGAAGTATTATTTGATTTGGCTTTCTTGTATGTGCCCGTTCTGATGGTTTTTTATCTCGCCGCGGTTGCTGTGTTATCAATATATGACATCAATCGAGAGGGCCACTTAAATAACTTGCGTCTCTTGTCTAAAAACACGAGCCATGATTCGACCACCTGAAATTAAAAGTAGCATGCATTGACTTGTAATATTTGCACTACTGTGAGTTACTATTTGGAGTCCACTACAAAAAAAATTTAAAGTATCTGGAAAACTGATGAACGAAAAAACCTCAGAAGAGTCGCTGACGCGCGTGGGATGTCCCATGTCGCTAGCGGATGTAGATCTTTTTGGACCTGGAGCGCAAGAGCATTGGTACGACGCATACCCTATTCTCCATAGGGATGCACCNGTCTATAAATTAGAGGGNGAAGGACTCTTGCCTGGCACAGACGCCTTCGTGCTCACNAAGCACGAGGACATCAATACAGTGGTTAGAGATCCCGTTAGATTTCCTCCGCTTATGATGGAAGCAATCAAGGAGATGGCAGATACCGGGGTGGATGTTGAAAAGGTCCCCAACCTCAATGCAATGTCTGCATCAATGGTGACGTTGCGCCCCGACATGGAAATGTGGAGATTACACAAGCAAGAGCTTACTGATCCTTGGGTGGGCCCGGGCGCAAAAAGACACACCGAAATGATTACTAGGCATGTTGACGAGCTCATTGATGATTGGATAGATAAAGAGGAGATAGAGTTCATTAGTGAGTTCGCAAGACCCCTTCCCCAGCGAGTGATGGCGAGTGTTTTGGGATTTCCTCACGAGGATATCCCACGTTTAGCAGAATGGGGAGAGGCCCAGGTAAAGTCCTTTGTTTACGGTAGAGGTCATCTGAACAAGTTGACCGATGACGAGATAAAAGAACAGTTCGTTCTACTAGATGGCTTTAAGGAGTACGTTCAACAGCAAGTTGAGGATAAAAGGAAAAATCCAAAGGACGACATGATTACCTTCTTAACTGAGGTAACCTATTCTCCGTTGGGCCGGAAACTTACAGATCTGGAGGTGAATGGAGTAGTTTATGCGATGATCATTGGTGGCCTCGAGACGACCCAATATGCTATTGAGGAACAAGCCCAACTAATATGTGAACATCCAGGCTTGTTTGAGCAGCTAAAATCGGGTGGNCCTAGACTAATTAGACAGTTTACCGANGAGTGNATGAGGATGCGATCTCCGACTCAGGGTCTCTCGACAAGGCGAACTAGTCAAACTGAAACGTTTCAGGGAGTGACTATTCCTGCCGGAACAGTTTTACATCTCCGTTGGGCTGCCGCAAATACGGATCCATCAGAGTTCGACTGCCCCTTTGAGCTTCGTTTGGATAGGAAAGCGGTCACCAGACATCTGACTTTCTCTGCTGGACCGAGAGTTTGTCCAGGTGCTGGTATCTCCAGGATAGAGCAGCAGGTAGCTTGGACGCGCCTCTCCGAGAGGTTGAGCGACATTCAATACGCGCCTGGTAACGAACTATTACATCAACCGGGCATTATGCTTGGTACTCTTAAACTCAATCTTCTGGTAGAAGCTGCTGGAAAAATTAGGTAAGCCTGAGCTGTGTANCTCGTAATCCAAAGACTTTTCTCTCGAGGCCTCGCTTTAGATTGGTCGGTAAGAAACGTCGAGTGCTTTAAGCCACTCTGTTTCCCTGGTTTTGATGGTTTCCAAAAATAATTCCCAATTTCCTGAATCAACCTTGTTGTTCCAGGCCCTTTCTGCAAATGCGATTAATCTCGGAAATAGACAGTAATCCATCTGATCNGAGGTTATGACGGTCTCAGACCAGAGCTGAGCTTGTAGTCCGATCACGTTGGCTTGCATTTTTTTAGACATTCCCCAACTAGTGAAAGGATCAAAATTATAAATATCTTCTGTATCTACATATGACGCCCATGGAAGCCCGGGTTCATCATATTTCATGCAGTAGGGCATATCGAAGTAATAATAGCTGGAGTTACAGATGATGAAGGGACGCTGACTTCTCTCAATATGTTGTAATCGCTCCGATCTATCATCGTTTACAAGCCAAACGCTCGTGTAAGTCTTTCCTTTCCCCTTTTCGACATGATTGACCATCTCGTGCCAAAAGCCTACATTGGTATTTGGGGATATCTCGGAAACCGTTAAGGTCGCTCTCTGACAGTAATAATGCAACAAAGTTTCTCTGGCCTTAGTTCGATCTTTTGAATCAGTCGTATCCCATTCTTCATCCCAGATATCCAACGCATGGCAGATTGGTGATTCTAACCAAGCTCCCGCCGGAATCTCGTCACCCCCGAGGTGAATCGCTTTGAGTTCTACGTTGGCTTGATCGTAAAGATTTTTGACTTCCTTCACGACAGTTCTCAGGAAGCGGTAGGTATCCTCACATCCGACATTGACAACATTTTGCTTGAAGCCCTGCGCTGATGTGTAAAGTGATTTGTCGTCTGGGTCTGCCAATTGCCAGTTGCTTTTCTCCAAAGATCTTAGTATCGCATTTGAGTGTCCGGGCAAGTTGATCTCTAAGATTATTTCTACGCCCCTTAATTTTGAGAATTTNAGTANATCAACGAATTCGNCCTGGNTAAAGAATCCGCCTGTATCGTAATNGCTGTCTCCCCAGGCGGGTGATAAAGCTCTTCGCTCTCCAAAATCATCGAATTGTTTATGCGATCGTCTACCTCCAATATTTGCAAGCTCCGGGATTGCCAAAATTTCAAGTCTCCATCCCTCGTCGTTGCTTACTCCGAGCTGTAGCTTATTCATTTTATACGATGCCATCGACTCCACAATTTTTTTGATTTGCTTGGGCTCTTGAAAATGACGAGCTAAGTCAATCATTAAACCTCTGTANTCTAAAGTGCCCNGAATCAANGATTTTTAAAAGTGGTAGTGTCAAGCCATTTTCATTTGAGAGGATCTGCCTGAAGGTATGAAGTCCCCAAATAATCCCGCGAAAATTTTTTGCTGTAAGCGAAGCCTCTCTGGGTTTCGTCTCTAATTGATAGTCGCAAAAGCTATTGCAGTCTTTTTTTATTTCTAACCGGTAAAATCCCTCGCCGACCCCAAAACTTCGTATCAATTCACTTGCAGCTTCTCTCTCCTCATTGTTCAGGTTTGTTTCGATCGCGACACCTTCAATTTGGGTTTTCTCCCCTGAGTACTCGACTTCCCTTGGTGTGGGAATTATAACTGGATGAACTTTTTTAAGATCTGGTGCTCCTGATTTCGGCAGCACTTTTTTCAAGAGTTTAGCTCCCATTCTCGGTTCGGTTAGAGCCACTAGATCGGGGTCCTCGAGAGAAGGTTCGCCTAACAATAATTCTTTCCTATCTTTAAGTTGGGTCAGATAAAACCCTTGACGTTTGAGGAGTTGCATCCCAGACAGAATCCAATTTTCAATCCTAATTCTAATTTCTTCGCCTGGGGCTAAATTCCTCCAATTCTCATTCGGTGAAATATATCCATATCTGCCTTCTAGGGCGGTCTTCGATATCGATTTTTCATTACAAGTAGGCGTTAATCCCATTGATGAGTAGAGTCGCCAGTTTGCCTCGAGAGGATTGTCATCTCTATTCTTGATTACTAGAAAAGTTAGTATTTCCTTGTTGTGGCGATCCTCAATAATTTGAACGGAAATTTTTTTAGGGTTGATTTTTTTCATAAAATTTAAGTTGAGACTCTACGACAACATCTTTTGTTGGTCCGCGTTTAAAACCATAGGAGTAATCAGTAAAGTTCCCAGCATAATCATGAATACCGAAAATCCTCCCGCGAGCCCAAATCCTCCTTTATCGATGAGTATCCCCCCTATAAAGGGCGCGGCGCTGGTGCCCAATAAAACAAACGCTACGTGAGAAGCTGCCAATTTTCCTGAACCATCTGTTCTTGCTAGGCACCCTAGGAAGATAGGCATGATGGCGGTAGGAAGCGTCGCAAAAATCGGAACTACCAAAAAATATTGCCATGCTGAATCGCTGGTCGATAACACTCCGGTAGCCATTGCGAGAAGAGTCACCAAAATCAGAATCGGAGAAAATGCTCGAAGCTTGGTTCCTATCCAGCCCGCGATCAGAGGCAGAGCGATTCCAAGCGAACTTCCGACCATAAAGACATAACCGATATGCTCAGGGCTTAATCCTATCTCTCGACCTATTCTGACGATAAAAAGGCCCACCGTTGCGTGGCCAAAGAACATTATTCCTATCCCAAAAAGAGCTAGCCAACCTATTCGTAGGACTTTCGTGGATTTATTCTTGGCCTGAGATTTTTTCTCATTGTCATCGGGGGTTCTGTAGACGACTAGCAAGGCAAAGAGAGCACAAAGTCCATAAACCAGATAGAGTCCATCTATACCGGTTAAATTGAAATAATTAGAAACAGAAAAATCCAAGTTCAGCGCCCGAGGTAAAGTAAATGCCATAAAGACGCCCATAAGACCCACTGCTGAATTGACTACTCCAAAATTTATATCTGGTTTATCGCTTCTTGCAATTCTGCCAGCACAAGTCGCTGCCACCGCTCCTAGCGCCAATCCTGTTGGAATCCTGAAAAATGCTAGATGCAGCGGTTCGGTGGCAAGGACACTTAAAAGATTGAATAGGAGTATTATGCTTGCACCGATAAAAAAAACTTTTTTGGAATTCGTTATATGGGTGAGCCTTGCGAAAAAAAAATTTCCTACGGCAATGGAAAACATCTCCAGCGAAATCAACTCTCCTGCATCTGCATTGGTTAAATCGAATGATTCTTTGATGCCATCGATATTGAATGCCATTCCTAACGAGGCCGCGAAGCAGCAAATTAAAACAAAGGCTATCGAAGCAACTTCGGACGCTTTAAGATTTTCTGGGTGCGCCATGCTTGCTATCGTCCCTGAAATTTTTCCAGACAAATTAGTTCAGTTGTATTCCACAAAGTCGAAGTCGCTTTAGTTAAGATTTTTATGATTCTTACAGAGAGGTTCCACCATCAACGGGTAAGATAGCCCCTGTAATTCCTGACCCTAACTCTGAGCAAAGGAAGATCGCTAAGCCTGATACTTCATCGGTCGTGTTAAGCCTTTTAATTGAGGATTCTTCAGCGTAGTTCCGCTTGAACTCCTCGTAACTTATTCCCATAGATTTGGCAGCATCTGGTCCTTGCTCCATCATCAAGTCAGTCTCTACTGCACCTGGACTGATAGCATTACATGTGATCCCTTTAGCTCCATTTTCGAAAGCCACCGCTTTTGTAAACCCATTCATCGCGTGCTTAAAAGTTATGTAATGCGAGACGTTCTCTTTATTGGCTTGTCTACCCTCAACACTCGAAATGTTGATGATTCGCCCCCAGCTCCTTTGAACCATGTTCCTCAGGGAAGCTCTTGTAGCCCAAAAGGTTGAGTGAAGTATCCATGCTGCTGCGTTTTCCCAAGCTTCATCGGATAACTCGGAGACAGGTGCAAATCCTCCGGAACCCCCAGCATTATTAACCAAAATGTCTATCTTCCCGAACTCTTCTATCGTCCTCGCAATAAAATTCTCTGCTTCTGATTGTTTTCNTACGTCTCCTTTTATAAAGGCCACTGATTGGTTTTCTCCAATCTCCTTGATAGCCTGCCGGCCTTTCTCTTCATTTCGACCATTTATAGCGACTGATGCTCCTGTTTTGAGCAGAGCTTCCGCAATACCTCGTCCGATACCTCTGCTCCCACCTGTAATGGCGGCGACTTTTCCTGACAGGTCTATATCAATACCCATTAACCCTTCCTCTTTCAGTATCGGTTATAATCCTCTAATCTTGCCACAAAAAGTTGATCTTGGAACATAAGAATAAAAATTTAACGCTAGGGAAGTTAGATGAAAGGCGACATAACCCAACTAATTGAAAACAACAGAGCATGGGCAGAAGAAATTACTTCTAGAGATCCGATGTTTTTTGAACAGTTATCTTCAGATCAAAGTCCCCGATTTCTTTGGATAGGTTGTTCAGATAGCAGGGTTCCTCCAAATCAAATTACCGGGGCTCTACCTGGAGAAATATTTACGCATCAGAACGTCGGCAATTTGGTTCAACTAAATGATGTGAATTGTATGAGTGCGGTTAAATTTGCCTTGGAAGAACTAGAGGTCGCCAATATTGTTCTCTGCGGTCACTATGGCTGTGGCGCTATTAAAGCTATCATAGAAAATACGGCGGAAGGCTTGTTAAAAAAGTGGCTAGAGCCGATTGCGCATTTGTACCAGAAAAATAAAATAGAACTTTCGGATCTTTCTGCTGAATTAGCGTACAACCGGTTAGTTGAATTGAATGTTTTGGCTCAGGTCAATTCGTTGTGCAGATCGAGTTCAGTGCTAGACCGTTGGACTAACAAAAACAGCTTAAACATCTACGCACTTGTTTACGACGTTGGAAATGGATTTTTAAAAGATCTTGGAGTAAAGATCTCGTCTAAGGACGATCTCTTCGAATTTCAGAGAAGTGCCTATTTTTAGTTAACCAAGAAAATTTAGAGAGTTATAACAAGTCGGGTTTTATGGGTTTATAAATGGATAATGTCGATATCGTAATAGTTGGAGCGGGGATTTCAGGCGTAAGCGCAGCAGTACATCTTAGAAAGAGGTGCCCTAAAAAAACAATGCGGATTCTAGAGGCAAGAGATTCCCTTGGGGGAACCTGGGATTTATTCCGTTACCCGGGAATTCGCTCCGATAGCGACATGCACACTTTAGGATTCAGCTTTAAACCTTGGCGAGAGGCAAAATCTATAGCAGACGGTCCTTCAATCTTAAAATATGTCAACGAAACCGTGAACGAGCATGGGCTACTTGATCTCATTAAATTCAATTGTCGTCTCAAAAAAGCAGAATGGGATTCTGATGCAGCGCGGTGGACTATCACGGTAGAAAATTCCGAGGGCGTTTTTAACACTGCTTCATGCAACTTTCTAATGATGTGCGGAGGATATTATGATTATGAAAATCCTCATGATCCGGGTCTCAAAAACACCGACCTTTTTGAAGGCAGGATCATACATCCTCAATTTTGGCCGAGTGATTTTGAGCATAAAGGAAAAAAGATAGTAATTATCGGCAGCGGAGCGACGGCTATGACTCTCGGTCCTGCGATGGCGGATAGCGGATCGAAAGTCACAATGGTCCAGAGATCTCCGACCTACGTGGCTTCAAGGCCTGATCAAGATAAAATCGCTAACTTTTTAAGAAAAATCCTACCAGCTCCAATCGCCTATTCGATTACGCGCTTTAAAAACACTAGGTATCAAGAATATCTATACAAACAGAGCAGGAAAGCCCCTAAAGTACTTAAAAAGATCTTATTAGATTCGGTTAGAAAACACTTGGGAGTTGAGATGACACAAAAGCATTTCACCCCAAGTTATAATCCATGGGATCAAAGACTTTGTCTAATACCTAATGGCGACTTATTTCGAGCGATAAAACGCGGCGATCTCGAGATTAGAACGGAGGAGATAGACTCTTTTGTTGAGCATGGACTGAAATTGTCGTCTGGTGAAGTGATTCCAGCAGATGCGATTGTCACAGCTACTGGTCTCAGGATGAAGGTGCTCTGTGGCGTCGAGGTCATAGTTGATAAAAACAAGATTGATCTGTCTGAAAGCTATACCTACAAGGGTATGATGTTTTCAAAAATTCCAAACCTTATCCAGACCTTCGGATATATCAACGCGAGTTGGACTCTGAGAGCAGATCTCACCTCAGAGTATGCTTGTCGACTTATTAACCACATGGAGTCTGTCGGTGCAGATTTTGTAATTCCGACATTGTCTCAAGAAGACTTGTTAGAAGCCCCAAGGGATTGGATCGAAGATTTTCCGTCTGGTTACATGAAAAGGGCAATGCATCTTTTTCCAAAGCAAGGCAACGGTCCTTGGCAAAATACACAAGATTTTTCAAAAGATAAGCAAATGATTCGCCGATCCCCGATCGATGACCCGGCTCTAGTTTTTTCGAGCATGACTGCTAGCTGAATAAGTCGGCGCCAACATANTNGAGAATTATTTTGGTAATGANCTTAGTNGTTCTCTTAAACTCNTGTNTTNGCCGAGACTTCGGACGANCCTGACAANAACTGCTCNGTTGTGTTGACCTTTGGGAAAACGGTTTTTGGAATCTGAACCTCAAGAAATTCACAAAGGCTGCCCCAGCCGTCGCCAGCTTCAAACACCAGCAACCGCTCTGAAGGGACTTCTTTGATTACTTGTTCATTGTGCTGTTCAAACTTCCCGATAACATATGAACGGTCCTCCATTTTGCCCTCGAAAACCGACTCCCAAATCATTTCCATTGCCCATAGTCCAAAATCTCTTTTTTCCTTTTCCTCAGACTCTGCAAATTTTTTTGAGCTAGGATAAATAGTGTTCATAATACTCTCGTACCACGCAGACGGGTCTCTCATGGTCAAGAGTATTTTGCTGTTTGGGAATTCTTTAGCCTGTTCACGCCAAAAGTTGCAAGACGGCCAGTCTACTGAAGCCTGATAGCCTGAGAAAAGGGCAGACCAGTCTGTTGTGCCTCTATTTTTTGCTTCAGACCATAGTTTTGGATGACTAGGATTTTTTCTTACCTCGATCATGTGATAACACGCTGAGAAGCCAAGTTCCTCAAGCGCGAACTTCATTGATAAAGTTCCAGTCCGCCCGAAACCTGCCCCAACAATTTTCAAACTCATTTTTCGGCCTCATTTTTTTAAGAGTATATCATCTCTAGGAAACCGAGCTCGGCTTATAAAACTTAGCGTGAAAAAGATTGCGGCGGCTCCTAGTGACTTTCTATCAAATTATATGTTGTTATTGCTCGTAAGGTTTTTCAAGACGAGAAAAAAATGAATGAAGTAGTTATTGAAGATAGAACAAATGTGAGATGGATTAAGCTAAACAGACCACAAGTAATGAACGCAATTACCTCCGAAATGTTGGCAAGCTTAAATGAGGAGTTAAAAAAGGCTGATGAGGACAAAGACACACGAGTTATCGTTTTGACTGGCGAAGGGAAAGGGTTTTGCTCNGGTTTAGACCTAAAGCAGGCGGCTTCGGGAGAGGGAATTGGTGGTGCTGATCTTGCTAACGCTGGGGCAAGGCACTACTCAACACGTGAGATTTGTACAGTAACACTCCAACGAATCGATACGCCCGTAATTGCTGCGCTGAACGGACCTGCGGCAGGTTATGGGTTAGATCTAGCGCTTGGTTGCGACATTAGAATTATGTCGGAGCGAGCAAAGCTAATGCCTGGGTTTGCGAAGATGGGAGTAATACCAGAAAGTGGAGGCACCTGGTACTTGCCAAGGCTTTTGGGCTGGGCGAAAGCCTGCGAAATTGCAATGTTGGGAGAGACTCTCTCGGCTAGCGAGGCCGAATCTTGCGGGTTAGTNAACAAANCCGTTGCTGAGCAAGATTTTGAGGACACGGTAAACCAATGGGCCGAAAAAATTGCGGCAAATGCTCCACTTGCTATTCAAGAAATGAAGAGNTTGTTTAGGCACGGCCTTACTCAGGATTTTGAGAGTCATTCACACCACGTCCTTATGTCGGTGATGAACCTTTTTAAATCTGAGGATTTCAAGATAGGAGTAAAATCCTTCGCCACTAGGGTTGAGCCAAAATTTATTGGCAAATGATCTCTCGTTGTCTCAATGAGGCAACGATTTATGATATGCTCTAAAGAAAACAAGCAGTGGAGAAAAAAATGGCAAAAACTCATGATCATGAAATGGTTTCCATCTACCCTTTTAATGATGATGAAGTTGATCAGATGATGACGACGGCTTCTGAAGCAGTATTAATGTGGGGGACAAAGGACGGATGGCCGGTTGGGGTTACTCATGCGTTTGTTTGGCACGAAGGAAAAATATGGATAACNTTCTCGGAACATCGTCATCGTACTGCGGCGATTCGTCGAGACAATCGAGTTTCCGTAAACGTGAGTTCACAAAGCTATCCTGAGGGAGCATCTCAGGACTTGCCTGGTGGTGCTATCACGTTCAAGGGTACTGGAGAATTTTTCCAAGACGATGAGACCAAAAAGTGGTTTTATGCGGCGCTCTCAAAAAAAGGAAATCCGGACAACAAAGAAGGGGAAGACTTCTTTTATAGTCTTTTAGATTCTCCCTTACGGATAATTCTTGCCGTCACGCCGACAAAAAAAATAATGTATAACGCAAAANNAGCGGGTAAGCATATGGCGGGTGTTGCCGATGAGAGTGAGTTAGGCGCTCCTTTATCTGTCGATAAAGATAGAATGAATAAGCTTCGTGTAGAGAAAGGTTTAGAGGANAGGCACGAAGTTTAGCTCATACACCTTCGGGGTCCTGTTTCGAAGGGAATAGACCCCGTAAATGAGTCTCAGGCAGCTTTTTAGAAAAATGAGACACCGAAAGTGTCGCGATAATAGAAACCAGTTCTCCCAAAAAGGCGCAAGAGTAAGGATTAGGACCTTCGTTGTATAGCCACGTTGCTATGAAAAATGCAGAAGATCCAGGTGAAAACCAATTTGTATCAACCCACTGCGAATGCAATAGCACGAAGGTTAGAAAGCCAAGAAGCAAACCTGAATAAGCACCTGCTTTGGTGACGCCATGCCATAAGGCACCAACGACCAGTGGTCCAGCGAACGCTGCCATCATGCCCCCCGTGCCTATCCAGACAATCAATGCAACATTTTTATCCATTAATGCCCAGGCTAGGGCCATGCAAAAAAATAAGATACCCATTGTTGATATTCTCGATATCTTGAGCACTCTTCTATCGAGTTCTTGTTCGTTTAAATTAGGCGACATTATGGGAACTATAGTGCGCCTGTAGATGTCATTCGCTATAATTTGAGAAGAAGAGACAACAAGTCCGTCTGCGGTACTCATTACNGCTGCCAGAACTCCGATGCCAATCAGCGCTGCTAGCCAANTCGGAAATAATTCGATAAATAGTAAGGGAAGTGCTTGATTAGGGTTTGCCCCTGGNAGGTATAAGTCTGAACCAAAATGAGCNCTCGCAAGTAGACCTCCAAAACCCATCATCCCCAAAAGAAGACCAAAAAAGAAGGCAAGTTTTATAAATTGCATTTGGTCTCTATCAGATTTGAGAGCCCACAGCTTGTTCCCTAAGTGAGGCAAAAGCCCTAAGGGAAGGTGCGCAAAGGCGATTACGAAAATTGACCACCACGAATGATACAGGGGTGTGCCGCGATTCAAAGGATATGTTAAAGCTGGATCTTGATAATCTAGACTCTGGATCACACCAGCAAAGCCACCATCAATACCAAAACCCAATAGAGTTAATAAAATCACAACTGTTGCAAGAACTATCATCATAGCTCCTTGCAGACCGTCGGTAAGTATATCGGCGTGAGCGCCGCCGGCCATAACGTAAAAGAGTAAAACTGCCGTCGTGATTCCCAGTGCCCAGCGTTCGTCCAAACCTAACATGAGCTGAAAGATGACTACGCCTGAAACAAGCTGTCCAGCTAAATAAAAAAACAGAATCAAAGAAAGCAACGCAACCAAAATGCGTATTCCGTNTGATTGATAACGGTCCCCAAGGTACTCTGGGATAGAGCGGTTACCAAAGCGATCTCCCGCGGAGGCAACGAGCCGCATTGATATTAGCACCCCGAAATATACTCCTATAGGGTAGAGGAAGTTGCTCCATTGAGCAGCAAGCCCCCATTCGTACGATAGTGCTGGGGTTCCCAGAAAAGTAGCGCCACTCGCTGTAGAGGCTGCAAAGGCAAGTGCTAAAAAAAAAGGACCGTAAGATCCCCGCGCCGTAGCAAAGTCATCTGCGTGCTTGATCTTTTTTTGGGTATAGATACCAATCCCTAGCATTANCGCCACGTAAAAAGCGAGAAAGATCCAAGACCATTGCATTAAACCCATGCTTAATATTATCGCCTTAACGTGGTGATATAGTAGGACAAATTAAAAAATTTGGGGGATAGAAAATGTTAAGTAAGTTCGATGACTTTCCAATCCATCAAACCTCTGAGCCTTTGATGGTACCAAATACGAGCGATAGGAATTTTTATAATCGAACTTGGTTCAATGGTTATGCTCCTGATGGATCGTTTTATTTTGGGATCGGGATAGCCATTTACCCACATAGAGGAATAATGGATTGTGCTTTTAGTGTAGTTAGACCGAACGAGCCTCAGTACTGTTTTTTTGGTTCTAGAAAGATCCCTAAAGATCATTCCGAGACTGTCGTTGGACCCTTTGAATTAGAAATAACCTCACCAATGCGCAGTGCGAAAGTATCGTTAAAGAGCAACATCAGCGGTTTGTCTTGCGAGCTAGTCTTTGAAGCAAAAACTCAGCCCATTCAGGAGGCAAGACAAGTTTTATGGTCAGGAACTAGGCGCNTAATGGATGCAACGCGTTTCGCCCAGTTTGGTCAATGGACTGGAGAGATAAAAACACCNAGTGGGAAAATCGAAGTAATTCCAAGTAATACAATTGGNACNAAAGACAGAAGCTGGGGAGTTAGGAACGTTGGTGAGCCTGAATTAGGCGGAGCACCNAAACTTCCTAGNGGAATTTGTTTNATCTGGGCTCCNCTNGTTTGGAACGATTATGTCAGTCACGCAATCTTTTTTGATGATAAGAATGGTCACCCAATAGTGCGCGAGGGTTTAGAAGCGCCACTTTACGAAGTTAAAACTCTCAGTGAGAAAATTGA
>PARM01000046.1 GCA_002711495.1 Gammaproteobacteria bacterium
GAAAGTGAAGTTGCTAAGGAAGATAATTTAGAAAATCAGGATTTAAATAAAAAATAATGAATAGATTTATAAATAATACAATTCAAAAAGTTTCTTTAGTTAATGGGCAAAGAAAGAAAGTCTTTTCTGGCAGAGTAAGCAGATATGATGGCAATACAATTGAATGCAGCGGATTTCCAGCTACGATTGGGACACTTTGCAAAGTTTTAACAGATGATGGAAATCCTGCTATCGCCGAAATCATTGGATTTTCAAACGGCAATAACCTGGCCTCAATGCACCAGCCAAATTCAAGAGTTCTAGTTGGCTCAGAAGTTGTTGCATTTGATGATGGCTATTCAATACCTGTTGGCCCAGGAATACTTGGAAGAGTTGTAGACGCATTAGGGCAACCACTTGACGGTAATATGATCCATGGAGTTAATGAAAGTTGGCCATTAGCTGGAGAAAGCATCAACCCACTTAATAGATTGCCAGTAAACAATCCGCTAGATGTTGGAGTGAGAATTATAAATTCATTACTTACGGTTGGTAAAGGTCAAAGGCTTGGTATTATTGCAGGATCAGGTGTAGGAAAATCAGTATTGTTAGGCATGATTACAAGGTTCACAACAGCTGAGATAGTTGTGGTTGGTTTAATTGGTGAAAGAGGAAGGGAGGTTGGAAATTTTGTATCTTCTAATCTTAATGAGGATACAAAAAAAAGAACTGTAATGGTTGTAGAGCCAGCAGATAAATCTCCTCTATTGAGAATTAGGGCAGCAAACAGAGCTACAGCAATTGCTGAATACTTTAGAGATAAGGGAAAAGATGTTTTGCTTATAATGGATTCACTTACCCGAGTAGCTCACGCTAGAAGAGAAATTGGACTTGCTCTTGGTGAGCAACCAACTTCAAAAGGATATCCACCTTCAGTAATATCATTAATACCATCATTAATTGAAAGAACTGGATCAGGAGCAGCTGGCAAAGGAACTATAACATCTTTTTATACAATTCTTGCAGATGGAGACGATCAAAATGATCCAGTTGTTGACACAGCAAGAGCTATATTAGACGGTCATATAATGCTTTCAAGAGATCAAGCACAACTTGGAATTTATCCAGCAGTTGATGTGTCATCTTCAGTTAGCAGGGTCATGAATGAAATTGTTGATGAAAATCATATTGCAGCAAGTATTAAATTTAGGGAATTGGTTACAACTTATTCTGAAAACAAAGACCTGCTAATGATGGGAGGATACACCCAAGGACAAGATCCAATACTAGATCAAGCTATTACAGCATGGCCCAAAATCACAGAATTTATCAAACAAAAGGAAAATAAAAAGGAGGATTTTAACTCATCCTCGGCACAACTAATGCAAATGTTTGGTAATTAAGATGCAAAGAAAAAATTTATTTGATCTCTTAGCCTTAAAGGAAAAAGTTGAATCGAACAAATTTCTTCAGAGGATACAACCACTAAAGGAAGAAAAAATTAAGATAGAAAAAATTTTAGTTCAATTGAATGAATTAAAAAATGATGGAATTACATGCCTTTCTACTTCTGCTTGGGAGTTAAAGTCTGCCTCAAATATACAAGAAAAAATCTTCGATCAAATATCATTAGCTAACTTAAGACTTGAAAAAATTAGTAGTGAAATATTTCAGTTGGAAAGAAAGTTTATAGAGCATGAAATTAGAAAAAACAGGTCTGAAGAAAAATCTAAACAAATAAAAAGATCTCTTAGTATAGAGATTGAAAATAAACAAGAGGCTGAAATACAAGGCATAAACAAAGCAAAAGTATAATTAACTTAAATGATGGCATCAATATTGCAAAACAAGATTATTGTACAATAAGAGGTAGTAAATGGTTGCTGTTGGCTCAAAATCAATACCAGAAAGACAAAGTATTTCTTTAGATTTATCTAAAGAAACTGAAGATAATCTCAATACTGAGCTCTTTAGTGAAATTTTCTCTTCAGAAAGTATTAACAATAACACTACTTCAAAAGACGAAAATAAAAGTGAAATTGATAAAAATGATCTTGAGTTATCCAATCATAATAATAAAATTCCGACTAATATTGATAAAAATCCGTTAAATGAGTCTAATAGTTTTAGTGAAGGTATTGGAAGAAAAATTGCAAAAGACATATCAGAAATAGGTGATGAAAACAAAAAAGCCGTCGTATATTTTGGTAATGAAGAAAGTAATGAAATCATAAAATCATCAAATAAAACTATAAGTATTGATGATGCCTCATCTTTTATATCTTCAGGAATGGTTTTGAGTAAAAACAGTGAGATTTCAAATGAAAATGAAATAGTTGAGGAAGTTGATNAAAATTCTAGTCAAAATCAACATGGAAATATCTTTTTAACTCAACCTAACACTCTCAATAANTCAANATCAAAAAGTAAAAATAAATTATTAAAAAGTGATCAGAAAAATATTTTTAATAGTTTTGAAAATAATATTTCAAAATCTAAAAAACATAATCTTGAAAAAAATACTAAAGTTATTAATGCAGATAAAGAAACTAAAGTTATTAATGCAGATAAAGATAAAAACATNTCATCTTATAGTACAAGTAGTTCTGAGACAGAAGAGGTTAAAATAGTTAAAGAAGATCATACAAAATTTAAAAAAGAAAATTTCACGGTAGATAAACAAAAAAATCTTTCAAATAATAATAAAGAAATTCCTTCTGAAAAAAATACTGAAAGTTTTTTTAAAACTAAATATTTACATTCATCGAATATTCTCGCGCCTCAGTCAAAAAATAATCTTAGTAATCAAATTTTGTCTAATAATTCTGGGATTGAAGTTAATGCTGCCAATCAGTCTAATAATATTAATTATGGAAGCAATGGAAATCAAAATGGCACCCATTCAAGCTCTACTACCAATAATTACCAAATATACAATGATATTAAAGAAACATTAGATATGTCTGACAAAAGATGGGCATCAAGTCTAGTTTCAAAAATAAATCGATCACATGCTTCTAAAACTAATGAAATAGAATTACATTTAAGCCCAAAGAATCTAGGAAAACTAAAAATAAAAATCAGTGTCTATAATAAAACTGCTTTTGTTAAATTCAATACTGAAAATGCAGCAACTTCTTCTTTGATTTTAAACGAAGAACATAAACTTAGTGAAATGTTAAAAGAGGTAGGCCTTGAGCTAGAGGACTTTTCTTCAGAAAACTCATTTAATCAAAGTTTTAGCAATAGAGAGCAAGGAAAGAAAGAAATTAAATTTAAATCCACTGATACAAACAATTCAAATGACATTAATGATCATGAGAATTATACTAAGGACGAAAGTCTTCTAAATATAAAAGTATAATTAACTTATAATTAAAATAAGGAAATAAATTATGGCTGAAGAAGAGAAAGAAGAAAAAAAAAGTAGTAAACTATTACCAATAATTATAGGTGCAGTTGGTGGAATTATTTTGTTATTAGCTGGCCTAGCATTAGGATTTTTTCTATTTTCATCCCCTGCGGCTGACCCTTCTGCTGAGGTAGATGAAATAATTGAAAAAAATGCAGAAGATGAAGAAATTGAAGAGGATGACAATTCAACGCCAGATAAAGTAGCTTTAGACACACCTGAAAATCAGGTTTTTTTAACAACATATTATGAATTTCCAGGTTCCTTTACGACAAATCTAATGAATTCAAGAAAATTTCTTCAAATATCGGTAGGTGTTTCAACACAGTATGATGACAGAGTTATGGCAAATGTTGAGGCGCATCAATTAGCACTAAGATCAGAAATTTTAGGAACGATGAGTGAATTTACCGAAGAAAGCATCCAAGGGAAAGCAGGAAGGCAAGCTTTAGCTGCATCCCTTCAAGACGCAATTAATTCAAAATTAGAAGTCTTAGAGAATTTTGGAGGAATTGATGAAGTGCACTTTACTTCATTTGTATTACAATAAATTGTACATAAACAGATTGGATATTTAAATGTCTTCTTCTAGAAAACTATCTACGGATGAAGTTGATGCCCTCATGGCTGGATTGCAATCTGGAGTTATTTCAACTGAAGGAAATATTGGCCCTGAAGCTGAAGTTCGTCCATTTGTTTTTGGTTCAGATGATCTTTCATTATTAGGAGATTACTATGCCCTTAGATTGATAAATGAACGTTTTGCTAGACTTGCAAGAAGTACTTTTTTACCTATGCTTAGAATACAACCAAGAATTAGCTCCTTTCCACCAGAAGTTAAGTCATTTGATGAATACTGTAGTAGCATAGACGGCTTTATGAGCCTAAATACAAGCAAAATTGAGGAATTAAAGGGTTTGTTACTTACTGTTATACATCCCAGTTTCATCTCAGTTTTGACTAATTCGTATTATGGTGGAGAAATTTCAATTGATCAGCATCATAGAACTGAATTTACTGCAACTGAAGAAAGAGTTATAGAAATCATTTCTAATGGCTTAAATGACGCACTTGAAGTCTCCTGGCGTGACCTTATGCCGATTAATTTAAGAGAACAGGGAAGAGAAGTTAATCCTCAGTTTACGTCTTTTGTAGATGGAAGTGATCTTGTTATAATTTGCTCTTTTGTAGTTCAATTGCCAGATATTGATGCAGCAACATTTGATATAATTTATCCACTTCAAACATTAAAACCTATTGCCTCTCAATTACGCTCCAGAGTACAATCAGATGTAATAGATGATGATTTAACTTGGAGAGATAGATTAGAGAAAGCTGTTTTAGATATACCACTTCACTTAACAGCTAAATTAAGTGAGCCAGTTGTACAAATGCCAAAACTACTGAATCTGAATGTTGGTGATACAATGCCCATTTCTGTTAATGAAGGTATTGAATTGCTTGTAGAAGGAATTGAAATATTTGAGGGTGAAATTGGAGAAATTGCAGGTCAATCAGCAGTCAATTTAACAAAAAGGATAGAAAGAATTCAAGATGAAAATTAGTATGGAGGCTTATTATGGCTGAAGAAAATCAAGAAGAAACAGTTACAGAAGATAATAGTGAAACAGTTGCTGAAACAGAAACAAAAGAACGTGGTAGTTCAGAAAATTTAAAAGTTCTTGAAAACATTGAAGTTAAACTCACTGTTGAAGTTGGAAGCACTGAAATAAAAATTAGAGATCTGCTTCGATTAAATGAAGGTTCCGTAGTTGAACTGGACAGGTTAGCAGGTGACCCACTAGATATTTTAGCTAATGGAACAACTATAGCTAAAGGTGAAGTAGTTATGGTTGGTGAAAGATTTGGTATAAGATTTACAGAAGTTGCTGATCCAGAAGAACGTGTTCAAAATCTTTAAGTCAATTTTTTGACATTTACTGTTTATAAGCCTTAATAAACTCTTAAACCCTACAGTTTTCTAGTATTTTCTAGTATTTTATTTTTGGCATGGTCTTTGCCTTTTCCAAAGTATATTTTAATTTGGAGTTTTTATGGGCATAGAAGATCCAGGCTGGGGAAGAATAATAATTGTAATATTTTTTATAGCAATTTTACTCGGATTTTTATANTTTTCTAAAAATAAAGGAAAAAATCTATTTTCTCATATTTCAGGCAATCAATTTCTTAAACTAGACGGTACTATCGCTTTATCAAATATTTCAAAAGCTAGTGTAGTTTCTGCCCAAAATCAAAGGTTTCTTATTGTGCATGGTAGAGGACAAAGTCCTTCTATTATTCTGTTGGATTCCAAAAATTACATAGATGTAATTAATAAAAAAAATGATGTAGGTGAATAATGAGTCTTAATAAAAACTATATTATCTTCCCTCTTCTTATTTTAATTGTATTTTTTTCAGTACCAGTTTTTGCTCAATCAATAGCATCTGGGCTCCCAGCATTAAATATAACAGATCAAGGAAATGGTGAAACGACTTATTCTCTCTCATTACAAATACTGGCGTTAATGACTGCTTTGACAGTTCTACCGTCACTTGTCTTAGGTATGACTTCTTTCACCAGAATAATAATTGTTTTATCAATTCTAAGGCAGGCTATGGGAACACAACAAACACCCCCTAACCAAGTATTGATTGCTATAGCCTTATTTTTAAGTTTTTTCATTATGTCACCAACACTAACAAAAATTTATGATGAAAGTATTACACCATTTATGGCTGAAGAATTATCAGCTGAGGCAGCAATTAGTAGTGGAAGCAAACAAATAAAAGAGTTTATGGTTAAAAATACAAGAAAAAATGATTTATCTATGTTTTCAGATATGTCTGGGACAGGCAATTATGAAAGTGCTGGTGATGTTCCTTTTTCAGTTATACTTCCTGCATTTATAACATCTGAACTTAAAACTGCATTCCAAATTGGGTTTTTATTATTTTTACCATTCCTTGTAATTGATATGGTTATTGCATCCATCTTAATGTCATTAGGCATGATGATGCTTTCACCAATGTTAGTGTCTTTGCCATTCAAGTTACTGTTATTTGTTCTCGTTGATGGATGGGCTATGACTGTAGGCTCTCTTGCCAGTACCTTTGTGGCGGTATAGATAAAATGACTTTTGATGGAAATATTGACATNCTGCAAATGGCTTTTTGGCAAATAATTTTAGCCTCTGCTCCAGTTTTATTAATTGCTTTGGCAATTGGTTTGTTTATTGGTATTTTTCAAGCAGCAACATCTATCAATGAAATGACACTAAGCTTCGTACCAAAAGTAATTATAGTGATGCTTACACTTCTTTTAACTGCCAACTTTGTATTTATATCACTTACAGATTATTTTGCTTTTATTTTTGACCAAATATCGGCATTAAATTAATGATAGAACTTGACCTTCTAACAAAAGATGTAAATGCTTTCCCTGGTTTAAATCTTAATAATATAGTTACTGTATTACCACTATTTTTTCTTGCAACAGTCCGCGTTGGTTCATTTGTAATATCTTCCCCATTATTTGGTATGAGGGGTGTTCCAACACCCATTCGAGTTGTAATATCTTTCATCTTAGGCCTAGCAGTTGTAAGCTTCACAGGTTTACCATCAGAGGAGATATTAAGTAGCCTAAATTTTATCTTTATTGTTCTTGTAGAAATAGCCGTTGGATTAACAGCAGGTTTAATAGTTACAATTTGGTTTGCATCAGTGGCATTAGCAGGTGAAAAAATGGCCACGAGTGCAGGTCTGGGTTATGCTGCTCAAATAGACCCACAAGCTGGTGGACAAACACCTGTNGTGAGTGTGATCTTAAATTTATTTTTAATAGTTTTATTTGTNTCGTTAGATGGNCATCTTTTAATGCTNCGGGTCTTCTTTGANAGTTTTTCAATACTNCCCATTGGNTCAANNCCACCTCCAATGGCATTAATTGGAGCAGGCATAAAAGCTGCAGGTTCTATGTTTATAGCTGCCTCTTTAATAATGTTACCTGTAGTNGGGATTATACTTATGATAAACGTTTCAGCTGGCATAATGACTAGGTCAGCTCCACAATTAAATTTATTTTCTTTTGTCTTTCCAGTAACAATTCTTGGGGCATTTATTATTTTATACTTTTCAACAGGAACTATGGCTTTAGCTTTTTCAGATCTTATATTTTCATCTATAGAAGCACTTGAAGATTTAATGCTAGGTATTAGTGATGGCTGAAGAATCTGAAGATGGTCAAGAAAAAACCGAAGAACCAACCTCCCGAAAGTTAGAGAAAGCCGCTGAAGATGGTCAAGTGCTTACTTCAAAAGAAATGTTTGTGTTTACAGGGATTATTATGATGTTTGGTCTTGTTTATATAATACCTTATTTTTCTCAAATGCTTCTTTCATACTGGGCTATGTTTTTTGACTGGTCAGATATAGTAAATGACAAGAGATCTATTTTAGACATATTATTTTATGCTCTAAGATTTTTTATTATAGTTATAGTATTTATTTCTATCCCTATGTTTATTATTGTAGTTTTGACACAAATGGCAGTTGGAGGAATAAACTTCGCTCCTAAAGCGATGCAATTTAAAGGAAAGAAGATAAATCCCATTGAGGGTTTTAAGAGAATGTTTTCTCAGAAGTCGTTAGCAGAATTAGTAAAAGCAATTCTAAAAGTTTTACTATTATTTGGCTTGACTGCAATTGTGGTCTACGACCGACTAGACGACATGATACAATTAACAGAAAGAGAGTTATCTCAAGCTGTGATAGTTATGGGGCAAGCTTTTCCTCAATTACTTTTTGTTTTATTAATTGGTTTAGCAATTATTGCTGCAATTGATTATTTCTGGCAAAGGCATATCTTTATACAAGGTTTGAGAATGACCAAGCAAGAAATAAAAGATGAATTTAAACAAACAGAAGGTTCACCAGAAGTAAAAGCAAAAATTAGACGCAAACAAATGGAAGCNTCGGCNAATGCNGCAAAACANGCATCAGCACTTAATGATGTTGAAGATGCAACAGCAGTAATAACTAACCCAACGCATTTTGCAGTTGCTTTAAAATATGAAGTTGGTTCAAAAGGTGCTCCTACTATTCTTGCTCTAGGAAAAGGGGCAATGGCAAAAGCAATTATGGAAAGAGCCCAGACAGCTAATATAACTCTATTCAGATCTCCACTTCTAGCAAGAGCTCTATTTTTTACTGGAGACATTGGTGGTGAAATTAGTGAAAAACTTTATACTGCGGTTGCAGTTGCACTTGCATATATTTACAAAATTGATAGAGGTGAATTTGCAAGCGAACCTGAAATTATTATACCACAAGACATGCAATTTAATGAACAAGGTCAGTTACTAGAGGATAATTGAAATGATTAATAGAACAAGTTTAGGCCAGTTGATTAGCACTGCAGTTTTTTACGGTGTTGCTTTTTTGATATTTTTAAAAGGGATGGAGTTTTTAGATAATGAGATGTTTATGCACGCATATATCAGTTTTATATGTGCTTTATTAAATTTTTTTGCTGGTATGCGTTTTGCAATAGCCAATACATTTCAAAGAATTAAAAAACTATTAAAATGAAAAGAAAAATAAATTGCTATAATTGTGTTAGTTTATTCATTACCCATGACCCAAAAAGAAGATGGGGATGTAATTTTTTTGGATTTAAATCAAAATTTATACCAACTATCGAAGTTAAAAGGATAACTGGCACGGAATGTGCTTATTACACTCTAAAAGAAAGTAAAAATTTGTCAAAGACTGAAAAAAATGATTCAAATGGGAGACTGGCATGAGTGTTGATACAAATGCAGTTCATGAAAGTATTAAATTGGCTTTAGATGCAGCAGATGCTGCAACTGATGTTACAACCGAGTACAATAGAGTAAAAAGAGACCATAAAAATTTGGAGGCTTCAGTGAAACAGATTCACCGATATACAACAATCATTTTTTCAGTTTCAATTGGAACTGCAATTTTAGCAATTTTATTAACTTCACTACTTTACTTTCGATCATTGTCAGAATTATCAGTAATGACAACAACAAGTAAAGAGGCCCTGGTTGTTTTTGCTGAAAATGTAGAAAATGTTAATGGATCATTATCTAAATTAGAGGGAGCCCTCCAAAAACAAACTGAGTTACTTGACGTGAATAGGCAATTAATAAAAAGTATGGAGGGTCTTCAAACTATAGTAACAGACTCGAATGATCAAATGGTAGTTGAACTTAGAGCCCTCACTAAAGAAATGAGCGATTCAACTCTTGAGGTTACCAATCTAGTTAAAGGCTCATCACAATCGCAACTCAAATCAATAAACTTGGAAATTAAAAAACAAATATCTGGTGTTGGAAGCAAAACTTCAGATGAAATCTCATCTTTGAAGTCAAAAATCAAAAATACTGATAGTGACACTCTAAGAAAACTATCACTTAACCAAGCAGCTATTTTGTCAACTTTGCAAGCAGTGTCATCACAAAACGACGACATAAAGAAACGTTTTGAAGAACAGCAAGACAAAATTTCATTTCCTTAATTTATAGTAAAAAAAATGGCTGAAGAAACTTTAGAAAAAATTACTGAGAATGAAAATTACAATACTATAGATGAGATTAACACAGATGAAAACCTTGAAGAATTAAAGGAGATAGCATCTTTTTTAAAAATCTCTGAACTTAAATTAAAGTGTAGAGCTAGAAATCTTAGACTGAAAGAGGATGATGTAATAGTAGCTGTAGATGGCGAAATATTCCATGGATCTATATTAGAATTTACAAACATATTATCTGAAGAAGATAAGCAAACTTTATTAACTATAAGAAGACAAGATGTTTTTTTTGAATTGATAACATTTGGTTCATTAGGCTGCACTTTTAAATTTACAACAGCTGAAGAAACTATAGAAATTGAGAAAGCTCTGAATGATCATCAAATATTTCCTTTCGAAAATTATAAAATTTTTGAAGTTTTAAGAGATTTGAGAAGAAAAACTGATATTATAAATGCAGCCCCCTCTTCTATTTCTTGGATTATTCCTCCTTTTTGGTTGATACAGAATAAACTTTGGGAAGTGCTCCTTGTTACAATATCAGTTTATTTAATAACATTAAGCGTAGCATGGTGGATGTTTGTAATTACATGGATTTTATTAGCAATTTACTTTAACAAAGGTCAAACAACCATTCTAAGAAGTTTCAGCATATATAGAGATAAACATTTTTGGTTAGTTTTAGCAGCAATTAATGAAGAAGAAGTACAAAAAATATGTCGGAAGTTGGATCCAAAATGTACTTTTGAATATCCTATGGTGCCTCCAAATGAAGGGGAAATAAATAGTAAAAAAAGAGCTTACGCTTAGTTTAAAAATTTAAATTAAAGTTTTTTGAAATTGATTGAGAGCATTTTATGACCAAAATAAATTTTCTAACTGTGTGTACTGATAAATATCCCATAATTTATGCTGAGAAAATCACTAAACAATTTATTCGTAGTTCAAAATTAAATATTACTCCATATTGCCTTACAGACAGACCTCAATTGATTTCTGACTGGGCAACACCACTTAATCTAGCAGTTAAAACTCAGGGCTGGTGGAATAAACTAAATTTATATAATCCGGATAATCCTGATGGTTGGAACCTTTATATGGACCTTGATATTGTAATACAAGATACGTTTGATAATGAAATTGAGTGGATTATACAGCAGGAACCATCAATTGCATGCGTATCTGACGCTATTAATTGGATGGGTGAAAAATTCAGTTCTTCATTTATGATCTTCAAAACAAATTCGCAAAAACATATTTTTGAGCGCTTTAAAAATGAACATAATGATATTTGCAACTTACCCGGAGGAGATCAAGTTTGGACAGGGCCTCAGTTAAAAAATATTTTGTATATTGACGAAAAATTCCCTAATTTAAAAAAGAATTTGAAATTCGACATAGCAATTAAAAATGGCGATAAACTCTCACTTCCTAGTACAATTGATTCAACTATTAAGTTAGTTGATTGTGGTGGAAAACCAAAACCTCATGATCTACATATGTTACCTTATATTAAAAGAAATTGGCACGATATAATTTGCGAAAATCAAAACCTCTAATAAATAATATTTAATACTTTTTCTATGCTTATAACTCTTGCTTATTATTATAAACTTCATCACCTGAGGCCCATGTAGCTGTAATTGCTCTATCATCACCCATTATTAAAGTTGGGAAAATCTCTTCCCATATATTTTCAGCTTGTTCTGCTCTCTGTTTAATTTCAATTGTTGATTTTAGATTAATTATTACGATATCTGCATAATAATTTTTCTTAATATTGCCAATTTCATTTTCAAGTTTAAGTGTTTGTGAAGAACCCACTGTAGCCAACCAAATAAGCTGAGCAGGATGAATCGAAAAATGGTTTAGCTGAGAAATTTTATATGCTTCAGATATGGTTCTCAGCATTGAGAATGAAGTACCCCCACCGGTATCCGTGGCCAAACCAATATTTATATTATATTTTAAAAGTTTTTTCAGATTAAAAATACCAGAACCTATGAATGTATTTGAAGTTGGACAGTGGGCAATTGATGAATTTTTCTCTTCTAAGAGTTCAATCTCTCTTTCAGATAAATGAATGGCATGTCCAAAAATTGAGTTTCTTTTTACCAGTCCATATTTTTCATAAACCTCAAGATAAGTTTTACTATTTGGGAAAAGCTTTTTAACCCATTCAATTTCTTCTTGTTGTTCTGATAAATGTGTTTGCAATAAACATTCAGGGTATTCTGACCATAGATTTCCTAGAACTAAGAGTTGTTCTTCTGTTGATGTGGGTGCAAACCGAGGCGTAATTGCATAAATACCTCGCCCTTTTAAATGCCATTTTTTAATAAGTTTTTTACTATCATCATAAGAAGACTTAACANTGTCAGTTAAGTAATTGGGCGCATTCCTATCCATACATGTTTTACCAGCAACAACACACATATTTCTTTTTTCACCTTCTTCAAAAAAAATATCAGCACTTTCATATGAGGTTGTACAAAAACTCGAAACTGTTGTGGTTCCATTTCTCAAACATAAGTCCAATGATAGAGAAGCAACTTCTCTTGAATATTGATAATCTTTGAACTTGCTTTCTTCTGGAAAAGTATAGTCATTTAACCAATCTAAAAGTCTTTTTCCATAACTTGCAATAATTCTAGTTTGTGGATAGTGCATGTGACAATCTATAAATCCTGGACAAATTAAATTGTCACCATAATCATAAATCTGANATTTCGGATACTTTTTTTTAAGTTTTGAATAGTGGTCAACATCCTCAATTTTATCATCAATAATAAGGACACCACCTTTTTCAATTAAATTGCAGGAAGCAGAGATATTATGCTTAAATGGATTTTCAGTAAATTGAAGTACTCTCCCTTTAAGAATCTTAACATTCAAATCAGACATTTCAGTTATGCTTTAAACAAAGGTTTTATTTGTTTTTTATTAATATATTTGAAAAAATTGTTATAAATTTCTTTAAACAAGTATTTTAATTAAAANCAAACTTAAAGTTAATTTTAATTTTACATTTTCATATTTGATTTAATTCAAAATGCATTGATTCTAGCTGTTTCTGAAATTTTTTACTTGAAACAATTGACATATTTGGTTCTACATTTAAGTACTTTTCAGTTACATCTACAAGATTTTCAATAGTCGTTGACAAAACCCTTTCTCTAAATTTCTTTCTCATTTCTTGAGTGAGACCCCTAATATTAGAATTAAAGTCTGACAGAGAATCAGCAGCTGGTGAAGAAGGTTTGTCAATTGAGGATATNATATTTAAAATACCCTCATGTAATTTATCCCTAGTTATAAATTTTAAAGCCCATTTAATAGAATTTGCAAAAGCATCAAAAGTTTTTTCAAGGTTTGGATCTCTGTAAGAGAAAAATTTAAAAGTTCTAGAGTTNGTGTCNTGAATTGCNCCTGCTCCATATGCTCCACCTTTTTCTCTAATTGCTGTGTGTAAAAAACCATTTCTCAAAACTGCACCTAATACTGATAACGAAGAGGCATCTTTGTGATGAAAATCAACTGTTTTGAAAGATTCTGCACAATAGTTAACTTCAGCATCTGAAATCCAGGCAATTTGTTTATTATCCAATTTAAACTTCCCAATATTAGATAGAATATTTTCATCAATTAAGTTTGATCTGGAATTTTTATTAGATGACGACGAAACAAGTACTTCTGTAATTGGGTTTTTAGAAATTTTCTTTTTTAAATCTTCAAANTCAATAACCAATTTATCAATATTTATATCACCATTTGATAATTTTAAATTTTTAATATTTTTTATGTAAGAAATTCCATTAGTTTGTTCATTTATACTGCCATATTGAGAAATTTGTGCGTCTGAACTAATCATTGCATAGTAATGACCAGAATTAATAACACTCCTTTCTAAACCAGATAAATGCATTTTACTTATATCATTAATTCTCTCANTTTCATCTAATCTAAAACCGGTNANGGTTTCATCCATCAAATCTGTCATTTNNTTAAGATTAGATTGAAGTGAATANCCACTCATTTTTAAGCCAATTTTAAANGTATCTTGCNCACGATTGCTGATAAGAATAAAATTTGACCCTATTTGACCNACAGTTTGGGATTGTCTTTTTTGTATTTGCTCATAACNNCTGTTTTTTATTCCAACTTCACAAATTATATCAGAAAATAATGTACTGTATTTTAAATCATTCGGTTTTGGTTTTAATATTGGATAAATAGCTTGAAAATAATCAATCCCATTTGTTCCAGCTTTGTAAAAATATTTTTTAACCCCTTCATTACTGACAGTATGGAACTTTGGATATGTCTTAGATTTACCTATGTCATTAACAGTAACTTTGGGCAAAATATTAGGGTCGTCTTGCTTATTTTGCCTTAATTCCAAGGCTTCATTTTGATACTTTATTTTTTCAAAATCTTTACTATTGAGTGATTTTGTTTTTTCTTTTAACAATTCATCGAATTTAGCTTTTATTTTTTGATCATAGTCTTTATCAGGCACTAACTGAAAGGTAAGACGACATTGATTGTCTAAGAACATTTCTTTGATTTTAGCTTCTATATAACCATCTTTCTCAATTCTTTTCTTCAATATTGATAAAGATTTTTCTAAGTCAAAAGAATTAATAACATCACCATTATGAAGAATTGAAGGCAGTGATCCCATTAGCAATTGAAGTCCATAAGGAAAACCTCCACTAATTTTCTTTAATTTTATTTCCATCTGGTGAAGAGAAGCATCAACTAAATTTTTTGGAACTCCATTTTTACTCAAATTTTCAAATACCTG
>PARM01000047.1 GCA_002711495.1 Gammaproteobacteria bacterium
GAGCCCTCGGCGACGCAGTTCATTGCCATAATCTGCGCTTGAAGATCCGTGGGATAATCTGGATAAGGTGCGGTAGTAAGACTCACCGCTTTAGGTCTCCTCCCGTGCATGTCTAGCTCAATAGAATCAGCTGTACTCGCTATCGATGCACCCGCTTCTCGCAGTTTAGCTAAAACAGCTTCTAAATGATTTGGATTGACATTTTTTACTTCGATTTTCCCACCTGTAGCAGCCGCCGCTATCAAATACGTCCCAGCTTCTACCCTGTCAGGGATCACCGTATGAGTGCAACTTCCCAGCGATTTCACGCCCACTATCTGTATGACGTCTTTCCCGGCGCCACTCACCTTGGCGCCCATTTTGTTCAAAAAGTTTGCCAAATCGATAATTTCAGGTTCTCGAGCACAATTCTCCAATGTTGTTCTTCCATTTGCTAAACATGCTGTCATCATTAAGTGCTCAGTTCCACCAACAGTCTTAAAATCAAATACGACTCTTCCGCCCTTTAACCCATGGCGGGCTGACGCTTTTACATAACCATCAGACATGTCGATTTTTGCGCCTAAAGCCTCTAGTCCTATAAGGTGCTGATCAACCGGACGCGAACCTATGGCACACCCACCGGGCAAAGAGACTTCTGCTTGGCCGTAGTGGGCTAAAAGCGGGCCCAGAACATTGAAGGAGGCACGCATAGTTTTCACTAAGTCGTAAGGCGCCTTAAACCTTTTGATTGTATTAGCATGAATCTCAATGTTCATTTTTTCATCAATAACAACCTCAACGCCGAGGGAGACAAGAAGCTCTATCATTGTAGTAATATCTTTTAAATGAGGCACATTACTAATTATTACGGGTTCATCGGCTAGCAAGGCCGCCGCAAACATCTTCAAAGCCGAGTTCTTTGCTCCAGAAGCTCTCAACTCGCCAGATAGCACTGCGCCCCCATCGATTAAAAGACGCTCCATGACCTTATTTCTCTACCTCATTTGGACCAGTCGCACTTATACTAACCGCGTGGACCTCTCCAGTTTTTATTCGATGATTTATGACTGCATAAATCATCTGCTGGCGCTTCACTTTAGTAATATTTTTGAACTGTAGAGCTTTTATATTTAACTTTAATAACTTTCCCTCGCTAGATACGCGAATCTGAGAGTCAGGAAACGCATTCTGGAGCTCATCCTCGATAGATTTGATATTCATACTCTATGCCGAAAATTGGAAACATTAAAATTATAAATGTTAACATGCTGTGCAATGTTCCTTAAATTAAACTCCTAACTCCTCACTCAATCCGGCTAATCTGGCCATTTTAAGAACCTTAGTGGAGCAACATTTAAAAGTCAGATTAGCACTTAGCTGCTTTTCTTTCCTTCTTAAGAAAATCAACAGCGGTAACATTGCAGACCCTTGTGAATCAAGAGACTTAAATGATATCGAAACCACATCATTTGCTTTCAAAACAGTTTTTATACTTCGACAAAAATCTGAGAGATTGTCTAAAGTGACTTTTCCCATAACCAAGATCATGTCTCCTTTTCTCTCAACTATTTTCATCTGTAACCTTCCATTTACTTATAACCATATCGAGATCTCCCTTATGGGATCGAAAACTCGAATTAAACTGCGAGCGAAATTGCAACCCTAAGTTAATTCCGTTGACTACTAGATTTCGAAGATACCAACGACCCTCCATCAACCTGAGAGAATATATGATCGGGTAGGTGTTGCCTGTTGAAGATTTAACCTCCACGAGAACTTTAGCGCGATCGTTTTTCTCGATATCGGCGGCTTTCACTGCAACGCTGTCGCTATCAAACTCGAGTAGCGCATTACTATAAGTTCTCGCTAAAGAAATCTTAAATTTCTCTGTAAAATTTGTCCTTTGATCCTCGGTCGCCAATCGGTAGTATTTCGCCATAACTCCCTTAGCGAATCCTTCAAAGTCAGTGCTAGCTTCTAAATTTTTTATGATCAGCTCATGAAAACTCTCTGGGTTTTCGGCAAGAAGGGCCTCATTACTTTTGGCAACCTCAAATAATTCNTNGGTCGCAAGGAGCACCGCATTTTCTGGCGAAATTATCGGTTCGCCCANTGAGGNNTGNTTAAACTGAAAGGCCGTAAATAAAAAAATTATGANGATCTTANATATTTTCATCTTAAAANTGCTCTAAAAGAAATTTCCCGATCAATTCTTCGAGAATTACTGCCGGTTGGGTATCAAANATCTCGTCTCCTTCGGACAAACTCTTATCCTCGGCGCCTAGACTAATGCTTATATANTTAGATCCAAGAAGACCNTCNGTAAGAATTGATGCNGTAGAATCNATTGGAATGGNAGATANNGANGAGTCAATTTCTAAAGTTACTTTNGCATTCATAGTTTTTTGATCATATTCGATCGCTAACACCTGTCCTATTTCTACTCCGGAAATAGCTACTTTTGCCCGCACAGCCAAGCCTCCTACTTGTTCAAAATGNGAATAAACAAGATATCTATCGTTAGACTTACCTAGACTAAAGCCGCTTACTTTTACAGCTAAAAACCCTAAACATAAAAGCGCGAGAAGCAAAAACAACCCGACTAAAACCTCAATTTTCAATAAGTGCACATGCCACTCCTATAGTTCAAACATCATTAAAGTNAGAAAAAAGTCCANGACTAAAATCCANACACTTGAGAAAACCACCGTGTTNGTAGTCGCTGTNGAAATCCCTTCACTTGTAGGTAGCGAATCATAGCCTTGATAAAGCGATATCCAAATCACCACAAAACCAAAAACTATTGATTTAATAATTCCTTTCATGACGTGATCAAAAAAATCTACGCCCTGTTCCATAACAGACCAAAAAGATCCGCTGTAAACTCCCAACCAGTCNACTGCGACGAGAGANCCGGCCCAAATNCCAACGACACTGAACATTAAAGCCAACAAAGGTAAAACGATAAACCCTCCCCAA
Source organism: Gammaproteobacteria bacterium (assembly GCA_002711495.1). GTDB lineage: Bacteria > Pseudomonadota > Gammaproteobacteria > Pseudomonadales > Azotimanducaceae > UBA9659. The sequence goes on from PARM01000047.1 coordinate 2,962, forward strand.
AACCTTGGCGCGATAATGCGCTTAACGGGATCTACTCCGATCATTTCCATACTTGCTAATTGTTCCGTTGCTTTCATCAAACCTATTTCTGCAGTTACCGCCGACCCGGCCCGACCAGCAAAAAGAAGAGCGGAAACCACCGGACCTATTTCCATTACTAACACAAGAGCGACACCTAAACCCAATGCGGATTCAGATCCCACTCTGACGAGTTGGGTATAGCCCTGCAGAGCAAGCACCGCGCCGATCGCAAAACCGGAACATACGATGATTATTATTGACAAAACTCCGAGCTGATAAATTTGACGAATTATGAGAGGAACATTCCGATGATCCGGTCTTCTCAGCAGAGCAAATGAAAGCAATCTTAGGGCACGACCCATCGAGGACAGTATTTCAAGACTTAAACTTCCTATTTTCTTTAGAGAATGAATGAACAATTAACCATCCCTTTATAATTGCGTCTCAATTGATGTTTTTGTTTTCTATCAAGCTATCCATATATTCCGGCGCAGGGTAATGAAATGGGACAGGCCCATCTGGAAGCCCGTTAAGAAATTGNTTNAATCGCGGAGAGTCATCTTTTTTTAAATCTTNTGGAGACCCTTGCCCTATGATTTCGCCCTCCGATAGAACATAAAGAAGATCGGAAATCCGAGCAGTTTCTTCAATATCGTGAGAAACAATTACGTTGGTGCATTCGTAAACCGATCCAAAATCCTTGATCAAGTTTGAAATCACTCCCAAAGCGATCGGATCTAATCCTGTAAAAGGCTCATCATACATAATTAGCTTCGGATCTAAGGCCATCGCTCTTGCTAGTGCCACTCGACGTTGCATGCCACCCGATAACTCTCTCGGNAAAAGNTTCGCTGCACCTCTAAGCCCAACAGNATTTAATTTTGTCAAGACNAGATATTTTATCATTTCTCCATTTAAACTNGTGTGTTCTTTTAAAGGGAAAGCGACATTTTCAAAAACCGTTAAATCNGAAAATAAGGCCCCGCTTTGAAATANCATTCCCAAACTTTTGCGGAGATCGAATAATTCAGTTCTCTTTATTTTCTTTANGTCCTTTCCNTCAACNAGGATCGTTCCCTNATCAGGTTGGATCTGNCCTCCGATAAGACGAAGCAAGGTTGTCTTACCCGTTCCACTTGGCCCCATTATTCCTACAGTCTGACCCGCCGGCACTTCAAAAGACAGTTTCCTGAAAATCTCTTTTTTGCCAAAACTATAAGAGACNTTATCGAAAACGATCGAATTTCTTTTCATTTTATTTAATTCCCAGCTTTAAAAATTCTTTTTTNAAACTTAATTTTGAACCACAGTTTATCAAGGCCTTNACCAANACGAGCATTGNGATTAACCCAACTTAATCCCTTTAGANNAAAAAGAGAGNAACCNTTGGATTTCGCCAGTCCAGGGGGTTTNCAAAAACNCCCTTTGNCGANAAATAAGTCAACAATAATCATTTTACATGGCATACTCAAAAGTGAATACGATAAATTTAGGTCGACAGTATTAGGAACTTTCTTNTCTTAGCTGGGTTTGTAGCTTTGGTCTGGATNGGAGCACACTTNTCAGANANAGGCCCGNAGATNAAAACAGATAGAAAAAACNCGCCGCCNTCCAATTTCTATATGAGTAACGCAAATTTAAAGACTTATGACAAGCANGGNAAGTGGTTGCATAACCTCACTGCGAGNAGGTTTCTCCATGTACAAAATACAGGCGAGACCTTGCTGACAGAACCAGCTCTCACGCTGACAAACAATCAGGATGAATTTTTCTGGAAGATCAAAGCAAGGAAGGGAAAAATCAGTTCAAACACCGATGAAACAACAAAGCTTGTTGAATTTTGGGACAGCGTTACTGCTGCGAAATTAAACTTGGAAGGAGAATTTACCAGTCTCAGCACCGAAAGCCTGGTGATTTACCCCGACAGAAACTATCTTGAAACTTCTAGCCCAGTTTTCATCGATAACGAAATGGGAAGAACCACGTCGATGGGATTGCAAGCATTTTTAAATGAGGGCAACTACAAGTTTTTTTCAACAGATGAAGTTCGAGTTTCNACTATCTTATTACAATGATGACCTGCTAGCCGAATATCAATTACTGAGGATCAAGTGTTTAAATATCTACTCTTTGGTTTGCTCTTTCCTTTAAANGGAAGTGGTTTAGAATCTGACCAAGCTCAGCCAATAAGAATCCAAGCAGACAGCGCGGTGGTAACAGAGAAACAAGGATTATCTATTTACAAAGGAAATGTCTCTATTGTACAGGGAACACTGCGAATAGATGCAGAAACTGTTGAGATAAAAAGCCAAGACAGGATCATTCTAGAGGTTTTGGCACGGAGCGATGTAGGATCCAAAAAGTTGGCGAAATTCAAGCAAACGCTTAATAATGAGGTAGGAAAAATAGTCGCTGAGGCAAAAAAAATAAGTTACAAGGTGCAAGAGGGTCAATTAACCTTGAACGGGCAAGCAAAATTGGAACAGAAGAAAGATGTTTTTTCCGGAGAAACGCTTTTTTACGATATGACCGAAGGATCAGTAAACCTTGAATCAGGCTCCTCAAAAGGGAGAGTTAATATGACTATTTCCCCCAAAGAAAACCCCTGAAAATGGCTACCATTAGAGCTAAAAATTTAGTAAAGAATTACGGGAATACCTTAGCGGTCAAAGGCGTATCTCTTGACGTTTCCAGCGGGGAGATAGTGGGGCTGCTTGGTCCGAATGGTGCGGGGAAAACAACCTGCTTTTATATAATCATGGGTACCATAAGACAAGACCACGGAGAAATGCTTTTAGATAANCANAATATTTCNAACTTACCCGTGCATTCGAGAGGAAGGATTGGTATCGGATATTTACCCCAAGAACCNTCGATTTTNCAAAAACTCAGCGCTTTGGATAATATTCTCTCCGTTCTTGAACNNAGAAAAGATCTAAAAAANAACGAAGCTCAAAAAAAAGCTCAGCAGNTAATCGAAGATTTTAAATTAGAAAGAGTTACTAAAAATCTTGGAGGCGCTTTGTCAGGTGGCGAAAGACGACGAGTTGAAATTGCGAGGGCACTAGCTAACGATCCAAAATTTATTCTACTTGACGAACCTTTCGCAGGCGTTGACCCTATTTCAGTAGAAGAATTAAAAGAAATAATAGCCTCTCTAGCGAAGCGAAGAATTGGTATTCTCATAACAGACCACAATGTAAGAGAAACCTTAGACATATGCGATAAAGCATACATAGTAAATAGAGGAAAGATAATTGCTCAAGGTGATCCGAGCGCTATACTAGAGAACGATGAAGTGAAAAAAGTATACTTGGGAAGTAATTTTAGGATGTAAGCAAAATTGGCTTTAAAACCTTCGTTATCGCTAAGACTTGGGCAACAGCTTCGCATGACGCCTCAGCTGCAGCAGGCTATTCGTCTTCTTCAGCTCTCTAGCGGAGAATTAGAACTAGAAATCCAAGAGGCCCTAGACACCAACTTTATGCTTGAAAGTACAGAGTCGGAAGAGGAAAGCGTCGACCCATTAGATAAAGAACCAGATCAATTGCTGGATAATCAATCTGAAGCCACCCCAAACAAAGACGAAGTGGAAGAGTATAAAGAAAAAGATACCAGCGATAACGTTTCTTCGGAAGATCTCCCAGAGGATTTCCCCATTGACGCGACTTGGGATGATTATTATTCAGAAAACAGTAGCGCGAACCTCAGGTCTCTATCGAGCGAAGATGAAAACTATTTAGAAACTTTAAATTCCGCTGTCGAGACGATTCAGTCGCATATGCTCGAACAGATCAATTTGTTGAATTTAACCGAACAAGACAGATTTATCGCCATTTCATTGTTAGATGCAATCAACGATGATGGAATGCTGACCACAACTATAGAAGAATTAATAGACACCTTCCCGATAGACTGGGATATTGAAATCGAGGAGATCGAGGCGGTCCTCCACCTTATTCAACACCTTGATCCAATAGGAATTGGATCAAGAGATCTGAGAGAGTATTTGTCTCTTCAACTATGTGATTTGCCGANCGAAACTCCATGCTTAGCAATAGCAAAAAATTTGGTAGATAGTTATCTTTCCTTGCTCGGCAGCAAAGACTACAACCGTCTCATGAAAAAGCTGAGNGTAAGCGACGANGATTTGAAAACGGCTATAGCGCTGATAAAAAGACTTAANCCAAGACCTGCAAGAGAANTAAACTTAGGAAAAATAGAGTATGTTGAACCAGACGTTATAGTAGTCAAAAAAGATTTAGGTTGGAGAGTCGAACTGAATTCCAAGACAACACCAAAAATTCAGGTAAACAGNACNTANGCGGCGCTTATNGGCAAAGAGAAAACTTCAAAAGACCTGTCTCAAATGAAAAGTCAACTCCAAGAAGCACGTTGGTTTATAAAATCTCTCCAGCAAAGAAGCGATACCCTTTTGCGGGTTGCGAAAAAGATAGTAGAGCGCCAAACAGAGTTTCTCGAGCTTGGCCCGAGCGCCATGAAACCACTTGTACTGCATGACATCGCAAAAGAGGTTGATCTTCACGAATCTACCGTTAGTAGAGTAACCACGCAGAAGTACATGCTTACTCCTAAGGGTGTTTTTGAATTGAAGTATTTTTTTTCTTCTCACGTTACCAACAATCTAGGAGGGGATATTTCATCTACAGCAATAAAGGAAGTAATAAAACAACTGGTGTTAGATGAAAACCCACAGAAACCTCTAAGCGACAGCAAGCTGTGTAGCCTTCTTGCACAAAAAAACATAACGGTTGCAAGGAGAACGATTGCTAAGTACAGAGACATCCTGAAAATACCTCCGTCGAACGAGAGGAAACAGTTAATATAGGCGACTATCTTACTTAGAACTCTCAAAAAACCTTTTTTATTTTCGTTTAGAAACTCGCATCTTGTCCTTAAATTTTTGATGAGAGAGCGAGGCAAGCAAGACCAACGCAATATTTTGAGATTATAATAGAAAATTTGATAGCTTTAGGATCAAATAAACTGCTCAAAGGTTTAATATCTATAAAATCGAGCAAAAGAAAAAAATGTTATCACTGATTATCATAAGTGGAAGATCCGGATCTGGTAAAAGCACTTCGCTGAATGTCCTCGAAGATTCTGGATATTTTTGCATAGACAATCTTCCAGTTACGCTGCTTACCCCGCTCATACAAAAATTAAACGAGGATGAAAAAATAGATAAGGCTGCCGTAAGCATAGATGCTAGGAACATACCTACAGATCTAGCTTTGTTCCCATCTTTTTGGGATAGATTAAAAAAATCTAATTTATCGCCATTGATTATTTTCTTGGATTCTACCAGCGAGACCTTAGTAAAAAGATTTAGCGAAACAAGGCGTAAACATCCTCTGTCAAGCAAACAGAGGGGCCTTAAAGAGGCTCTAGATTTAGAGAGTTCCCTACTCGATCCTATATCTGAATTAGCTGCTATAACAATAGATACAACAAACTTGACTGTTCACGACCTCAGAAACTCAATTAGAACAAAAGTCGGAGGAGGCAGTGATTCGTTTGCTCTATCTTTCCAATCTTTTGCATACAAAAGAGGGGTCCCTCTGGATGCGGATCTAGTTTTTGACGTCCGTTCATTACCAAATCCCCATTGGGAAAACAATCTTCGTGAACTATCAGGCCTNGATCGAGAAGTTGAGGTCTATCTGAGGAGACAGCCATTTTTTAAAGAGATGTGTGAGGACATTTCACACTTTCTTGATCGTTGGATACCGAGATTCTTGGATGCAAGCAGGAGTTACCTAACTGTGGCAATAGGTTGCACCGGAGGCCAACATCGCTCAGTTCTCGTCTCTAGAGTGCTGTACGAAAGTTATCAAAAGAAGTATGACAATGTTCAAATCAGACATCGAGAGCTTGTTNCAAATGATTAAGGTATTTATTCGAATCGCTTCTACGAAATATTAGACGATGAAAGCTAGAGTATACGGAACTTTGATTAGAAGGAGCGCCCCTTTTGACGAAGCAAAGAGACGAAGAAAATGAGAAGCTAAGCAAATCGCAAAGAAAAAGAGAAATGTCTGAGTTGTTGTCTATTGTGAAAGACCTAGAGAATCTATCTTTGAAAGAACTAGAGGCATCATTAGATCAAGAGTTAAAGGAAAAGATTTTAGAACTTCAAAGAATAAATAAAGGGGGCGCAAAAAAAAGGCAACGACAGCACATAGTGAAATTTCTCTCGAAACAAGATAAATCGTTTGCGAGTAGAGACCTTGATAGGTTAACAACTTTAAAGATAACGAAAAACCAAAGATTTCGTGAGATTGAAATGCTACGTGATAGACTCTTAATCAATCAAGAGGAAGGATTCGAATCTCTGAGAAATAGTTATCCAGACATCGATCTGAATCAAGTGAGAGTTCTTATCAATTTAGCTCAGCAAGAGGACAAGACTGGGAATCGAACAAACTATAGACAACTATTCAAAGTTCTCAGAAAAGCACAAAAATCTGTCCACTAAACTTGAGTAAATTGTTCAGAGTNTTGCGCACTTAATTTTTTCCATCGCGAACATCATCATCAAAAATAGATATGAATTCGAAATCTGGTCTATTCAAGCGTCCCGAAATTTTGTACTTCGCACTACTTAATTGATCAAACCGATCTTCCAAAAGAAATTTCTGAGTTGCGAGCACACCTGCCATAGAGAGAGGACCACCGATAACTAAGCCAGCCCACGGGAATGTATTTCCAACTGGTAAGGTTACTATTAAATCGCTGTCGACTATATCTCGCTCCCAATCTATGTAACCTCCGAATTTGAACTTCCCACCCGATGCTCGAACGATGAGGGGCTTTTGTATAGAGACTTTACCCTTATCTANTCTTATCGTTCCCTNAAGGTCGGTAAAGTTAAAGCCTTGGTCACTTTCGTTTANATCCTNCCTTCCTAACATTCTTCGAAANANAGATGGGACATGAAATGAGCTAAGNAACTTTAAAACAGGNTGATCCTGCTCTTGAACAAACCGCCCACTTCCATTTTGAAATATTATTTGCCCCTCTATAATTTTTGGTTTNATTTCCGTGGGNTTTCCTTCCCATGANAGGTCTGCTCTGGCTGCTAGTTCACCTCGTTGCAAGGCAGACGTAAAATCCCAAAGGTCCTTTGTTTCCATTAGATTAGATATCTCAAAATCTCCTTTAAAAGTTGAGGTTTGTTTCTCCATCCCGCCACCCCAGGAAACAATTGCATTATCAATGGTCAGAGATCCGAAAGTCACACTGAGCTGATTAAATTTACTTTCGTAATTGCTTTTAGAGTACTCAAAAGAGACATCTTTNTAATCTTTTCCCGATATNCNTATAAGATCGCTNGAAAANNTGTATNTTGANCTGAGCGACGGTTTATCGTCCCTNTTAAAAATCNTGTTNTCCGANGGGNTTGAATCGAGAATCAGCCTATCTAGNTGAATNGCAATGGGTTTAGATTTTTTGTCCCATAACTCTANTTCACCGATCAATCTCTCGTTGCGAAANAAGCTGGTCCAAGAATCAAGATTACGAGTAACANCAATTTGGGTATNTCCAAANGAGATTCCGCCCGCAATCAAGTTCTCTNCCTTTATNCTCGCCCCACCAAATTTAATATCGTNATCAAAAANATCTTCNGAAGTTCCGATTTTTGGGAGATCAGATAAAATNGATAGCCAGCTATCAATGTCGAGNTTTGATAACGTGCCTTTNATCTCTAGTGGTCGATCAGCATTNAGAGTTTGANAGCCATCGTTAAGCAGCACTTGCCCTCCNACGATGGCTCCTTCTTCGTACTTCAACTTTGCTCTGAAAGAATCACCGAAAATNAGATNAGTAANAACCTCGGATCCACTCAGAATTTTTTTGTANGTNAAATTNTTTTTTACACNTGATTCCGATTTATCNAAAGGTTGNGGAAGATATGANTTAAGGCCAACTAAATCTGAGAAGAATTCAATTTTTAGATCTCCATCTTTCTTTTCTAAGGGAACATATAAATTCAGGTCGTAATTTAAATATCCCGAAGTATTGTATAAGAGAGGTTGCCCGGTCCACTCNTAAACATCATCACTTTTAACGGACCCCCCCGCCTCCAGTAATAAAAACCTTGAACCGCCCAGATTATCGGTCCTTGCAGAACCTTTTATTTGACGGTTGAAGAGCTTTGCATTTAAGTTTTCCGCGTATAAACCCGCTTCATTACTGAAATTAAGAGANCCGTTAAGATCAGAAAAGTAAAGATCTAAATCTTCTATCGATAAAAGATTGTTAGAGANGTCGATCTGCGCAGTCACTTTTGTTTCACTCGAGTCAACGGCCATAGGGATTACTAAATTAGTCTCGGAAGTGATATTTCCTTCTCCTTTCCAATTCGAAGTAAAGTCTCCAGTGTAGGAATTTAAGGGCGTATCTCTCAATAACTGAATTCCATCATTCAAAGGACCGTCTGAAAAGATGCTGATCTGGAGCTCCTCTATCCGATTCCTTCTATCCAAAGGCAAGAGTAGAGAAACTTTTTGCAATTTGGTGTTGTATAGAAACCCTCTCGCGTTATCCATGGANACAGAATAACTGTTCGCGTTCATAGTTCCGATCGCGTTTTTAAGCCCGGGCCAATTCGTTGCGTAATCTAGAGACAATCCATCGAAAGAAACAAAAACATCATGCGATTTCCTTATTCCCGGAGAATTCTCTCCAAACGCACCATGAACAGTTATGCCTATTTGTTTCCCGCGGCCTGCCAAGTTAGTCGTCTTGAGCCATTCTCTCAAACCTTTGGTCGATTTTTTAGGAATAAANCGTATGCTTTTCTCAAGATCTCCNTNGGTAACACCAACNACCAAACCCCAATTTTTCAATGCNTCATTATCATTNAGGGTAAGAGCAAACTTACCACTNGCATTGGTATTACCATCTTTCAAATTNANNAGTCCGCTGCGTAACTTTATATTTTCACCATCAATTTCGTAAGCAAGCCTTCCTCTCCCCTCGGAAAACCTCCAAACATCAGGAAATAACCCAACGAGGTCAACCGAGAAATCTTCATTGTAAAAATCGAGATACCCTAAGGTTTTCTCGAAATTGAGAAACCCGTTTAATCCTTTTATTTTTGGAAAACTGAAGGTTTTTTCTATATCAAGTTCTGAAAAGTTTGTTACTACCCTAGTTATCAATGAGTTTTTATCTGAGAGGATTATTAAGTCTCTTACCTGTCCACTCATCTTAAAACCATCGAGGATGTCCATTGTTTCTNNGGGAATCTCCCTAAATCTTTTGACGAAATTTACTCCTAGTAAAAGGTCTTCCACGGAAGTTGTTGGCAGATAAAGAGCGTGCGATTCTCGATCGTAATTTCTGTCAACCAAGATTTCTAAATCTGGGATCTTTAAAACTGTCTCGATACTCTTAACAACCAAATTCTCAATCTTCAAAGAGCCATTCGTTAAGTTTTTTCCAAGGTATCGAGCTTGTCCTGATACTTGCTCCAATAGNATAGAATCGGCAAAAACAGGGTCATTCATTTCGAGGCTTACCGAAATATCAAACTCATCAGGTCTGAGAGATAACCAGAATTGAGAATTAATAGCTCCCTTGAGAGGAATGAATTGATATGTTTCGATCAGATCCGAAAATGGCGTAACCTCAAATTCCGCTAGGCCAAATTGCGCTAAGACAGAAAAAGACGGATCATTAGGATTACCTGTGAANTTGCCTTTCAAATGTGTTTTAGTCGAAGAGGATTTATTCTCCTCTGTCCATCTCTCAATAGTAACAGGGAGCGAGAAAATCGACCTTCGATCACTTTTTTCTAAAACCCAAGATTTATCTGCCTGATTTTTTATTTTCCAAGTGTCTCGAAACCGATTCACTTCAAAGCTCACATTGCTCACCCTGAGGTACTCAAGGGTTTTAAAAATATCCGAAAAGTAATTGCTCGGAAAGTGACCAAGTTCGTTTNGTCCAAAAGGGAACTCGCGGTCGGGCGAAATTTCCGAATAAACTGATAATCCCTCTATTTCTGCGGTATAGAACATCGGGGCTCTCTTCAAAAGAGTNCTGAGGAAGTCGATACGCAGATCAAGTTTGTCTAGACTTATTAGGGTTTTAGAGCTGAGTCGCGCCTCTCCATTATAAATAGTGATTTTCGGATCGTAACCAAGCCAACCACCATGCAGCTCCTCGATTCTGACGAAATTGAGGCCATTCCTTACCAAAATTCTTTCTAGGGCGTCACCGTCTGAAATCATTCTAAGAAAGTAAAGCTTAAAAACCGTGAGATAAAGCACAGGTAGAAGTAGAAAAAACCAACCAAAAAACTTTAGAACCTTAACTACAATTCTCTTCTTTTGGAGCGGGATCATCTGCCACCGATTCGTTTGAAAGTTGAAGCGACTATCTTGTAATGATGCTTTTTATAGCTTGCTTTCTCTTTTATTTCTATAGTGATACCTAGGGATAGGAAAAAGTCTATCGCTATTTGGTTTAATTCTTTATTCAATGTTTCAGACAAAGAAGAAGAAGCGAAAACGATACAAATTTTCCCCTTAAAGTGGGCTTGATTTCCCACTATCTCACCAAAAATTTCGAAACAAACAGCCTTCGGTGTTTTTGTTTTGCCTGTCCCGCCGCAAATTTTGCAAGGCTCATAAAAATTCGAACTGACAGCTCGAGAGGTTTGCCGACGAGAAAGAGCTAATAGACCTAGATGAGTAAGTTCAGAGATTATTCCTATTTTAGNATCTTTATTCTTTTCCNTNTCGAAAACGTTTCTAATTGCTTTTCGGTGCTTTAGATCCCCCATATTCAAAAAATCAATTACAATCAAACCGCCTATATTTTTTATNCGAAGTTGCTTTATNATTTCTTCGGAAGCTTCAAGGTTTACNGCAANAGCAAATGNNTCTGGATCCNCAGANATTANGGAAGANCCNGAGTTNACATCGATTGTGGTCATGGCTTCNGTCTTTTCGATAANTATTTGCCCACCGCTTTTTAAATTTATTCTTGAATCNATAGCTGAATTCAGGATCTCATTNATTTTNNGCTTNGNTTCNGAACAATTTCCANACGTAGCNTTCAAGCTATTGCTTTGNTGGGGNATTCGTTCNTCCATGAACCTTTTTAACGANAANAAAGTAGCAGAGTCATTCACCAGAANTTTACTATCCNCNGGTTTCAAAAAATCTCTTAGTGTTCTAAGNGGAAGTGATAAATTTTNTTTCAANANCCCNGGAAAGTTTAANGCCTTCCGCTTTGANACTATTTTTTCCCATGTTTCCAGCAAAATCATTGCTTCCTTCACTACCAANTNTGGNCGAGCCTCATCGTATGCNGATCGCAAAATAAAACCAACATCTGAGAAATCATGGTTTCTAATTTTCTCTCGNANCTGAAGTGACGGATCTTGCTTCCTTGACTTTGCATNCANGAGTTCAANATTNGNTGTGGGGCGAAAAACTAAATANCTGCCTACCAAGTTTATTTCGCTAGTTACCCTAGGGGATTTAAGCTCGGATACGTCGCTAANNACCTGCACANGCATTCGATCGCCTACNCGAATNGNCCTTTTCTGAAAGTTTGAGTNTCNCTTGCCGGTAAAGAANAATTGAGAATTGTTTGAAAGTTTTAANAAAGCCTTCCCNTGCGNACCAATATCNAGGAANGCAGCGCCCANGCTAGNAGAAATTGANTCCACTCGTCCATCNTAAATATTTCCTAAAACATTGGNCTCATCNGCCCATTCAANAAAAACGTTCTGTAGCGCACCANAGTCAAAAANATAGGCNCTAGTTTCCCAAGGAAATACATTAAATATAATCTCTTGCATAATATGCNCATTAACTAATTTGGTGTNTGNTTNAATATCNCAGCTCCAAATTTAGCCAAAATGTCAGCAGTTTCCTTCAGCGGTAGTCCCACAACATTAGTGTAGCTACCGACAATTTTTTCAACCAAGACAGATCCAGCTCCCTGAATTGAATAGGAGCCCGCTTTGTCTCGAGACTCGTTTAAAGACCAGTACCATTTAATCATTTCGTCGGTCAATTCTCGAAAATAGACATCTGTTTGGACAGAAAAAGTTTCTCGATTTTGATTAAAAACTGCACTTACTCCAGTATGCACTTTATGAACTTTGCCGGACAACTCTCTTAACATCAAAAAAGCATCTTCCTTTGAGAAAGGCTTTCCAAATATTTTCTCATTCAGATTAATCACAGTATCGGCGGCTATAATTAACCAGTCGTCCTCAACGTCAACAGATCTCGCTTTTTTTTCAGATAACCGTTCAACCAGATTTACGGCATTTTCACTCTCTTTCCTTGACTCATTGACGAAAGTAGGAACGACCTTAAAGGGGAAACGAAGCTGCTCCAAGAGAGCCTTTC
>PARM01000048.1 GCA_002711495.1 Gammaproteobacteria bacterium
ATTTCCTCCGGTAAGGTGTCAGTAGCACTTCTAACCTATGGATCTACTCCTCACAGCAACGCGGTTGCAATTGGTGTCGGATCTCGAAGCAGCAGCGGCTTAGACCCTGTAAGCAATATCGAATCTTTCAGTGGAATGACCCTGGTAGCCAATTATGCGATGGCCGCGGGAAGGCATATTTACGAAAACCAGAATACCCGCGAGGCGATGGCCGAAATTTCAGTAGTTACTAGGCATCATGCGATGAGAAATCCGCAGGCGGTTAAAGCAATGCAAGATTTGGGTTTTATGGATATTAGAGAAACGTCTATAGACGATGTCCTTAACTCCAGAATGATCGCAGACCCCTTGCGTTTACTGGACTGCTGCATGATCTCGGACGGCGGCGGAGCGGTTATTATTGCTGCTCCCGAGGTTGCTAGAAATTGTAGAAAACGCCCGGTTTGGATACTTGGATCGGGGGAAGCGACAAAGTACCCGGCATTCAAAGCCGATATTACTTCAAGTGCAGCTGTTGAGTCAGGACCGAGGGCGTTTGGTGAAGCAGGTATATCTCCTACGGAGATAGACGTTGCCATGATCTATGATTCTTTTAGCATAACGGTTCTGTGCATATTAGAGGATCTTGGTTTTTGCAAAAAAGGAGAGGGTGCAGCATGGATTGCTGACGGGAGACTTCGGTATGACAGGGCCTCAGAGGGGCCTGCGCTCAACACAGATGGAGGCGGGCTATCCTCCAACCACCCTGGTATGAGAGGGATATTTCTGCTAATCGAGGCAGTGCGTCAGCTTAGGGGGGAATCCACGTCTCAGGTAGATGGAGCAGCGTTAGCGATCGCGCACGGAAATGGAGGAATGTTAGGTAGTCGTCATTCTGCAGGCACAATTATTTTAGGAAGTGATTAATATGGCGGATCAGCGAAAAAGACAAATCTCTAGGCCATTGCCGAACCTTGAAGAGCTAGATACAAAGTATTTTTGGGAAGAAACTAAAAAAAAGCGTCTCTCCTACCAAGTTTGTAATATATCGAATGAAGTCGTTTTTCACCCTCGGCGTCACAGTTCACGGCGTGTCGAGGGGACCTTGGAGTGGAGAACCTCTGAGGGTAGAGGTGAAATATACTCATTTAGTATTGTTCGACAGTCTTATCATCCTTTCTTCAAGGAATTGGTTCCCTATGTCGTTGCTTGGATAGATCTCGACGAGGGTTTTCGTCTCTTGAGCAACATTGTCTGTGAGGATAAAAATCTGATGGAGGTCGAATGCGGAAAACGTGTCGAACTAATTTGGGAGGAACATTCAGAGCTCTGTATCCCTCTGTTTAGGTTGCTTTAGACTTAAAGGCCTATTCTGGCAGTCCCTAATACCCTAGTTTCTTTTTTCTGATTTGACATTATGAGATCGATTTCAATGATCCTTTGGTCTTCATCTATATCGGTGACTGTGGCCTGCATACTATACTCCTGATCAGCTATCACGGGAGCTCTGAATATTGTATCAATTGATAGGAGGGTGGAATTTGGAGCCCATCTGTGAATCATTGCGCTGAAATATGCTTGATTTAGTATCCCGGGCATCATCGCACCTGCTAGGCCTTCTTCCTTGGCTTTTTCATGATTTGAGAACCTAGCGCCCTCCCACCCCACAAGAGAAGCAAACTCTGCAGATTTTTTTAACGATGTATCAGGCAGGTATACGGGCAATTCCTCGCCAAACACCACGTCCTCTATAGATTTAACTTTAGTTTCCATGTTGTCTCTCTGCTATTACTATTCGGCTATCAGAGTTTGCGAGATGATTTTCTTTTTTATCGTAAAATTCTATTCTCGTAACAATAAAAATCATTCTTCCTGATCTGCCAGTTTTTGCATAGATTTCGTGCAAATGAGATTTCCCAATTATTTCATCGCCTGGCCTAACTGGCGCAAAACACTCTACGCTTTTTCCTGCGTCCATGCCAACCCCAAAACGGGGAAAATCGCTCGGAAGAATCCTGGATCCTGCAAGCGAACCGACAAATGTTGGTGGCGCTTGAAAATCGGGATGATCGGTATCTATGAATTTCGGATGGGTCTCTCCAGACAGCCAAGCAAATCGAACAGTCGTTTCTGCTTCAATTAAGAAATTCTTTACATCAAAATCTTTATTGAGGTATTTTTCTTGTAGACGTTCTATGTCAGCTATCATCCATATTCCTGTTTAAAGTTGCTATTTGAAAGATACTGCTTCGAAATTTCCGATCTTTAACTCTTTAACTAGGGCTTTCATCGACGAAATCTCGCGTGTAAATTTTGTCGCGCAACGTCCTATGTGGCTTACTATATGAGAGTCGCTTCCACCTATACCTCTATATTTGTGCAAAGCAGCGTTTCTCAGGGCTATTTGATCCTCATCATCTCTACTCCCCCCATTCCGAGTTTCGACAATTTCTACTCCTTCTGGGAGTCCAAGTCGGTCCGTATGAGCGAACATACCGACTTTTGGTCTGCCAGGGTGGCAAGGCACTGCTATGGCGTCGCATGCGAGGGACAACTCGAGGACGTCTTTCAGGGGTAAATCCACTCTCGTGAAATCAATCCTCTTGGTAAGCGTTTCCGACACACCAAAAATGAGGACATGTCCATATTCGGTTTCTACCTCACTACCCTTTAGTATTAACAGGTCGTATTTACGTGCTAAAGTGGAGTAATCAGAAGAGGTATCAAATTGACGATGTTCTGTAAGCACGAAACCATCGATAGGAATTTCTTTCGCTCTAATCCACTGGCAGTAATTTTCTACTTTTGCTCTTCCGTCATCAGACTTAATTGAATGAGTATGAAGATCGAGAATCAATTACAGACCCTATTTTTTTAAGTTCGTGAAGCTTTACTTTAACAACTATAAAGCATCGATTCACCTATTCGTGTGGCCAGATTTTATTTCGAGTTTTCAGTTTTTTGAACATTTTGTTGGTCGTGAGCTGAATCAAGAAATTGTAAGCACATATTAATGAACCATTCGTTGTTTTCCGGTCCAGAAATATTTCCGACGAAAATATGTTTAGGAGCCCTGCNCTCATAAGTAACCGNCAGTAATTTCTTTCGGAGAGAGGGCCAGCGCTTGTGATAATCAATAGCTGATTGGTGATTGATTGTGGGGTCGTTCTTTACGTAAAACGTCAGAAGAGGGAGATCGAAGACAGGGACGTATGCCCCTGCCCAATCAACGACCTTTTGCATTTCGATTAACGCCCGAGTGTTGTAACTGCTTGTCCAATACTTCGCCACTTCCGAATTTTCAGGGGTCCAAGTTCTTTGCCTTCCGATAAGCCAGCTAATCCAGTGATAGGCATAAGGGAGAGTTAATAAGAAGCCGACAGGCGGACGAATTTTAAAATTAGGGGATACGAAAATGAGNCTTTTAGTTTTTTTAGCCCGAGTCGGCTCTGACGTTAACCATACACTTATTGGTGCTCCNGTTGATGTGGCTATGACGATAACATTCTNNCCTATCTGAGTTGCTATTTCCCAACTATCNAACGCTGACTNAAGCCACTCTTCAGCNGGAGCTCTCATNACATTTTCTTTCAATCCATGGCCAGCCAGNCTTGTATANACGGCGTTTGCTCCAAGTTTCTCAGCTATAACGGATACCGTGGGCGAAATTTCTTGTCTGCTCGCTGAGAATCCATGTATNTAGAGCACGCATAAATCTCTTTTTTGTTTTGAATTGTCAGCCCATTCTATTTTAGCTTCCGTGCCNTCAATGACTCCATGTTTTTTCTCTCTCAAACCGAGCCATACATCTAAATCTTTTGTTGGAATATTTTCTGGGAACGAAGCTTCAATATCTGATGTGTCTAACCTTGGTCTTGGCCCTTTTGCTAATAAAAAAAGTCCAAGGGCTAGGACTATAATTGAGAAAAAAATCACCATGTTTGTTTCCAAATCCATTTTTTCAAGACCTGTCCCCAAAAAAGAGTGAAGAATTACTACAGTCTAGCTTCTATTTTTATTAAGATACCGGCTGAAACGATTTTTGATTGGGTTTAAGCCAATTATGTTTGGAATACGATAATAGCATGAGACTTCAGGCAATAAAGCTCGCTGGCTTCAAATCCTTTGTGGAGCCAACCACNATCAAGTTCCCTTCTAGTTTGTGCGCTGTAGTCGGGCCAAACGGATGTGGGAAATCAAACATTATCGATGCTGTTCGTTGGGTTATGGGGGAATCCTCCGCGAGGACCTTGAGGGGAGAGTCGATGGCCGATGTCATTTTCAATGGCTCAAATACCCGTTCGCCGCTCGGTCAAGCAAGTATCGAACTGATGTTCGATAACTCCTCTGGGAGACTGGAGGGGGAGTGGGGGGGCTTCTCAGAGATCTCGGTAAGGAGACTTGTTACAAGAGATGGCCAGTCCTCTTACTTTCTTAATAAGAACCGATGTCGAAGAAAGGATGTAATGGATCTTTTCCTTGGAACTGGATTGGGTCCAAGGAGTTACTCGATTATTGAACAGGGAATGATTAGTCAGTTAATTGATTCGAAGCCAGAGGAACTGAGAAATTATCTGGAAGAAGCGGCGGGNATATCAAAATATAAAGAGCGACGGAAAGAGACCGAAAGAAGGATTAAGACTACAAGAGAGAATCTTGCTCGCCTTAATGATATTAGAGAGGAACTTTCTAGCCAGTTAAGAAGGCTCTCGCGACAATCGAAAGCAGCAGAAAAATACAACGAGCTTCGCGCTGAAACGCGTGTAACTAGAGGACTGCTTTTAGCTTCTCGTTGGCAAACGATAGAAGAGGAACTCACTAAAACTGAGAATGAACTTCATCTCGAGCGATTGGAGAGAGAAAAAGGAATAGCGGCAAAAGAGGCTCTCGAAGTCGAAATTCAGAATTTAAGAAACGACTTGCTAGGATTGAACAATCAATTGAATGACTCTCAGCGGCTTTTTTACGATCGAGGGACTGAGATCGCCAGGATAGAGGAAGGAATTCAGTTCCAAAAGGAGAGAGTGCAACAATATTCAAATGACTTAGAGCAAGTCGAAGGCAGAATGAAAGAAATCGTGGCCAATCTAGAGAAAGATGAAGAAAATATAGAGGGTCTTTTAGCGGAATTGTCTAAGGATAATCCGGTTTCAGTTGAGAACAAACTGTTTGAAAAAAAAACTGGTGATCTTTTAATTGAGCTCGAAGATGAGTACCAGCGTGTTCAAGTGCAATGGGCTGATTTTTTGGAGAAATCAGCGGTGGTCCAAAGATCTAAAGAAATTCATGAAACGAAAATAACTAATTTGGAAGAGGTTATAAAAAGGAGTACTGATAGGATTAGAGTGCTTAGAGAGCAAGCCTCCAGATTGAATCCCGAGAGTTTTCAAGAACAGCTAATGCCATTGAAAGATGACATAGAGAATGAGCAAAAAGAAGTGAAGAACTTTTCCGAAAAATCCGAAGCTTTGACTAATTTGCTTGCTCAACACCGAAAGGAATATCAAGGCCTGGTCGCAAAACTAGACGAGGAGAAAAAACAATTTCAGAGTTTGACAGGACGAAGCGCATCTCTTAATGCACTTCAGCAGGAGTCGCTTGGTCAGTCAAATGAAAAAGAAAATGAGTGGCTTACAAGCAAAAATATTGAAAAAGCAAAACGGCTTGGAATGATCTTGGAAGTAGATGATGGTTGGGGCCTTGCCGTCGAGTTGGTCCTAGGCTCTTTTCTGCAAGCAGTCTGTATAGACGACAGCAGAATTCAGAATCAGCACGATCTTTTTGAGTCTTTTCCCGATGCCAGTTTAAGCTTGTTATTCCCCTCACAGACAAGCTCCAAAAAATCGAGCTCCGATGTCCTTTCTTCGAAGATTCAAAGCAATCCTTTTGTTGAAAGTTTGGTAGGACAGGTAAAGGTTGCAAAAGATTTTGCTGAGGCAGTGCGGTTTAGATCTAAATTGAAGGATGGCGAGTCTTTGGTCACAAAAGACGGAGTTTGGTTAGGAAAAAATTGGATCAAGGTTTCTAATGAGAAAAAAACCACGGGAATGATTCTACAGCGTCAGAAAGAACTCGTCGCTATTTCAGAAAAACTTGAATTTATCGAGGAAAAGATCAAGAACTATGAATTTGAGTTAGAAGAGGTCTCTGAAAAAATCCGATCTAAAGAAACTGAAAGAGAATCGGTCAACAAGCAACTAAGGGAAAAACAAGTTCATTTGGGTGAGTTAAGAGAGAGGCTAGGAGAAAAGACTTTCGAGGCTCGCCAGATGGAAGTCGATTTGAAAAAATTCGGAGATGAAATCCACCAGCTTGAAAATCAGTTAAAAAAAGATGAAAAAGACCTAAAAGAGCAGAAAAAAGAGATTTCGGAAGTTATCCGAACATTTCAAGAGAATAATGAAAAACGAGAAGAGTACACCGCACAGCGATTAGCGATTGAGTCAGAACTCAAAAAGACCAAAGAGAAAACCGAGAGTGATCGAAAAACTAATCATCAATTTGAGCTGAAGCTTCTATCGATAGAGTCTGAGGTCGAGTCTACCCGCAAGGCCGTGGGAAGGCTAAGAGACCAGTATGATGAGCTTCAGTCTCGGCAAAGAGCATTGATTGAAAATATTACGAAAGCAGAAAAGCCCACTAAAGAGTTAAGTAACCAGCTGGAGATTCAGTTATCAAAAAAAGCTGACGCAGAAAGCTCTTTAGCGAAGATTAGGTCCCTAATAGATCAAAAAGAGATGAATATTTTAGAATCAGAAAAGAGGTTGCGTGATGCGGAGAAGGAACTAGAAAAAGCTCGAGAGAGAATCGAGAAGGCTCGATTGGCGAAACAGACCTTTCAAGTCAACCAGGCCAACATCAAGGAGCAGTTGCACGAAAACGATAATTCTCTCGAAGAAGTATTGGAAGAATTGAGATCGCTTAATCCAGATGAAATAGGCTCGAGTAGGCTTGAAGAAAAGCTAGCGCACTTGAATACTAAAATCGAGCGTTTGGGACCGATAAACTTAGCGGCTCTAGAGGAGTATGAGAGTCAAACTAAGAGAAAAGATTATTTCGATGTCCAAAATGAGGATTTAGAGAAGGCTCTAAATACCTTGGAGAGCGCGATAAAAAAAATTGATCTTGAAACAAAGGCTCGATTTAAAGAGACCTTCGACAAAGTAAACACGAAATTACAAGTTCTGTTTCCAAAATTGTTTGGGGGCGGGAGTGCTCAATTAGAGATGAATTCTGATGATCTACTTCACTCTGGCGTAGGAATAATGGCTAGGCCTCCGGGTAAAAGAAATTCTAACATCCAGCAGCTTTCCGGAGGGGAGAAAGCATTGACTGCTATAGCTTTAGTGTTTTCCATATTTGATTTGAATCCTGCGCCTTTTTGCTTGCTTGACGAGGTAGATGCTCCGCTGGATGATGCTAACGTTGTTCGTTACCTCGACGTAGTTAAAGAGATGTCTAAGACTGTGCAATTTGTATTTATCACGCACAACAAAATTGCGATGGAAATGGGTGACCACCTTATGGGTGTAACAATGCAGGAGTCTGGGGTCTCAAGGCTTGTTGCAGTAGATATGGACGAAGCGGTTACTATGCTTGCTAGTTAACCTTTTCATTTGATTCAGGAGAAAGACTTTGGAATCTGATTTAAGACAATGGCTTCTAATAATTGGACCTCTATTGGTTCTCGGAGTTGTTTTGCATGGTTATTATCGCATGCGAGTAGGTAGAAATGAATTAAAAATGAATTTAGATAAATCCTTCCTTAATAGAGAAAATATGTCTCAAGAAGATGCAGAACGATGGTCAAACAGTACAGAATTCCCAAACGGTGGGGCTAGAGTTATCAAGAATCATATTGTAGAGCAGGAATTCAGAGAGGCGGATTATTACCCAGATTCCAGAGAGGAAGAAATTTCTCTTGAGCACAAGCCGCTCAAAGAGGCTGAAGAAATTACAGATTTCGTTATTTTAAATATTTTCGTAAATTCTAAGAGAATCGAGGGGCAAGAACTCCTTGAGTTTCTCATGGAAAATGACATGTCTTATGGAGAGATGGAGATTTTTCATAAACTTGATAGCCAAAATGAGATTTTATTTAGTCTCGCAAACGCTATTGAACCGGGTACTTTCGATCTTTCAGATATCGGCGAATCTGAAATCCCTGGAGTAACGCTGTTTATGAAAATAGATTGTGCTAATCAAGCAGAAGTGATATTCGAGGGGATGCTGGAGTTGGCGCGCAAACTTGCTGAGAAATTTTCTGCTCAAATTTTTGATGGGACTAGAAGTGCCCTCACGCAGCAAACTATTGGGCATATCAGGCAGAATATCCGTGAGATAAAATTCAAAGAGATGGCCTGACGCGAACCTCAATGATCGGGGAGAATTCTAGTGGGATAGAAAATCGGATCAAGGGCTTGCGTGAGCAAATTAATTATCACAATCACAAGTACCACACGCTTGATGCGCCTGAGATCAAAGATTCTGAGTTTGATGCCCTTTTTGAGGAGTTAAAGTCCCTTGAATCTCGCAATCCAAATTTAATAACCAGCGATTCCCCAACGCAACGAATGGGTTCGGCTCCTTTAGAGAGTTTCTCCCAGATAAGACATGAAAGACCAATGCTATCTTTGGAGAACGCATTTAGTGAAAAAGATCTAGATGATTTTGAAAACAGGGTTAGAAAAAACACTCCTGACAACTCTTTCCCAGTTTTTGTTGGTGAACCGAAGGTAGATGGTGTTGCGATTTCCCTCATTTACCATAATGGTCGGCTATCTCGTGCCGCAACCAGAGGAGATGGGTTGATAGGAGAAGACGTAACGAAAAACATAAGGACAATAGATACTGTTCCCTTGGTCCTTTTGGGAAGCAACTTTCCGTCGACTATCGAAGTAAGAGGCGAGATCTATATGCCAATTTCCGAATTCGAGAATATGAATTCAGGGTTGAGGGAGTTAGGTAAAAAAGAATTCGCGAATCCACGAAATGCGGCCGCGGGATCCCTTCGGCAGCTTGATCCATCAGAAACGGCTAAGCGTCCTCTAAAGTTTTTCGCATATAGTGCTGATTATCATTACCAAAATGAAATGCCCAGCCATCACTCTAAAATCTTAGCGGATTTAGATCGCTGGGGAGTCAGGACCAACCCTTTGAGAGAGGTCTTAAGAGGTAGTTCGGCTTTTCTAACATACTATGAACGACTTGTGTCAGAACGACCGAGACTTAATTATGAGATTGACGGAGTTGTTTTTAAAGTTGACTCGCTATCGCTCCAACAAAAAATAGGTTTCGTAAGTCGGGCACCCCGTTGGGCCATAGCGAGAAAATTCCCCGCGGAAGAGGCTATCACATATATCGAAGCGGTAAAGTTCCAAGTCGGAAGAACAGGCGCTATAACTCCTGTAGCCCAGCTCAGGCCCATCAAAGTGGGCGGCGTCACCATAAGGAACGCATCTTTGCATAATATGAATGAAGTCCAGAGACTGAAGATCCGAATAGGAGATGCAGTTCTAGTGCAGCGCGCTGGAGATGTAATTCCAAAGGTGAAAAAAAGAATAATTGGCAAGAGCAAAGCACAAACTCAAGAAATTGAATTGCCCGATAGGTGTCCGGTATGTAACGGCAGCGTCACGAGAGATTCTGGATTGGTCGNAGCTAGATGTATTTCGGGNTGGAGCTGTTCAGCTCAAAAAAAGGAGAGAATAAGACATTTTTCTTCTCGCCTTGCAATGGATATTCGAGGNCTTGGGAACAAGATTATTAGCCAACTAGTGGATGAGGATTATGTGGTTAAGATTTCGGACTTATACAGGCTCGATCACAAAACATTGTCTAGGCTTGAGAGGTTAGGCTCCAAGTCGGCGACTAATATTCTTNTAGCATTAGAAAGGAGCAAAANNACNACTTTCTCAAGGTTTATTTATGCTCTCGGCATACCTGATGTCGGCGAGTCAACGGCGAGGGAACTGTGTCTTTTTTTTGGAAAGATAGAAAATTTAGCGAAAGCTACTGAAGAGTCACTCCTACAAGTCCCCGAAGTCGGAAGGGTCATTGCTTCCAACGTGCGTCAATTCTTCGGTCATCAAGATAACTTTAATGTAGTGATGGAGCTTTTAGATCTAGGTGTGACCTGGAATGAAGAACGCGCGGGGGACTATAAGCCACTTGAAGGTCAAGCGATCGTAATTACTGGAACGCTAGAGAATTATTCTCGACAAGAGCTCAAAGAAAAACTGGAACTTTTGGGAGCAACGGTCTCTGGCTCGGTTTCCAAAAGAACTTCGATGCTTATTGTAGGNGAATCCCCGGGTTCAAAGCTGTCAAAAGCTCGTGAGTTAGGGGTAAAAGTTTTCCCTGAAATCGATTTAAAAGATTTTTTGGAGGAGTATCGTGTTTAAATTGAAAATAATTTCTTTGATGTTGTTGGTTTTAGCTGGGTGTGCCTCAGCACCTCCAAAGAATACGTCAAATCTATGTGAGATTTTTNCTGAAAAAAAAGGATGGTATAAAGATTCNAGAAAAGCATCAAAGAAGTGGAATGGTGATATTGCCGTTATTATGGCTATGATATACCAAGAGTCTTCTTTCAGAGCAAGAGCGAGGCCCCCAAGGAAAAAGATTCTTGGGATAATCCCGGGTCCAAGGCCCGCTAGCGCTTTCGGCTATGCGCAAGCCATCAACGCTACATGGGATATCTATAAGAAATCGACAGGAAATAAAGGCGCCGATAGAAACAAGTTCAAAGACGCTGTCGACTTCGTTGGTTGGTACAACGATCAGAGTCGTCGAAAAAATCGAATAAAAAAAAATGATGCATATAACCTATATCTTGCGTACCACGAGGGACATGGGGGATTCTCAAAAAGGACTTTTCGCAAAAAGAAATGGCTGAAAGATGTTTCTAAAAAGGTTTCAGAGCGAAGCGCAAGGTATAGATCACAGTTAAATAGCTGCGAGTCTCGTTTAAAACGCGGGTTTCTTCGCAGACTTTTCTTTTAAAGGGAAAGCCGAGCGAGCATTAGCATGAGAACAGATCATTGTTAGACACGTCTACGCGGGAAAGAAAAGCGAGCCAACTCAATGCTTTTTTGAACAAGTACAAGGATTCTAGTTTTTCTTTAGCTCTGTTAGAGAGCATGGAATTATTTGAAATCCCTAAAAACTCCTCTCCTATCGTCGTGTCTCTGTCTGGGGCGCCAGGTACGGGTAAGACAACGTTAGCCCACGAATTAGCTAATGCTTTTCAGCAGGTTTTTGGCATTAATTCTGCCATTGTGTCGTTAGATGACTTTTATTTATCCAGGGGGGAGAGAGCGGACCTAGCAAAATCAATACATCCTTTGGCAATCACAAGAGGACCACCCGGCACGCATGACGTGGAGAAGCTGGTAGATGTTATCAAAAAATTAAGAAGTAATTTATCCGCTCGTGCTCCAGTATTTAACAAAGCGCTAGACGACAGAGTTGAGGAAACACGCCTTATTAAATCTGCAGGAATAATTATCTGTGAAGGATGGTTTTGGGGCGCTATCGCTGAACCAAGATCGGCACTTGTAAATCCGATAAACCGATTAGAAGAAAAGCAAGATCACCTTGGGACCTGGCGAAAATGGGTCAATACTCAAATAGCAAGGTATGAGAAAGCTTTTGTCTCTGATATCTCAATTCATCTCCGTGCGCCATCGCTTGGTGCATCAATCGAATGGCGAAAGCTACAAGAAGAAGAAAATCTGTCTGCCAATGGAGAAAATAAGCCAGATATTAAATTAAATGTTGAAAGATTCTTATCTCATTTTGAAAGATTAGTGCGTTGGATCGATAAAGATCTGTCGGGCAGGGTAAATATCGAAATCGTTCTAGATGAGCATCATGATATTGCTCGTGTTAACCCGCACAAGCGAGCGCTGGAGAATCCTAAAAAAATCTAGAGAGGCCCAGTTTCTCCAAGTCTGTTGAAAACTTCTTTTGTTATCCTTATCATCCTTTCGTTATGTTTTCGCCGAATTATAAGGTACCTGTATGGAATTTTCTCTCTCCGAAGAACAATCGCTACTAAAAGATAGTGTTCAACGTTACATCCAAAATAGTTACTCCTTTGAAGATCGNCAGCGTCTGNTAAGGTCAGAGGAGGGTTTCAGCAGGGAAACCTGGAAAAATTTTGCTGAGTTAGGCTGGCTGGCTTTGCCTTTCTCTGAAGAAGTCGGTGGCTTCGGCGGCACNGCGGTGGAAACTATGATTTTGATGGAGGAGTTTGGCAAGGGTTTGGTCGTCGAGCCTTACCTTGCCAGTATTATCTTAGCAGGGTCAATAATTGAAAAAAGTCAGTCAGACTTAATCAGATCGAACATTCTGAGTGCAATAATGTCAGGAGAAAAGATCGCTGCTTTGGCATTTGTGGAGCCGCAAGCGAGATTCAATTTAAGCGACGTCGAAACACTTGGGGAAAAGGGTACCGATGGCTTTGTGCTCAACGGATCAAAGGCTGTAGTGATAGGAGGTCCCTCTGCAGATTATTTAGTCGTCCCCGCTCGCACCTCTGGAAGCAGAGTTGACGAGGACGGAATTACTTTATTTCTAGTGGATTCGAGGGCAGAGGGGGTTTCTTTAAGGAATTATCCGACTATTGATGGTCATAAAGCTTCTGAAATAAATTTCGANAAAGTTTCTGTTGAATTTTCTCACGTGATCGGAGAAGTCGGCAAAGGTTTCCCAATATTGGAAGAAGCAATAGATAGAGGGATCATAGCAGTTGGGGCAGAGGCTGTAGGCGCAATGGAAGTGCTCTATAAATCCACGGTCGAGTACTGTAAAACAAGAGAGCAATTTGGTCAGCCGATAGGGAAATTTCAGGTTCTTCAACATCGAATGGTAGATATGTTTATGGAGCATGAGCAGTCGAAATCTCTGCTCTATATGGCGGCCATAAAGATGAGTTCAGCAGATGTTACAGAAAAGAAGAGATCTATTTCAGCGTTAAAAGTACAAGTCGGGAAAAGCGGTCGTTTCGTGGGACAGAACGCTATCCAGCTCCACGGAGGAATGGGTATGACTGACGAGCTTAATATTGGCCATTATTTCAAAAGGCTGACTGCGATTGAGACGTTATTCGGCAANGTTGATCATCACTTAAAGAAATATTCAAACGTTGCATGAAATTTGGTGAGAGCACTGAAAATGAGTGGTTCTGGGATGCGGTGGAAACCAAACCGGAGAGGGGCTCACTGGAAGTGCAAGGAGCCNATNTAAATTTTTTTTCATGGAGTCGGNANGGTCCAGGGCTTTTTTTCGTTCACGGCCACAACGCGCACGCAGGATGGTGGGATTTTATAGCTCCTTTTTTTAAATCAAGATATAAAGTAGTTGCAAACGATCTCTCTGGAATGGGGGACAGTGATCATCGTGAAGCATACGACTGCGAGACTTACACAGAAGAGTTGGTCAAAGTCGCACAAAAGAATGAGTTGNATGCTGANACAGTTATTGTCGCACACAGCTTTGGCGGTGTCCTGGCGATCAAAGCGGTGGCGGCTTTCCCTGAACGATTTAAGGGTCTTATTCTGCTTGATTCTGGAGTTAAGCACCCCGACGATGTAAAGCCCGCAGATCCACCTCGTTTAGGACGGCAAAAGCTTTATCCAAGTGTCGATGTAGCAGTATCTAGATTTCGTCTTCAGCCACCCCAGCCTTGTGAGAACTCCTTCATTCTTAATTACATCGCAAGACACTCAATAGAGTACGTAGACGATGGCTTTACCTGGAAATTTGATGATGAACACCTTCAAAGAATGACTCCTATTTCAGACTTGGAAGAAGATTTCACTAACCTTAAAACTAAGTGCGCGCTNATCTACGGNGAAAATAGCAAATCATTCTCAAAAAAGAGTGCTGAGCACATGAAAGCATTGCTTCCCTTGCTTGAAGTCAAAGNGCTTGNAAATNCACAACATCACTTATTTTTAGATCANCCTCTAAACTTTATCGAACTTCTTACTGATACATTGTCGAGATGGTGANTCNANTNCTGACTTNCATAGATGGCTAGCAAGATTCTATTAGTCCTGCAGCGCCCATACCNCCACCAATGCACATTGAGACTATCCCAAATCTTTTATTACGCCTTTTCAGTTCACGTATTATGTGTCCTGTAAGCCTTGATCCAGTCATTCCAAATGGATGCCCGATTGAGATTGATCCTCCGTTCACATTGTATATATCTGGGTCAATTCCTAACTTTTCCCTGCAGTATAGACATTGAGAGGCGAAGGCTTCATTTAATTCCACAAGGTCGATGTCGGATAATTTCATGCCAGCGGAAGAAAGAAGCTTAGGTATTGCGTAAATAGGACCGATTCCCATCTCATCCGGCTCGCATCCAGCAACAGACCAACCTCTAAAGTAAGCCATGGGAGTGATTCCAAGCTCTNTNGCTCTTTTTTCGCTCATGATCAAAGTCATGGATGCTCCGTCTGATAGTTGGGACGCGTTTCCGGCAGTNACTGTGCCGTTCTCCTCAAAAGCTGGAGGCAATTTTGTTAATCCTTCCAAAGTTGTGTCAGGGCGATTACATTCGTCTCTANCGCAAATCCCATCCACTATCTCAGTCTNTCCAGAATTCTTGTCTATGGTTTTTTTCCATTTAACCTTCATTGGAACAATCTCGTCCTCAAAGATTCCTGCTTCCTGCGCTGCGGCTGTCCGCTCTTGACTTAGCAAAGCGAATTTGTCTTGGGCCTCTCTGGTCACGTTATATCTTCTTGCTACTACCTCCGCAGTATTTCCCATCGCCATAAATATATATGGGGATTTCTCTAATATAGATGGATGGGAATCGGACTTCCCTGGAGTTTGTCGCTGACCAGCAGAAATAGATTCTACTCCGCCAGCAATCATAATTTCCGAGAAACCGCTTGCTATCTGAGTTGCAGCCATCGCAATTGAGTTTAGGCCTGATGAGCAAGCACGGCTTATAGTAGTTCCTGCTGCGCTAGAAGGCAGGCCAGATAGAATTACTGCGAGCCGAGCCAGATTACCGCCTTGCTCACCGATCTGGCTTGCAGCCCCAACTATGACGTCCTCTACTTCCGTTGGATCAACTTCTCCGTTCCTTTCAAGTAATGCATCAATACAATGAGCAAGCTGATCGTCTGGACGAGTAAGATTAAAAGAACCTCTGAATGACTTAGCAAGGCCTGTTCGAACACTATCAACGATAACGACATCACGCATTGTTTTCTCCTTTCATAGTTTTCTTTCTATAAGATTAGTTTATCTCAAACTTCTCTTACGAAATGAAAAATTTGTAACAAATATTTTGGTAAGCTTTGGTTAAACAAACAAATTAGGTGTGGAGGATTGGAATGGCGAAAAAATATACCTTAGCAATCGACCAAGGCACTACAAGCTCCAGAGCGATTCTTTTTGATTCGGATTTTCGAATATCGGGTATAGCCCAAAAACAATTTCAACAATATTTTCCTAAAGACGGTTGGGTAGAGCATGACCCCGAAGAAATATGGACTTCTACTCTTGATTCTTGCGCAGAAGTACTGATGAAGAAATCGATTTCGCCCGAAGACATTGAAGCTATCGGAATAACGAACCAAAGAGAAACCACTATACTCTGGGATAAAGAGACGGGACGCTCGATTTATAATGCTGTTGTTTGGCAAGACCGTCGGACCGCCTCATTGTGTGAAAGGTTGAAGAGCAAGGGTTTAGAGAGTCTGATAAATAAAAAAACTGGGTTGATTCTCGACCCTTATTTCTCCGCAACAAAAATAAAATGGATTCTCGATAATGTAAAAGGAGCGAGATCAAAAGCAGAAAAAGGAAATCTGCTTTTTGGAACCGTAGATTCTTTTCTTCTCTGGCGGTTGACTGGAGGAGCGTCTCACAAAACTGACGTTACAAACGCGTCGAGGACTATGTTGTTTAATATTCATTCTCAAACTTGGGATCCTGAACTTCTGTCGCTTTTTGACATCCCTTCATCAATTTTGCCGACAGTGCACGACTGTGTCCATAATTTTGGTTTTTCAAAAAAAGATCTGTTTTCCCGCTCAATTCCCGTTCTTGGTATCGCAGGAGATCAGCACGCTGCACTTGTGGGACAAAGTTGTTTTGAACCTGGGATGATGAAAAGCACCTTTGGTACCGGGTGCTTTATGATGTTAAACACCGGGAGTGAAGCAGTGCGATCAGGAAATAAACTGCTAACTACCGTTGCCTATCGAATAGATGGCCAAATCAAGTACGCGCTAGAGGGAAGTATATTCGTGGCCGGAGCTGCCGTTCAGTGGTTGAGGGATAAAGTGCATCTAATCTCCTCCGCTGAGACGACTGAGGCTATGGCGAGCCAATCTTCTCCTGATAACGGTTTATTCCTCATTCCCGCTTTTACCGGTCTTGGCGCCCCATATTGGGATCCAAATGCCAGAGGCGCCCTCTTTGGCTTGACACGGAACACCTCGGATGACGACATCGTTAAGGCGACCCTCGAAAGTGTTTCTTTTCAGTGTCGGGATCTCATGGAATGCATGAAGCGTGACGGAGTTCTCGCATCCAAATTAAGGGTTGATGGAGGAATGGTCAAGAATAGTTGGTTGCTTCAGAACCTTGCAGATGTCCTGCAGCTGAGTGTCGACAAACCGAATATTACCGAGACCACTGCTCTTGGGGCAGCTTATTTCGCTGCGATGGGCGCGAATTTAGTGTCGGGCGTTGACGAAATAGCAGAAAAATGGGAACTAAAGCGACAGTTTTCCCCTTCGATCCTCCCTGAACGAGCTGATGAAATGTATTTAGGTTGGGTCAACGCGGTAAAAAGAACGCTAGCCCACTAGTTCAGCGACCTTCAATCAGCTGGGAAACCAATTCACAAATTTGATCAGCCTCTGCATCAGTTATAGTCAGTGGCGGTAGAAGCCTAATAACATTTCCAGCTGTTACGTTGATTAGTAATTTTTTCTCGAGGGCTTTTTCTACCAAATGGGAACAGGGTTCGTTGAGTTCTATTCCAAACATTAATCCAATCCCTCTAATTTCTCTTACTATGTTTAAAGAACCTATTCGATCCTCGAATACTTTTTTCATTCGAAGCCCCAATTGCCCAGCTCTTTCTGATAGATTTTGCCGCTCGATTTCGTCGAGGACCGCGGAGGCTACACGACAAACCAATGGGTTGCCACCAAAGGTGGAACCGTGGTTTCCTGGTTGCATAAGCTCAGAAGCTTTCCCTTTAGCTAGACAAACTCCAATCGGGACGCCGTTTCCTAGCCCCTTCGCCAGCGTGGCGATGTCCGGAATAACGTCGTAGTTCTGATAAGAAAAAAAAGCTCCGGTTCTTCCATAACCTGTTTGAATCTCATCTAGCATCAAAAGCCAATCTTTTTGGTCGCATATGTTTCTCAATTCTTTAAGGTAGTGAACGTTTGGAATTCTTATTCCGCCCTCGCCTTGGACAGGCTCGACGAAAATAGCGACGACACTTTTATTATTTTTAGCTACGTTTTTTATCGCCTCAATATCATTAAATGGCACACGAACGAACCCGTCGACAAGAGGTTCGAAACCTGCATGGACTTTTCGGTTCCCGGTTGCAGTGAGGGTAGCTAGGGTCCTCCCATGAAAAGCTGAGTCAGCGACAACTATAACTGGGTTTTCGATTTTCCTCTTATGCCCATGCAGTCTTGCAATTTTTATCGCACACTCGTTTGCTTCTGCTCCAGAGTTCGCAAAAAACATGTTGTCCATTCCGGAAATTGCCTGAAGTTGTTCTGCGAGTTTTTCTTGATTTGGAATTTTGTACAGGTTGGAGGTATGAATTAACTCGGTAGACTGCTCCATGATTGCTCTGGTAATTGCGGGGTTGGAATGCCCGAGGACCATTACTGCAATTCCAGACAGGGCATCCAAATACCTGTCCCCTTTCGAATCAATTAACCAAGATCCCTCACCTTTTACAAAAGCTATATCTTGTCGTCCATATGTGGGCATTATTGGAGACTTCATGTCCTGAGTACCAAGTTCTTATCTTCTCGGTTGATCTTAAACCAATTCGCATTTTCGAGAAACCGCATAACTTACGTCCTGAGTGGCAGATTGCAAACTGGCTGATGATTTAATCTTACGATTTCTTTATAATTTGGATTTTAATCACACCCTAATCTTTTGGAAGTAGGTCGCATATGGAAGTGCACGAAATAATTAGAGAGCAAATAGCATCAAACCAAGTGCTGATTTATATGAAAGGATCCCCAAACTCTCCTCAATGCGGATTCTCCTCTAAGGCGACCCAGGCTTTAATGAGTTGCGGTGAGCCGTTTTCTTATATTGATATCCTTGCGAATCCGGAAATAAGAGCGAAACTTCCAGAAATATCAGATTGGCCGACTTTTCCACAGCTCTTTGTAGCCGGCGAGCTAGTCGGCGGCTGTGATATTATCTTGGAATTGTTTGAGAGCGGCGAGCTGCATGAACTTATTAGGGAAGCANTAGANAAAAGNCNTGANTAATTTATATNCTCAGGCAAAAGAGANAGTTTTATTNGTCGTTCGTATTACAAGTTGCAGTTNCTANTTATACTCCATCAGANAGTCGTTTCCATCGATTCACTATTTGACAAAATAATTCAGCAGTTTTAGTGCAGTCGTANGCTGCTGAGTGNGCCTCTTCGNTCTCAAAGGNNATCCCTGCAGCTTCGCAAGCCCTTGCCAAAACAGTCTGTCCGTAAGCAAGACCAGCAAGCGTTGCAGTATCAAATGTAGAGAAAGGATGAAAAGGATTCCTTTTTATTTCGCACCGAGCAGCTGCTCTATATAAGAAAGCGTGGTCGAAACTCGCATTGTGCGCAACCACGATCGCACGATGGCAACCAGTTCTTTTAATTTCTTTTCGCACCTTCGAAAACATCTCTTCCAAAGCCTCCTTCTCGTCTACTGCAAACCTGAATGGATGCTCGGGATCAATCCCGGTGAATTGAAGTGCCGCTTCTTCAATGTTTGCACCAACAAATGGTCTGATATTGAAAGACAAGGTTTCTCCT
This sequence comes from Gammaproteobacteria bacterium, assembly GCA_002711495.1. Lineage (GTDB taxonomy): Bacteria > Pseudomonadota > Gammaproteobacteria > Pseudomonadales > Azotimanducaceae > UBA9659. Next base: position 19,028 of record PARM01000048.1, read on the forward strand.
AGTTCTAAAAAACCTGTCTCATTCATTTCGATAATAGCAATAGCGCTTTCTAAGAGGGCGTCCGTGCCAGGGTTAAATCCACCGGTTTCAACATCAACCACAACGGGGAGATATCCTCGAAAGCGATTAGACATACTAGCTTTGTCCTGTTCGGGCGGATCAATCATTTGCGTGATACTCTTTTGTGTGTCATCTCTCCGAACTGATTCTCCAGTTAAGTGTTTCGCCTGCTTTTATTGGAATTAGCTGATCGTTGCCAAACTTGATTTCTT
>PARM01000049.1 GCA_002711495.1 Gammaproteobacteria bacterium
AGTGACTCATCCATCCACTGGTTTGATTCTACCATCGCTTCCCCAAGCTCCATATTTAAATGCCTGTAGACTTGCGCTTTCATTATCTGTAACGACGTTGGGGAAACATGCTGCGCTAGTTCTTGGATATATTGGATTGCAGCGTTAAGCGACTCACCTGTGTCGACAACCCTCTCAACCAGACCAAGCTCTTTTGCCTCCTCGCCTTCAAATTTTCGAGCACTCCAAAGAATATCTAATGCTTTACCTGAGCCAATCAATCTAGGCAGAAGCCAACTAGATGCGTGCTCAGCAATTAAACCACGTTGACTAAAAGCGGTAGTGAACTTCGCCTGCTTTTCTGCAAATCTCATNTCGCACAAAAGAGCATAGCAGAANCCNAGACCNGCGCAGGNNCCGTTAANTGCNGCTATTATCGGCTTTTTTAAGGAAAGCATAAAAGTATAACTTATCTTGAAATTCTCTCCCATCTTTTGATCACCGGGAGTTGCTTTCAAAGCAGAGAGATCCTCTTCAGGGNTTTTCTTCCCATCAGCCGTTGATTGTAATCCACCAATATCGGCGCCAGCGCAAAACCCTCGACCAGCTCCAGTCAGGACTACGCCCACCACCGCGGGATCAGACTCAGCCTCTGCGAGAGCATGCTTAAATTCTCGTTGCATTCTTNCTGTCAGGGCATTAAGCGCATCCGGACGATTTAAGGTTATCACNGCAACCGGGTCTTTGACATCGTAAAGAATTTGCTCGTACACTTTTTTAGCTCCCGTTGATAAAGTTTTTTGTAATCTATCAAACNAATTTAAAAAACGTAATTATCTTGTAGGTGCATTTTTGAGGGATACGGTGTATTTTTGTTTNCAGAAAAAGGGTTTGTCCCCATTTCTTTCGNTAGGGGAGAAACACAAACCAACGAGAGATGTGATTTATGGATACCAACATATTTAGCCAGGAAACAGAGGTTCTCGCTAACGCCAAAAAGATAAATGATAGCGGGAAAGCGGGAAAGTCAGAGTACAATAAACTTGTTGGAGACTATAGCAAGCTGCTCAGAACAACGAAAAGAATAATTAAGCTGAGCGACAAGAATGAGCACCGCCTTAACGAATTAAAACAAGAGGCCCAGGAAACCAACGAGCAACTTGAGGGAATGTCCTCTCAATTGTCCAAATTTCTCTCTCCCCAGCTTTATCAATCCATCTTCTCTGGGTCAAGACACGGTAGCCGCGTGAGTAGGAGAAAAAAACTAACAGTCTTTTTCTCAGACCTCTGCGGGTTCACTAATTTTGTAGAAAGCATGGAGTCTGAAGACGTTACAGACTTGCTCAACCTGTATTTGGAGTCAATGACTAAAATCGCATTAGATTATGGTGCGACAATAGATAAGTACATTGGTGATGGAATAATGCTTTTCTTCGGAGATCCAGAAACTGAAGGAGTTCGAGAAGACGCACTAAAGTGCGTAAATATGGCATTAGAGATGCTCAAAGAATTAGACAATCTTGCCGATCAGTGGGTTCGGTATGGTTTAAAAGAGCAACTACAGATGNGAATAGGGATAGATACTGGTTTTGCGACTGTAGGAAATTTTGGCTGTGAATCCCGGCTAGATTACACTGCTATAGGATCAGCGGTGAATAAAGCGTCCAGACTTGAAGAGGCTGCAGAGAATGGGTCGATATATATTTCTGAAGATACCTACAACCTTGTAAAGGAATCTATCGAGGCAGTTGAACTGGAACCGATCTACTTAAAAGGATTGGGCAACTTTAAACCCTTCAAGGTTCTGAAATCGGTGGACTCTTCTTCCGTTACACTTGAGCTTGGAGAGCGCACAATGTCTGTGATTCTGAATAAATTATCTGAGCAAGAATTAGACACTGCTAAACTAAGCTTGGAGGAAACAATAACCGCAATTGAAAATTTTAAAAGACAGAAATCGTTAGACTTCTTTTATGATTCCGNCTTTGCAGAAAAACAAAAAGACCAGAGCTAGCTGACCCAACCACGATATACAAAAAGGGCCCCTTCCTCCGACTCGACAAAATTAAATTCGAAACGTTTTACTCTTCTGGCCATTTCTATAAAACCGAGCCCGGCTCCTTCGGAGTCTTCAGGGGGGCCATCACGCAATCTTTGTTTGTACATTTGCCTGAGGGCTTTCTGATCAGCAACGCTTAACTCGACCAAGGTAGCCTCAAGAACATCCCTTTTGTTCTCGTCAATCTTATTAACCGCCTCAATNAAGAAGCCATCTTCGGCAACGCTAATCGCAATTGTCCCGATGCTGTCTCCGGTAGACTTTGTCTTCTGGGTAGAGTACCTGATGATATTTTGTGCCTGTTCAATAAAAACACCAAATACTCTCTTCGAAACGGTCTCCTGAGTTTCCTTATCCGAAAGTTGATGCCTTACGGGATTAGAGATAGTNGTCAGCAAGTCCTCGGTCAGGGGCCCCGAATAACAAAATAAGGTTTTCCTGTCTTGCATAAAAGTGTGCAAACCCAAAGTATCTTTATTCTTTTCCATCCCTGCCTCAGTTAGAAACTAGATTCCAGCATTATTTTACATTTNATTATCATTCTTCCTCGTGATCTTCATTGGCGTACTCAACGATAACGAGATTATATTCACAAGCGGTGACATCTTCCTGAAAATCCTCCCCAGCCTCTAGCATGGTGTCGTCCTCCGCTCGATACCTCCAATTTATNCTGATTTTTTTCCCCTCTTCGGCGCTCTCCTCTAGAAACTCGAAGAAGTCAAATAAAAACTTTGCTGAAGAGCTATTGAAATAATAAAGCTCAATATCAACGTTAAATTGTGTATTTGAATCCGCCAGCGTTTTCTTTAGGGCTTCTAGAACTGGCCCAGACCACTCGGCTATGTTTTCCGGGTAACACTCACCCTTTATAAGGCAAGAGTTCGAGCCTATTTCAACCAACGGCGTCCTTTGTGTTTTTTCAAATTTCATCTTCCATCTCCTACCACTTCGTCCGCCTCTGATATACCGTTCCCAGAGTTCATAGAGAAGGCTAGTAGGGTGAGATCATCTCGGAGCGGTTCACCTCCCCTGTATAGATCAACGCTGGTCATTATGTTGCTTACTATATTTCCCGGTGATGTATTAACCGATTCTCGAAGGATTTTAAGCACCCTCCTCCGACCGAAAGCGATAGGCCTCTCCTCTGGGCTCATGACATCTGTGATTCCGTCCGTAAGCATTACGAACGCACCTTCATTTTTTTCTATCACATGCGTGGTAAATTGGAAGTCAGTTGCCATCCGCGTTGATCCTACGGATTTCCTGTCTCCAGCAACTTCGTCTGCTTTGTCAGAATCAACGTTAAAGATTGATGCCTTGGCTCCTGCAAACTCAAGGCGTTGCTCTTTCCTAAAATATATACATACGCCACCATCAAATCCCTCCTCTCCCATGTTGCTTTGGTCTGCTCGTGATAGCGTTTCCCTTAAAAGATCATTTACAAGCGAAAGATACTGCCCAGCGCTCTGATAATGTTCTTCGTCGATTGCTTTTTCTAATTGGCTTCTTGCGATGATTGAAAGAAACGCTCCAGGGACACCGTGACCCGTGCAGTCTACCACCGCTATATACACCTTGTCAGGAAGGTCCTTAATGAAATATATGTCACCTCCCACAAGATCTCTTGGCCTCCATTCCACATTAATTGTAAAATCACCCGGGAAGGATTTAGGTAAGAGCGCGTTTTGCAACCTCGCGGCATAACGAATTGAACTGCTTATCTCATCTCTGGCTTCTACTAACTCATGCGTCCGCGCAGCAATCAGAGCATTTACCTCATCTGACATTTTAGAGAACGCCCTAGACATCAGTTCTATTGACGCAGTTTCCTTTGTCTCATCGTCGCCTGTCGACAGCGCATCTTTCATCTCAGATATTTCTTTTAACAACATGTCCTTGGATTGTCCCTCTAACTGATCTGACAACAAGGTCATTTTTTCGAACATAATTTCATCGCGCTCATCGCGACGTTTTGCACGATCGACCCTGTCTTCTTCTGCTTCTATCCGATGCTGTCGATAACTTTCGATGGACTTTTGAAGTCTTCCAACCTCATCCCTTTCAGAACTGAAAAATGATCGGGCTCTCTGCGTGTTGGCTGAGAGATCTCCATCAGCCATCTTCTCTAGCACCTGAATCGCGCCAGTTATCCTGTTGAAGGAGGCAGACGTCACTAAAAAAACTACCACAGTGATCAAGACAGTTAAGAAGACAAAAAATATGACGGTCTGTTTTTCTGTCTGGTTTAAAGCGGTAATCAACTCTCCTTGGTCCGCGAATATAAGTATTCTGAGATCACTCGCTCGAATACTTTTGCTAAATGGGATAGAGGTGATTTGATATGAAGATACATCGTCAATAAAACTATATTGATACATCTCATTGGTTGTCCCGAAGTCCAGACCAACTTTAACCAACTTCTTCAATATTTCCGGTTTTTCTTCTTCGTAGTAGTCGTAAACCGTCAGGGCGTTATCGTCTATTGCTATCGCCGTCTCGATCTCAAAATTTTCTGAGAATTGCTCGAGGCTATCAATCACATTCCGACCCAAAACTATTACAGCGATGGGCTTTTCATTTTCATCTTTAAGGGAAAAAGCTAATGTATCATTTATGGACACCGGCTTTTCGTTAGTCAGATCTTTTATCTTTATGACGCTACGAGACGAGCCCTTGTCCAGAGACTTCACGAATGCCCCGAAATTCAGAAAGTAATCCGGTTGTGCTGATTGGGAACATGGATCAACGCCCACGACGTAAAGACTTGACTCACAATACAGCTGGAGTCCTCTTCGATCGTAAGCGACAGCAAAAGTAATTTGCTCTTCAAAAATTGCATCAGAAAAAACCTTCCCGAAAAGAGCCTCAGCAGATTCTGCATTTTTTTCCCGCAACGCCGTAAAGAGCGGGTTGGGCCCGTCAGTTCCTTTGAAATTGTCTAGCTCGGCATCAAAAAGATCAGCATTTGCGGCCATTCCCTCGAAGGGATCAAAGACCAACAATTTGTTTTCGAATTGGATATCCATGTTGCTNAACCAAGCCGATGTATAGCTCTGTAAACTGCTATCTGAGCTATATTCCTGATTAGCTTCATTGAGCAAATTGGAAGAATAAAAGTTTGCTCCAAAAACCAAACAAAACCCAGCTAAGATTATGAGCACGATTGTAGTTTTTATTGTCATCTCTGAGCTCTCGACTAATTCAACTTAAAGGTAAGGGTAAATTCTGCGTCTCTTGCTCTTACCGAACTCCCCTCTTCTTTTGGCGACAAAAATTGCACTCCACTCATAAACTGCATGGCTGATTTGTCNAACAGAGNTCTCGGCTTCGCGTCTACAACGCGAAGGTCGACCAACTCTCCGTTTTCATTCACGTCAAACCCAAGCCTAACGTAACCCTCTACTCCCAGGCGCTTGGCCTTCCTAGGGTATTTAAGTGNCGGAAGCTTAGAAACGTATATTTTAACGTCGCTACCCGAGGGGCCTTTCCCATCAGTTAAATAGGTCTCCTGTGCGAGCAAAGACGGCGAGCCTAAAATTAAAGTTAAAAGTAAGAGTGTTTTTACTGAACTGAGTTTATACATCGTTTGTTCCGTTTGGTTAAAATTTTTCAACTGTCATTTAGGAGGTGTTTCTACCAGATAACTATCTCAGAAAGTTTGCTCGAAGACAATTATGGATTACTTGTTTGATGTTTTTCGGCGCGCCACAAAATAGTTCATATACCGTACCCGGTCTCCAACCATTCAATCTGCTCTTGCTCCAATGATTGAGAAATTGAGTTGTTGTATATTTCAAGGTCCGCTGGACTCAGGTCTGTTAACTGGTATTTGTCACCTCGATTAAAAAACCGTTTTTCGCTCTTCCAGACTTGCATTCCCGATGCAGGAACAAATTGTGAGGCATTCTCCCTCATCGAGGAGAAATGGGCAGATATGGAGAGCCGTGCCATGAGGTCCATCTCAATTTCAATATCAAAAATGCCTGCCAACCTTTGCATCTGCCCTAAAAGATCTTGCTTGAAATCGCTAAAGTGAAAAAAATGAATGTTAGGCAAATGCTTGAATCTTTGAAAACTATTGTAATGATGGACCATTTCTGACAACGTAAAGAGCTCACTAGCCCCAACAACATTTGGAGCTAACGACCAATTTCTAAAACTCTCGCTTAGGTCATCTGTTAACCACTCTGACTGAACCTCCATATTCATATTTTCAATATGATTGCGAAGAGAAAAATAGACGTCTCTTGGATCGCGATATACGAGGATATAAGTTGAATCAGGAGAGTAATTAATTCCATCAATTGGCGTATGGGTTTTGATGAATCTTCGATGATTTTGAGCAGCAAGCATGGCGTTCATTGCCTCAACGGGCATCAGATGCGAATCGATCCAAGGAGAAATCATTGCCGGTTTTTTTTGATGGTCTGGGTCTTTGAAGATCAACAACGCACATAGNGCCTGAGTCCAAGTGGTTCCGCATTTATAGGGCGTGCAGATAAAAATATCGTCATCTCGGGCACTGAAGTGATCCCATCTTAAACTATCTGTTGCGAAACCAATGTAACGCTGGGTTCTCTGTGGAAAATGCTCCTTGTTCACAACCGTTTATACCCCTGTCGCCCATCNTCNCGATAATCTNCATAAATGCTTTACTCTGCAAAGACATCGCTTCATATTAGTGCAGTTTTAAACCAAATCCTTANGCACGCACTAGATTAGTGCAACACAAGCCTTCACGCGCCATTTTATAATAATGTAAAACAATAGGTTAGGATAAAGAGCCAATGGCATAAAACTTGCTGAAACCTATACAAACAAGCGCAGATTCCGTTTTCGGAGTTTGTTCCACAGCGTTTAGAGAGTCAGTCTAATTAAGTCCGAAACAGAGGAGAGGAACCATATCATGAAAGCGAAACTAGAGTATATCTGGCTGGATGGCTACGCGCCCACTCAAAGCCTGCGCAGCAANACACAGGTTAGAGATAATTTCGGGGGGTCTATAGAGGAATGCCCAATGTGGTCTTTTGATGGAAGTTCCACGGAGCAAGCTGACGGCAGTTCATCAGACTGCCTGCTAAAACCGGTAGCTATATATCCAGATCCAGATAGGTTAGATGGCTTTCTTGTGATGACCGAAGTACTAAACGCCGATGAGACACCCCATCCCTCAAACGGACGAGCTACCATCGATGATGATGATGATGATTTTTGGTTTGGTTTCGAGCAGGAATATTTCCTTTGGGATGTAGATACCAACCTACCGCCGGGTTTCCCGCCCGGAGGTTTTCCTGGACCACAAGGCCCCTACTACTGCTCAGTTGGCGCTGCTAATGCGTTTGGACGAGATTGTGTAGACGAGCACATGGACATGTGCCTCAAGGCAGGCATAAACGTNGAGGGNATNAANGCNGAAGTTGCTGCGGGTCAGTGGGAATTTCAAGTTTTTGCCAAAGGTGCTAGGCAAGCCGGAGATGAGACTTGGGTAGCTAGATACTTATTAGAAAGAACTGGTGAGAAATACGGATACTCCATTAATTGGCACCCGAAACCCTTTGGAAAATTAGATTGGAACGGTTCTGGCATGCATGCGAATTTCTCCAACGGCGTCATGCGAGATTCAGGAAAAGAGGAAACTTTCACAAAAATCTGTGAAGAGTTCGGAAAGAATATAGAGCGGCACATAAGCGTGTATGGAGCTGACAACGATCAGAGGTTAACAGGCGATCACGAAACCCAATCTATTGACGAGTTCAGTTACGGAGTCTCTGACCGAGGTGCATCGATACGCATTCCTGTGGGCACCGTTCAAGATGGCTGGAAAGGTCGGCTCGAAGACAGAAGAACCGCATCCAATGCTGATCCATATAAAGTAGCAGCAGCGATAGTCAAAACAACGAAAGAGGCGTTGTCTTAGGTCCTCAGACGAGGGGCGGACTTCTAATGCAGAGGTCTGCATTCTCACTCCAACCTTTAGGTCTTCCTTCTGCTTAGCTTTGTATGATAGTTTGATCGACAGATTCTCACTTCATCTAATTAGAGGAGACCGCGAATGTTTATAAATTTATTTGATCCCGCAAGCCTTGTATGGATTCTCTCACCGATTTTGTTAGCAGTCATCGCAACCAGAAACCTTCAAAAAGCGGTAAACTTATCCAATCAAATAATACTTGATGTCGCGCTCCTGGGCATGTTTATTGGGATAGTCGGAGTTATGAAAAATCTTGAGGACGCTAGCGAGCTCGTNNNCAGATTACAGGTTCTCTTTTTGCCTATTCTGTATGCTCTCATCTTGAAAGGCCCACTNTACATGCTCTCCAACAACGAAAGCGCAGATCTTGCAAAACCNGAGGGNCTNGNGTTGCCGANGCTTGCTGGAATTGCTTTCTTGGGCTTAACNGCTNTGGCTATGGATNCAGCGGCAGGTATCGGGCCCTNTATTGATANANGTTCAATTGTNGCGGTGTTTGGNGGCCTTCTGTTACTCGCACTATTGAACCAGTTTTTCGGACATGAAAGCTATTTCAAGGTTCTAAAATTGATCCACGGCATTGCGATTGTCGCCGCAGTCGTGGGCCTAATTTTGATGTTACGTTTTGTTGACGATTCAGACGGGATTCGACCAGCNTTTGCTATTTTGTATACAGTTTTTATCTATTCACTAATGCTTAGGGTTACACTCTTGTTAGGCCTTCCTGATATCAACGAAATTTCTCTCAGCGAGACCGAGCAAACGGTTACTACCATTGTTTACCTGATTGCGCCTCTATTCGGTGTGTGGATCCTAATTAGCGCCTTCTCCTGAAAGGACATGCTTATTTAAGGTTCGATAAATATGGAATAAATTGGTAACTCAATGTTAGGGATGCCTTATGCGATACGAAGATATAGTAAAACCATCGACATTAATATCTGAAGAAATAGTTTGAGGTTTGCCCTTAAAAACCCTGCTCTATATAACTTTTTCAATATTTTTTGCTTGACGAAGGACAGTAAATTGAAACGACTCTGCCTCGGTGTGGCAGACGATTTTTATGGTCTCTCCGGGTAAAGCGCTTTGAGGCCAACAATAAGCGGCGATCAATTTATTAGCCTGTAATCGCTTTTGATGAAGATGAGCCTAATGCTCTAAATGCATCGTCTGCAATTTCTAATATTTTGATCAAATCCTTCTCTGAATGCGCGGTCGATACAAAGTTGTTGTGAACCGCTAGAAGGTATAGCCCGCGAGATACGCACTGGTCAACCCATGCAGAGTGGAGCTTAAGAGAGGGACTCTCTATACGATAATATGGCATAGCAGGCACCCCTGAGGAGATAAGGTCGTATCCATGTGACAAGGCGACCTCCCTTAGCCCCTGATTTAAAGTGTTACCATAATCAGTCATCAATTGGGCACCATCTATTTTCTGCAATTCTAAAAGTGTTGCTCTGGCCGCTGCCATCGGAGCGGCGTTAAAAAACTGAGTCCCTGTGAAGTAAACCTCTTTAGCTGCGTCTTTCATCGCATCCGAGCCAACCAACGCCGCTAGCGGAAACCCATTAGCAATTGCCTTGCCTAAGCAGATTAGATCTGGGGTAAAACCATACTCCACGTTGGCGCCCCTTAGATTTATTCTAAAGCCAGTGCGAACTTCGTCTATAATCAAAACAATACTATTCTTTCTGCAAAGCGCTTCGATCCCTTCCCAATAACCCTCCGAAGGCAATGCGTTATCTCTAAATAACGAATGCTCATAGGCCGAGGAGATAAAACAGGCAATATCACTCGGGTATTGATCAATTAAAGCTTGAAAGGCTTCAAGGTCGTTCCACGGGATCTCTAATACGTGCTCAGTATCTGCGGGCGTGGTACCAGGTCTGTCTTCCTGCATCCAGGCAGCTACTCCGTGGTACCCCTCCTTAATTTTAACAATTTTTTTTCGGCCTGTGGCCGCTCTGGCAATAAGCACGGACTGGGCGGTAGCGTCACCACCGTTTTTACTAAACATCGCCCAATCAGCCGCATCTAACATGTCGACTAAGGTCTCAGCTAGATCAACCATAACGGGTGAAGCTAAACTTACGGTGTTGCCGTACTTAAGCTGCTCGAGCGCCGCCTCATTGACCACAGGGTGGTTATAGCCAAGCACCATAGGCCCGTAGGCGCACATCAAGTCAATATACTCGTTCCCGTCGACGTCCCAAAACCGCGAACCTTCGCTTTTTGAAAAAAACTTTGGGCCGTTCTTTCTGACAAAAGACCCATAGTGTCCAGATATACCGCCCGGAATCACTGCTTTCGCTCGCTCAAATGTTTCATCAGATTTTGTTATGACGTTTGCCATTGTTTGGTACTGCCTCGCTTAATATTTGTTTTCAATTTATACCTAAGGTTTATACAGTTAGCACATGCACACCGGGGGTCAATTGGATATTGGATCAGCTAGCGCACTGTACTATTTTTCTCTAAACGTCTGTTTTCAAGGCTTCGTTCGAAGCAATGATTGCTCCGCTCGAAGCTGTTTCTTTTTTTCGCTCCTCACTCCATTGATCAATCTCGTCTTTCGGCACCCCATAGGAAAGACCCCTCTCGACAGCTGGGCGCGCTCTCACTCTATCAATCCATGCCATTACGTTTTTGCATTCAACTAAAATTATTTTGCTCCACTTCCAGCCCCTCATCCAAGGATAAATCGCAATATCAGCTACTGAAATTTCCTCGCCACAAATATAATCTCTTCCTTCAAGCTTGCGATCTAAAACATTAGCTAGCCGCAGCCCCTCCTTACCGAAGCGCTCTAGTGGATGAGCTTTTGCCTCAATGGGCACATCTTCCATATAGCGCGTATAACTGAGCTTATTGCCAAAAATCGGGCCGACATTGGCGGCTTGCCAGTAGAGCCACTGCAGGGCTTCCCAACGCTTGCTTCCGGAGGGTAAAAGAGCAGACGGATATTTCTCTCCAAGATATTGCAGTATCGCACAGCTCTCCATCACACTTGTCTCTCCATCAATAAGTACAGGGATCTTTTGGTTAAAGTTGTGATTTGTAAATTCTCTAGAAAATTGTTCTCCCTTTTGAAGATTGATGCTTCTTACCTTAAATTCTGACACCTCAATACCGAGCTCTATCAACTCCTCAATCATAATATTGACTTTCCAACCGTTGGGTGTCGCTGCAGTCCAAAGTTCCATTGCCATTTCTACTCTCCCAAAAATTTCTTTCTTATTTCGAGCGTATGAGCTTCCACTTCTAAATTTTAAACTTTGTAAGTACGCAGTTCTTCGCAGAAGAACCAAAAAAAATATCTACTGTACCAGCCATTTTGTACAATATCCTATCCGCACTTAACTATGTCCAATAAACAGGAATGAATAATCGTTTAAAGCGTGAAAAACCGAGTTATAAAACTGACCGTCTGATCCCATGAGCTTTTGTATAGATTTTTTTCTTTAGTCTGATGTGACACCGGGAATAGACAGGAACTCGCCGCTCTTCGATCGAATTACCGGGTATGATTTTATGACCGCCTCTCGAGGGATTCCACCGAGGATGTGTGGAAACAATTCGTCATCGGCCCCCTCAAAATCAGGTGCTTTATCACCGACAGGCGCAGTGCCCTCAAAGATTACTTCCACACCAACCTCTCCAAGACTCTCAACCGTCATTTCTAGACACCGCCACTCTCCCTCAACCTCCTGATAAAAATGGTTTGCAACATCTAGCAATTTTTTAGGGTTCGACGTCCCATGAGTAAATCCATCTTGCTTATAGGTAGGCGGGTAATAAACCGTACCCGTCTCTTTGCTTTCTTCCCAAAGAGACATTTGAACTAGGTGAAACACATAGGGAAAGTTTTTTGTTGATGAATAATTGTTACCTGACATAAGCACGAGACTCATCAAGAATCCAGTTAACGCTATATTTTTTAGCAATGCTTTCATGATTTTTTCCTTTAATTGGGGAAGTGTGTTTTAGTCTCGCCGAAAGATAAAACCTCGGCTTGGATCCCACCTCAGGGACGAATAAAAAGCCAGTGGACTTTCGGAAAAGATGCTTAAACTTTTTTGGATAAACCACTACCAGGTATCCACAAAAGGGTACTTTTTGTTTTCCCGNCGAGGAGCAGGAGGAATTCGTTTTAACGCATCCGCTATCCATGACCTAGTCTCTGCTGGGTCTATAACATCATCAATCCCTCCCCCTGCCGCTGCGTTCACCGCTTTTGCTGATTCATAGGCCCTAGAGACTCTCTCATCGAACTCTCTTGCCCTCTCGTCGGGATCATCGATAGACATCAATTCTTTTCGGTAACCCAGTTTTACTGCGCCTTCTATGTTCATTCCTGCGAACTCAGCTGTCGGCCAAGCAACAGTAAAGAACCCCTCTAGAGAGCTAGCGCCACACATCGCCTGCACACCTAAACCATAGGCCTTTCGAATAACTACACCGAACAGTGGCGTGGTTATATTAGCTCCCGTGTTAAACATCCGCACACTGTGACGCACAAGCGCTGTAGCTTCCACCTCCGGGCCCACCATAATTCCCGGGCAATCCATCAAACTTAATATCGGAATATCAAACGCATCACAGAGCTGCATAAAGCGAGCTGCTTTATCAGCCCCANCAGAATCGATCGCTCCTGCCAGATGGTGAGGATTGTTTGCTATGACAGCTAAAGCCTTGCCTTCAACGCGAATAAAACAGGTAATAATTCCGACCCCAAAACCTTTTCTGATTTCAAGCACTGAACCCTCATCTGCCAGAGTTGCGATAATATCTCGCATCTCATAAAGCCGNAGTCTATTTTCCGGGACAATGTGACGCANTNTCTTCTGCTCAGGCGTCTTCCAATCGGCCAAATCCCCTTGAAAATAAGATAAATACTTCTTTGCGATAGCCACTGCCTCTTGTTCGTCATTCACTAAGATATCAACGACACCGTTTGGCACCTGAAATGACATGGGTCCGACTTCTTCGGGNGTATAAATCCCCAATCCACCGCCTTCGATCATGGCTGGACCACCCATTGCTATTGTCGAATCTTTTGTTGCGATAATGACATCGCAGCAGGCNAGCAGGGCGGTGTTTCCAGCAAAACACCTTCCGTGATTCACTCCGACAAGAGGCACCGCGCCCGAAAGTTTTGAGAATTGGGAAAAGGTGTGGGTATCGAAAGCTACTGAAGGGCCAATAGAATCATCACCTGGACGGCCACCGCCACCCTCGCCGAAAAGAACTAACGGCAACCGGAATCTTAATGCAAGCTCAAACATTCTGTCTTGCTTGTAATGATTTCTCCCGCCCTGAGTCCCTGCCAAAACCGTATAATCATAGTGGACGACCATCGCGCGAGACTGCTCTTCCGTAAAGAGATCGCCATTAATGGTTCCGGTTCCAGCGACAACTCCATCAGCAGGGGTATTTTTACGCAATGTTTCGGGGTCATACCTCTTGTGCTGTCGCGCGACAATTAAAGGCCAGTACTCCTTAAAAGAACCAGGGTCCAGAAGTTCAGCTATATTCTCTCTGGGCATGCGGCCGCCACGGGCNCGGCGACGGTCTACAGCCTTTTGCCTGTTCTCATCGAGAGTAAATGCATGACGTTCAATATTTTCNTGAAGGTCTGGACGGATAAAAGCTAGATCTGTCTCTTCGATGACGGCCTCTGCATTAATTGAAACTTCAGCCGCTTCAACGAAGATAATTGGAAAGCCCTCGCGAACAACATCGCCGTTTTTTATACTTACTCGACGCACAACTCCATCCCGATCTGACGAGATAACGTGCTCCATCTTCATTGCCTCGACAATAGCAAGCGACTGGCCTGCAGCAATTTCCTCTCCCACCTCAGCTTCGATCGAAACCACTGTTCCCTGAATAGGAGAAGTNACTCCAAACCAACCNTCTGGAGAATTTTCTAAACCATTCTCAGAGTCAGACTGGATTAACCCCGATCTAGCCTTNATCTCTCGATCGTATTCAAAGAGAGCCATCGGATCAGAAGTATCCACCTTTGCGCCGGCGAGACCCTCAGCTGAATTAATACCCTCAAAATGATTATTAAAATTGGTATCGTGTGCCCAGTCTTTCGACAAGGTGTCACTATTCTCCTCGACCCAACGTGTATGAATCCGTCCGCTCACAAAGTCAGGGTGAGCCAAGATGTTTTTGAGGAAAGCAAGGTTATTCTTGACGCCTGCAATTCGAAACTCAGAAAGAGCTCGGATACATTTTTTTGAAAGGTCCTCTAGCCCAAGCGAATTTGAGTGAACTATTACTTTTGCTAATAACGAATCAAATGAGTTACTAGTTTGATACCCGGCGTAACCAAATCCATCTACTCTAACTCCTGGTCCAGTTGGTACCTCATAGACCCTCAAGGATCCAGCTGCAGGCATAACACTCCCATCCGACTTCAGAGTTTCAAGATTAACTCTGGACTGAATGGCAAAACCTCGAGGCTCAGGGACAGTTTTGTCCGCAAACCCGAGCTCCGAAAGCGTAGCGCCTGAGGCTATTTGGATCTGTGCCTTCACTAAATCAACCCCAGTTACTTCTTCTGTAACCGTATGCTCTACCTGCAAGCGAGCGTTGGTCTCGATAAAAGCGAATTTAGGTTTAGAGGCACTCATATCTACAAGAAACTCCACGGTACCTAAATTTTCGAAGCGGTGCATCCTAGCAAAACGCATCGACGCTGATATTAATTCATCGCGCAACCAGTTGGAGAGATTAGGGGCTGGNGCAATCTCCANAATCTTTTGATTGCGCCGCTGGACCGAGCATTCTCTTTCATATAGATGAGCAATATTTCCTAATTGATCGCCCACAATTTGAACCTCTATATGCCTCGCTAGGGCCATAAATTCTTCTAGATAGACATCGTTCTTACCGAAAGCGTGCATAGCTTCCGACTGACACAACTCGAACGCCTCTGCAATATCAGACCTTTTTGTTACTATCCTTGTGCCTCGGCCCCCGCCTCCGGCTAACGCTTTAATTACTATCCCTTGCGGCATCTCATCAAAGAAATTAAACGCCTCCTCTAACTCCGATGGCTTGTCCGTGCCCCGTAATGTGGGAACTCTAGCTGACTTTGCAGCGACTCTCGCATCACCTTTGTTACCAAATAGCTCTAAGTGCTCTGGACGAGGGCCAATAAAGGTAATGCCTTCGTCTTCGCATCGCTTNGCTAATTCACTTTGCTCGGATAAAAAACCGTAACCNGGATGGATGGCGTCACAGCCGCTTTTTTTGGCGGCCTCGACAATTTGCTCCAGATCTAGATAGGCTCTTGGACCCAAACCTGGAAGCTCTATCGCCTGATCTGTCATCGCGACGTGAAGATTAGTTTTGTCATCGGCAGAATAGATTCCCACCGACCTTATGCCCAGTGCCGAAGCTGCTCTCGAAATACGGATCGCTATTTCGGCTCGATTCGCGATTAAAATTCCAGAAAAACTCATGTTAAAGCCCCTAAAGTTTGCNTAGCAAAGACGCCGTTTTACTTCCCATATGGTAATTGTTGTCCGGAGATAGAGAAACAGGAAAAACTGAGAATTTACACCGGATAGTTTCGGCTTGTCGGGACAGAGGATCATCCTATTGACCACATGTGACCACATGCGAGATTATTNGAGCATCCCGNCAGCCCTAGCGCGCGGAGATCAGGGGGGGGTTCTGCGCACGAATACAACGTAAGTAATTTCAGATTAAATATCCGGGGCCAACGCCTATACCAGTTGCGTTGAGACCCTTGGGATAAAAAATGCTGGAAATCGCTGGTGAAATAGCCGATGGCACAAACACTTGGATGGTGGGACACAAAAGCATGCGAAACCATATCTTCCCCGGACTAAAAAAAAACTAAAAGTAAGGTTGTCGGCGGAGTGCCAGTAGTCCTTACGAATTAAGTAGATGAAGCCGAAGAACAAGTCTCTGCGATATTAAAGGAATATGGAAAGGTTCCAAGTTATAAAGTGATGGTAGACATGGAGAAAGCTGAAGGCCAAACAAGCGTGGGAGACGAAATTACTTTGCGGGAGGAAATCTTAAAGCAGAGAGACGCTGGCGCGGCAGAATTCAACGCATACATCATGCATACAAATAAATCCTTAACTGAAAGAACACTTCAGTTTCTGAGTGATTTTCGAAGAGCAGAAACGGTCTGATCCGGTACCTACCATCTTTATCCCGCCATGTGCATTCCTGCGACATAACCGAAAGTCATTGCGGGCCCAATGGTCCCCCCAGCACCAGGATAAAAATGCCCCATCGCCGAAGCAGAACAGTTACCCACGGCATAAAGACCGGGAATAGGCTGCCCTCCTTGGTTAATAACTCTCGCTGATTTATCAGTCAAAAGCCCTCCCTTCGTTCCTAAATCCCCGGCAAACATTTCGATCGCATAAAAAGGTGCTCGGATCAATGGTGCAAGACAACTGTTCGGCTTCGCGATTTCATCTCCGGAGAAACGATCGAAGGCAAAGTCGCCTCTACCAAAATCTTCGTCTTTTCCAGCGACTGCCATCGCGTTAAAGCGCTCTATCGTGGATATGAGATTGGATGGTTCAATACCGATGGTCTTGGCCAGCTCTTCAATAGAATTCGCTCTAAGAACGAATCCACTTTTAAGGTATTTCTCTGGAGTAATGCCAGGCATCATAGTTGCCAGAGGATAGCGGTCGCGAAAATTCTGGTCAAAGACCATAAAACAAGATGTCATCTCTTCGTCCACGACAAGTGAATCAAACATCGCCTTTACAAAATCATTATAGGGTTGCGCTTCATTGGCAAAACGATTGCCTTGCTGGTCTACCACAATCTGACCAGGCTTTCCTCGCTCGAAAATTACAATTTGGGGGCCCACTCCTGGAACCATAAATGTAGGTGCCCACCACGCATCCTCCATAAGGTCAACCGCAGCACCAATAGCTTTTGCACTAACTATGGCATCGCCCTCGTTACCTTCGGCACCTGATGATCGATCAATCGCGGCATACTTTCCAAGATATTCGGAGCGCATTTCGAGATTATGCTCGAAACCACCAGAGGCGAGCACAACACCTTTTCGCGCAAATATTTCTAATCGTTCCGCTTTGTCACTTTCAACCCTCGCGCCAATGACTTTGCCATTCTCTTCAATCAATTCAGTTAATCGGTACTTTAACTTGAAGCCAACCCCAATTTTCTTTGCTGAGAAAGTTAACCAAGAAGTCAAAGCTCGGCCACTAGAAACATATTGAGAACCAAAAATCTTATCAAAAATTGTTCGAGCAAAAACTCTCCATGATTTAAGTGCACCAAGAAAGTTGGTTTTGAAAACCGCGAGCTGGCGAAGCTCATTCATTGTCCCCACGACGGGACTAGAAAACTTTCTCGCCCGCATGGAGCCGAACACCTCGCCTAGCTTTTTTCCCGAGAAGACCTTTGGCTCGACGCTTCTCCCGCTCAAGACTCCACCTCTAACCTCGGCTCGATAATCAGGAAAGTCCTCAAAGATCTCTACCTCGAGATGGCCCTCGTCAGTTAGCTTCCTCAACATTCGCGGCGCGTTCTCGACAAAACCTAAAAGACGCTCTTCAGACACTCTATTTCCAACCGTGCTCCTTAAATAGTCCATCGCCATTAAAGTCGAATCTTCAAGACCTGCCTGCTCCATGAGATGATTATTCGGCACCCACATGACTCCCCCAGAGTACGCGGTGGTACCTCCGATCTTTTCAGTTTTCTCGATTATCAAAGTC
>PARM01000050.1 GCA_002711495.1 Gammaproteobacteria bacterium
ATTCAACGCCGTAGAGATAGGCGAGAAAAACTGCGGCTAGCGCTTCAAATAAAGCTGTTCCATCCATGTTAATTGTTGCTCCGAGGGGAAGGACAAAACTAGAAACCCTCGTATCGATCGACAAATCCTCCTCCGCAGTTCGGATTGAGACGGGAAGGGTGCTTGATGATGATGAGGTGCTGAAAGCTACTATCAGTGGCCGACTAATTTTTCTAAAGAGCTCAAAGGGACTCATAGATACAGCTAACCAGGCGATTAGTGGCAACACAATAAGTCCATGAAAAAGCGTTAAACCAACAACTAAGCCTGAGAAGTCTAGAAGTTGGAAGACTAGGGCGCCCCCGTCCATGTCCCCTGAAATAGTTTGGGCGGAAAACTCGAAGAGAATTGCAAAAATACCAATGGGCAGCAACAAAATAACCCATCCCAAAATCTTCGAAATAAGAAGGTTACAATTTCGGACGAATTCAAAAAAAATGCTTTCCTCCGGCAAAACAATCGTAGCTGCAAGGCCGAACAAAACCGCGTTGGTTACTATTCCTAAAATGTTAAGGTTTGCGATTGCTGCCACAGGATTTGTGAAAGCCTGAGAAGCAAGTGAGCCAAACACTCCAAAAAGAGAACCGTCACCTGGTTGAAGAAGAAGTGCAGAATTCGAAATGCTTTCGACGTTTTCCAGAGGAGGATGGTCAGTCCAAGGCTGGATGAAAAAAACTGCTAACAAACCTAAAGACGTTGCAACCGAGGTGGTGAAAAAATAATACCCAATGGTCGCTCCGCCTAAAGTTTTTAATTTCACTATGCTGCCTAACGAGGTGATGCCGTTCAGCAACGAGAAAAAAATCAATGGCCCGATTAACATACGCAAAACTGCTAAAAATGATTCTTTCAGAAAAATGATTCCCTGATCCACTACTGCAGGGGCGCCTGTTACAGACCCGAAGAAATAACCCAAAGCAAGCCCCAGCAGACCGGCCAAAAGGACTTGGAACGTTAAATTTCTGATCACTGTGTTTCTCTCCTCCGGAGGTTTCAAAACTACTCGCTGCTTAGATGGTCTGATTCACAGACCTGCTGACTATTTTTAGAGAGTTACGCTAGTCAGGTATCACCTCTCCAAGGACCTCTCCGATATTCATCTGTAATTTCACATCGAATAGGAAATCTAAATCGGTATCCTGCTCGTTTATGATTGCTAACTTTGCTCCATGCGTTTTTGCTAATTGAGGCAATCCAGCAGCGGGATAAACCACCAACGAGGAACCCAAAACTAAAAAGAAATCACATTCTATTGAATGCTGCTCTGCCAATCTCATTTCCGCCTCTGGCATGGCTTGCCCGAATGAAATTGTAGCGGTTTTTATTATACCGCCGCACTCATCGCAATCGGGTACGAAACCATGCTCTTTAAAAAGTTCGTTAAGGTTATCGAGTTCGTACCGGCGATTGCAACGAAGACACGTTGCATAGGTAGCGTTCCCATGCACCTCAATAACGTGACTGTCGGGGACTCCTGCTTGCTGATGCAGTCCATCAACATTCTGCGTAATAATACTTCGGAGCTTTCCACGGTCATATAAACGGGCAAGCGCGCCGTGGCCGATATTAGGCCTGGCCTTATCGATGTTTAGTTCTCCTCGGAATTTTCTTTCCCATGACTCTCTCCTGACGGACTTTGAGCTTATGAAATCCTGGAACTGGATAGGCTTCATTGTGTTCCAGACGCCTTTTGGCCCGCGAAAATCGGGTATCCCAGAGTCCGTTGAGATCCCAGCGCCTGTGAAGGCAACAATACTCTCACTGTCATCGATAAGACGCGCTAGTGCATTGATTTTAGGCTGGCCCATCCAAGGCTCCTTTGACCTAAGAAGATCTTTCATGAAAGAATACTCGTTCCCGCACACGGTAAACCTAGGGACATGAGTTTATATCAAAAGTATATACTTCCGAAGCTCCTTAACTGGGCAATGAAAGCGCCCGCGCTCAGTAAACTCCGGTCAGAGTTAATTCCGTTTGCAGAAGGAAGAGTTCTAGAGATTGGCGTAGGTTCGGGCCTTAATTTTCCTCACTACTCGGACATATCTCAGTTAATCGCTTTGGAACCCTCAGAAGAACTTCTGGCTTTTGCTGAGGAGATGTCAAGAGAACCAGAATTTCCTTCAGAAATGCTCAAAGCTTCGGCTGAGGATATTCCTCTTGAGTCTAATACCTTTGACACCGTAGTTATGACGTGGACACTCTGCTCGGTTGCAGATCCGATTTCAGCCCTATCAGAGATAAAAAGGGTAATTAAGCCGGGTGGAAAGGTGATATTTGCGGAGCATGGGCAATCCCCAGATCAGAACATCAGAAACTGGCAGAAACGAATAAATCCGGTTTGGTCTCGAGTTGCTGGTGGCTGTCAATTGAATAGAGAGATTGAATTTCTATACGAGTCTGCCGGATTCAAATTCAAAAGCATCGAAAAAGGCTATCTCGAGGGACCGAAGTTCGCGACATATAACTACCGAGGCATCGCCACTATTGGGTAAGCACTAAGTTTCTGGAATGCCTCCGGTTCCCCTTCGCCTAGCCTGCCTATGATCCTCGTGGCACATTCCTCGGGCGAAAGATTTGATGTATCAACACTCAGATCGTACACTTCATGCGCATGACAAGCCTCTAGCTGGCTCTCTGCCGTTCCTGGGAATCTTCCAATTCTGGAGGCTTCTCTTTTTTCAACTACCTCTAAAGCACAAAAGAGACCTATGAAATAAACCTTTAAATCAGAGAAAATTTCCAAGTAATCTTCCAAAAAAGCGGGTTCCAAAAGAATGTCATCAATTATTATATTAAGCCCACTCCGCATAAGTTCGGCTGCAGATAAGCGCATCCCATGGAGCACTTTTTTTCCGTAGGCTCCAAACTCTATGGAGGTAATCTTTTTTTTACCATCTTCCGAATCAATTGGAACAACATTTAAGCCGTCGTAACCAAGGGTCCCGGGTGGAGAGTTCAATCCTCGGTATTTGTCAGGAAGCGAGTCTCTATATTGATCTAAAGACACGTACAAGTGCGGCTCCTTAAGTCTCCGTTGCAAAACTTTTGCAAGCGTAGTTTTACCTGCGCTAGATGTTCCGTTCAAGAAAATTGCTTGTCCTGTATCAGAATCGCTCATTTGTCTTTGCCTCCCGAGCTGTGTTTCAGATCAGAGATACTCCCATAAAAATCATTGGTCCGAGATCTTAATATTTCAGGATTAATATCGAAGTTTTGCGCTCCTAAAGAGCTGAGATTAGTCGCAGCCATAACACAACCAAACTGCGATGCTTTTATCGAATCCTCACCCTCAAGGAGACCAAATATAAAGCCAGCCCTAAAAGCGTCTCCGCAGCCAGTTGCGTCTAGAAAATCGCTCTCTGAGACTGCCAGAGATTTCACGTGTTCGCGACTCGATTTGCTGATGATATCAACACCATCTCGCCCTCTTGTAATGATTGCTTTTTTAATTGATTCCACAAATTGTTGTTCGTTCAGATCAGCGTTTATCTTTAGCACTTCTAACTCGCTTTCATTAATTATCATATAATCAACGAGTTCTAAAAGTTTGCTTACATGATGTCTAAGATATCTGGGGGACACCTGTCCTGTGTCGACAATGATTGGGATCCCCAGAGATTTGATTTGTTTTGCTTGCTTTAACGTTAACTCCGGTTCTTGAGGGGCGATGAAACACAGAGAGAGTCTTTCTTTTTTAGAGGCAATCGACTCTGGTATTTCATTAGGAGAGGTGCCCGGACCAGGATAAAAACCTATAATTTGATTACCAGACCGATCATTTAACATCACGCAAGACGGTCCTGTCTCATCATGCACCTCTAAATATTTTGTACTTATGCCTACAGACTCCACATGCTCCTGATAACCGTCAAAAAAGTCACTTCCAATTATTGAAAAAGGGATACCTTGAACGTTAAGACGGGCGAGCCCATATGCGATATTCATTGCGCAACCGCCGTAAAAACGTTCTAGACCAGATAACTGAAGAGATATATTAAAGTTTTTTGGTTGGTATTCTCTCTGGTAATGCTCGTATTCATCTGGATAGCTACCAATAAAGTCCATAGCGGTGGCTCCGATCACGAGTATTTTCTTACCCTTAACGAGACGCATCAAAGGTCTCGAAAAGTTGCACGAGGTAGGTGGAAGCTTCTGTCGGAATGTCACGATGAAAAACCAATCTCGCCGACGAGATTAAGACATTGTGTTTCCTCAGGAAACCTTTCAACTCGGCTAAAACTTTATCGGTTGCTTGCAATATAACCATGTTCGTATGTGGCTTATCTTGGAGCTTTATCGCTTTTAGATTTCGCACTCCCTTCGAAAAATTGACTGCTTTTGCATGGTCATCGCTGAGCCCAGATACGTGATTTTTAAGCGCGAAAAGNCCTGCGGCAGCCATTATACCAGCTTGCCTCATCCCTCCACCGAGCATCTTACGCCANNTCCGAGCCTTATCGATGAGGNCTTTNTCCCCGACAAGAACTGAACCCATTGGNGCACCAAGNCCTTTTGACANNCACAAGGAACAANTATCAACGTGCTTGGTTATTTCNGAGATCGGCACATTNAGCCTTACNGCAGCGTTGAATGCNCGTGCTCCGTCNAGGTGAAGCCCGAGCCCTGCNTTNNTTGTAAATTCTCTTGCGCGNGCGAGNTAGTCCAGCGCGAGGACCTTCCCTGCTTTCGTATTTTCTAGACAAAGAAGTTTCGTCTGCGCAAAATGGTGGTCAGCCGGCTTAATTGCCTGCTCGACGAGATCTAACGGTATTTCTCCAAGAGAATTAAAAGGCAGAGGCTGAGGTTGCACACTACCAAACACTGCCGCGCCTCCGCCCTCATATTTGTATGTATGAGCGTCATGTCCGGCGATATACTCATCGCCTCTACCGCAGTGCGCTAGAATAGAAGTTAAATTCCCTTGTGTCCCACTAGTAACGAAGAGCGCCTTTTCTTTTTTTGTCAGTTCCGCTGCATAATCTTCCAAAGCATTCACAGTAGGGTCCTCTCCGTAAACGTCGTCGCCCGTAACCGCCGAAGCCATCGCTTCGAGCATTGCCTTTGAGGGCCTCGTTACTGTGTCACTTCGAAGATCAATTATAGTATCCATGGACGGTCGCTATACAAAANTAAACTCCATTATAAAAGAGACCAACTCGAAGTAAATTTGTTAAGATAGCGAATCTCAATTTGCAGCTCAAATTAAGAACATATCAAAGAATTTAAAGAAGAACGAGATGTATACCGGAATAGTAAAGGCCTGTTTACCAATAGCTGACATAGAAAAACTCGAGAATCTCTCGCGGTTATCAATCGTTTTTCCAGATGAACTTCTCTTTGAATTAGAGCTTGGCGCAAGCGTCGCGGTAAACGGGGTCTGTCTTACGGTGACTGACATTCAGAAAGGTTCGGTGTCTTTTGATGTGATNAANGAGACTCTAGAACTTTCTAACTTAAGTTCTCTAGAAAAAGGGTCGCTCGTTAACATAGAGAGGAGCGCTAAGGCAGACGCCGAGATCGGGGGGCACGCAATTTCCGGACATGTCGTTGGAACAGCAGAGGTCTCCACAATTGAAAAACCGATAAATAACTATCGCCTAACTTTTAGCGCAGAGAAACCNTGGCTAAAGTTCATNTTTGAGAAAGGCTATCTCTCAGTCAACGGATGCAGCCTAACGGTGGCTAATGTTAACCGAAAGTCTCACCAGTTTTCGATTAATCTCATACCTGAAACACTTGATCGAACAAATTTTGGTCTTCTGGAAATCGGAGATGAAGTTAATGTGGAGGTTGAATCNCAGACCCAAACAATCGTTGAGACAGTTGAGCGAATTTTGGATGAACGCTTCGGTGCCAAGNTTGAGAGGGCTTGATGCGGGTCGCAAAGCACCTGATCTGCCACACTAAAGGGAACGACTAATGGAACTCAAACTTTTTGATACATATGATCGAAAAGTGCGAGAGTTCGCCTCTCTAGAGCAAAATAAAGTCAAGATGTACGCTTGTGGTCCAACGGTTTATGACTTTGCGCACATTGGCAATTTAAGAACCTATCTTTTCGAAGACGTTCTCAAGAGAATACTTATTTTTAACGGCTACGAGGTAGAACACGTCGTAAACATTACAGACGTTGGACACCTTGTATCAGACGGTGATGAGGGCGAAGACAAGATGGAGTTGGCCTCCAAAAGATCTGGTATGGATGCCTGGGAGCTGGCTCANTTTTTCACGGACGCATTTAAAGCGGACCTAGCAAAACTCAACATTCTCCCACCTAATGTTTGGTGTAAGGCAACTGATCACATAAGCGAGCAAATTGCTTTTGTTAAAGAACTTGAAGAAAAAGGATTTACATATAGGCTCAACGATGGCATCTATTTTGACTCACAAAAACTCAAAAACTACGGGCATCTGGCTAGGTTAAACATCAGCGGTCTTCAGGAAGGGGCGAGAGTAGATAAAGGAGAAAGACGNTTTTTAACTGATTTCGCTCTGTGGAAATTCTCTCCACCCGAGGAAAAACGGCAAATGGAATGGGAAAGNCCCTGGGGGANAGGTTTTCCGGGCTGGCACATTGAATGTTCTGCGATGTCGGCAAAATTTTTGGGCGATTATTTTGACATACATTGCGGTGGTGAGGACCACATACCAGTGCACCACACCAACGAAATAGCGCAAACAGAAGCGGCGCGCGGAACTAGACTAGCGAACTTTTGGATGCACGGATATTTTTTGCGTCTCAAGGAAGATAAAATGTCCAAATCGTCTGGATCTTTTATTACATTGCAGACTATTTTGGATCGCGGATTTAATCCGATGGTATATCGGTACTTTCTTTTGGGTTCGCATTACCGCACACAAATTACGTTCTCTTGGGAGGGCTTGGAAGCAGCGAAAACTTCGCTCACTCGACTTTATGAGCTAGCTTTCGAGTGGGGGGACCCTGGGGAGATTCACCAACCGACACTCGATTCAATTCAAAAAGATTTAAATAACGACTTGGCTTTGCCCAAAGCGCTGGCAACTTTATGGCAGATGGTAAAGTCAGATCTTCCTCCATCCGAAAAGAAAGCAACGGTTTTAGAGTTTGACAAAGTGTTGGGCCTGGATATTGGTCTTTGGAGCCCCAAAAGACAAGAGGTGCCGTATGCAGTAACGAAGTTAGTCGACGAGCGACAAAGAGCACGAACAGAAAAAAATTGGGCGAAAGCAGACAAGCTAAGGGACCAGATAATAGCATTGGGGTATAGCATAAAAGATGAGGGCGATGTCACTAAAGTATTGCTCAAATGATTAGATAGCTAGTGAATATTTTATCTAGCCTAGATATTAAAATTGGGGTCCATGATTAGCAAAGTAAAGGCGTAAGAACTTGTTCTTCNAGAAACTAACTTCACGACAAAAAGAAATAAACTCATTATTGTGTGTGGGGCTCGACCCTGATTTGAAAAAGATTCCATCTTCAATTCGAGCAAAACCGGATCCAATTTTCTCATTCAATAAGATCATCGTTGATGCCACTTCTGATTTTGCNTCGTGCTACAAATTGCAAATCGCCCACTTCTCAAGCGAAGCCGCNGAGGAGCAATTAGAGAATACGATCCAATACATCAAAGCGAATGGCATTCCAGTCATTTTGGATGCTAAAAGGGGCGATATTGGGTCTACAGCTGAAAAGTATGCGCGTGAATTGTTTGAGCGGTATAGAGCCGACGCCGTCACAGTGAATCCATTTCTGGGAGGCGACTCGTTANAGCCTTTCNTNGATTACNAAGAGAAGGGGGTNTTCATCCTCTGCAGAACCTCAAANCCGGGAGGGGACGACGTTCAAGGATTAATCCTTGAATCAGGTCAGCGAGTGTTTGAAAAAATTGCTGAAAAGATNAGCACAGACTGGAATTACAANAATAATGCGGGTCTTGTCGTCGGTGGGACCTACCCAAAAGAACTTTCCAGAGTGCGGGAAATAGTTGGCAATTCGAATATTTTGGTGCCTGGCGTTGGAGCTCAAGGCGCAGATATCGGATCAACAATAAAAGCATCTGGACCAGAAAATATTTTAATTTCATCCTCCAGAGCGATAATTTATGCAGGCCAAGGAGAATTTTTTGAGGAAGCTGTTAGACGCGCTGCCTACGATACGTGCGAACAAATTCGCGTTCATATTGATAACGCTGAGTAAATTTTAAAAGGAGCATTCAAAGTGAAATATGTTTTATTCTTAGCACTAACACTTCTCTCGGTGTTCGCTCATTCTGAGTGGATTGTGGATACTGAGAGCTCACATGTGGGGTTCGCTTCAGTCAAAAATGAGACGATTGCTGAAAACCATAGATTGTCAGGGCTGACCGGGTCGGTTTCTGCCGATGGAGCAGCCCGGGTAGAAATAGATTTGGCTACGGTAGAAACGTTAGTTCCAATTAGAAACGAAAGAATCCGAGAAATTTTATTCGACGTGGATAACTTTCCCTCGGCAACAATTCAAACAAATTTAGATATGGAGCAAATTAATTCGATATCATCGGGAGAGACCCAAGGATTAAGAATTCCTTTAAGCATTGGATTGAAATCGGTGAAGATATCGAAAAGTGTGATGGTCAACGTCGTCAGATCAGGAGAAAACGTTTATGACGTTGCAAGTGCAGACCCAATAATGATAAGGGCATCTGATTTTTCGCTTCTAAAGGGCATAAAAACACTTCAGGAAATGGCGGGTTTGCAGTCAATAGAGCCGGTGGTTCCAGTGACCTTCAATTTGCGATTTATAGAAAAATTGCTTTGACGGGTTGTTAAGCAAATGGACAAAGTTAAGTATTTCGAAAGACTGGGAGACACTTTGTCTTATGCAGGAGTAGAGATTTGAATCTGAGAGATCTAAAATATCTAGTAGCCGTGGCAGAGCACCGCCATTTCGGACGAGCAGCGGAGGCCTGTTTCGTAAGTCAGCCCACTCTGTCCACGCAGTTAAAAAAGCTAGAAGAAACTCTGGGTGTAACTCTCATCGAGAGATCGAATCGACATGTGATGCTTGCGCCTGAGGGAGAGAAAATTGTCGAGCAAGCCCAACGAATACTGGTAGAGGTAAATATTTTGACCGCTATGTCAGAGCAAATCCGCGAGCCAATGGGTGGCGAACTCAGGCTGGGGGTTATTCCCACCATCGCGCCTTACTTGCTCCCAAAAATTCTCGGTCCAATCGGAAAGGACTATCCAAAATTAAAAATCAACTTGACTGAGGGCCAAACCTCGCAAATCCTCAAGATGTTAAAACAAGGAGAGCTTGATGCAGTAATCTTGGCGTTGCCCGTTAACGAGGATAATATCGAGGAGTTCGAACTTTATGACGAGCCCTTTCTACTAGCGGTCGCATCTAATCATCAAAAAGCGGGAAGCTCGCTTTTAGCTGCTGACGCTCTTGAGGGAGAAAATGTACTGCTTTTGGAAGACGGGCATTGCCTAAGAGATCAAGCACTGGCTATATGTCAAACAAACGGGGGCGTTGAAAGCAGCGGCTATTCTGCGACAAGCTTAGAAACCCTTCGAGAGCTTGTCTCTGCAGGGCTTGGCGTAACCTTGATGCCAGAATTAGCGGTTCAAGCGACCAAAACGTCTCATGTAAATATTAGCTACATTCCGCTCTCAGACCCCACCTTGTCGAGAACGGTTGGGCTTTGCTGGAGAAAGTCCTCCACGCGCAGAAACCTACTCAGTAAATTTTCTTACTCGCTTGGAGACTATTTAAAGTCTTGAACTCAAAGATCTAAGTCGGCAACTAAAGATAGCCTTTCTTTAACATCCAACGTGACGGTTGTCGCAAGGCTTGGGTGTTCAATCCCAACCCTGATCTCATGACCATTTTTTATAGACTCTAAGTCAGTGTCAGAAAGTTCAAACCTCGTGAAATGAACAGCCGCAGCCTTTGTGTCCCGTGTCCGCTCCATGTCTTCATTTGTGATTGCGTAGGATTTTTCGCCGTTGCCTACTTGGACCCACAGGGTCTCCTCAATTCCACCCATTTTTGAAAGAGCCTCTCTGCGCTCTTCTTCGTCGCCATATTCGATCATAAATGTGGCTTTCCAATTCTTGCCGTCTGGAATAAGGGGGTTATAGGCCGCAAGTTCTTCCTCTATTTCGTCTCGCTCAAAAAGGCGTTCGACTCGAAGCATTTCTTGGATTTGATACTTCATAGTGAGCCGGTCTTCAAAATAAAGCGTGGCATGAGGACCAAGGGCTACTTGCCGTGACTTCTTGTGTTTGAGAATCATTGACCTGAAAGATTCTCTCTCCGTTGCGTATTCCTCTAATGACCAAAGATCATCTCGTTTTAATTTCATGTCTTTCTAAACCTTATCTTTTTTTCTGCTTCAAATCCCATATGCACGTCTTACCATGCTTATTGGATGCTCGGCTTCGCCGTTTTTAATACCTTCTGCAATCATTCTCCCTGCCATTGGGCAGTCTGATCCGAAGCTGTCGGGCTTTGCTTCTTCAACTCGCCGCACCACGGGTCGAGCTATCTTTTTTGCTTTCTCGTAAGTCTCCGCTTTTACCGCATAAGTGCCATCGTGCCCAGAGCAGCGTTCGATAGCCGTAATCTCTGTACCTGGAACTAACTCCAAAAACTCCCGTGTTTTCATCCCGAAATTTTGGACCCTTTGATGACAAGCGATATGATATGCGACCTTCCCAAGTGAAACAGGAAAGCTCTGATCAATTAGATTTGCTTTCTGTCTGAGCATTAAGTATTCGAAGGGGTCAAAAAACGCAGATTGAACTTTTTCTACATCTGGATCATCCGGGAACATAAGTGGCAATTCTTGTTTGTACATAAGGACGCAAGACGGAATAGGTGCGATGATGTCGTATCCCTCTTCAATTGCTCCAAGGAATAATGATAGGTTAACGTCCTTCATTTTCTCGACTTTCTTAAGGTCTCCAAGCTCTAGCTTTGGCATCCCGCAGCACCGGGCGTCTTTCAAAATTTTTACTGCAACCTGATTGTGCTCTAACACTGAGATTAGGTCCTTTACCATTTGCGGCTCGTTGTGATCTCCATAACAGGTAACGTAAATGGCAACTTTTCCCGTAGTCTTCTCTGTGGGTGAGACTGGAATATCCGAAAGGATTTCGTCTGGTAGAGATTTGGTCAGTGCTTTCGGGAGAAATTTAGGCAATGGAGCGTCCTTGTGCAGCCCTAGCACCTTTTCACCAACTGTTCGCATCGTCTCGGATTTCGCCGCTGCGTTGGCTAGCTGAGCAATTCCTGGGGTAGATAATGCGTCAAAGATTGAGTCAGTGGAAGTGATGATCCTGTCACGCCATTTAGTATCGTTCGCTGAAAATTTTTGCGCCTTTGCGCGGAGCATTAAGTGAGGAAAATCAACTGCCCACTCGTGCGGGGGAACATAGGGGCATTTAGTTTCAGCGCACAAATCGCATAGAAAACACTGGTCAACCACTTTTCCATAATCTGCCTTATCCACCCCGTCAACTTCAAAAGTTTCTGACTCATCGATCAGATCAAAAAGTGTTGGGAATGAATCACATAGGCTGACGCAGCGCCTGCATGTGTGACAGACATCGAAGACTCGTTCCATTTCTTCTTCAAGCGAGTTTTTATTATAGAAATCCGGATTTTTCCAATCCAAGGCCTCTCGCTTTGGGGCCTCAAGGCTTCCTTCCCTCGACTTCATAATAGCAGTTTCCTGATGATCTCAAATAAAAAGGGAGCCAAAGAGCTCCCTCATTAACCTCGACAAACCCGTCGAATGGGCCTCGCGCTTAGGCAGTCATTGCATCCAGCGCTTTTTGAAAACGATTCGCGTGAGACCGCTCAGCTTTGGCGAGTGTCTCGAACCAATCAGCGATTTCATCAAAACCCTCGTCCCTGGCCGTTTTCGCCATACCGGGATACATGTCAGTGTACTCGTGTGTTTCCCCTGCCACTGAGGCCTCCAAATTTGCTGCTGTAGTACCGATTGGGAGACCTGTCGCTGGATCTCCTACTGCTTCCATATATTCGAGGTGACCGTGCGCATGTCCGGTTTCGCCCTCAGCCGTTGAACGAAAAACGGCAGCTACATCATTTTCGCCTTCTACGTCGGCTTTTGCTGCGAAATACAGGTAACGGCGATTGGCCTGTGATTCGCCAGCAAATGCGTCCTTTAAATTTCTGAATGTAACGCTATCTTTTAATTCCATCAGTGCGATCTCCGTTCATCGTGTTGTTAGTGACAAATACCACGGTCCTAGTATAGGAGACGGTTCACTTGATTCTATTTGAATTTTTTTATGATTATAATAGTCAAAAACTATCGTTAACTAATAAATGATTGCTATTATCAATGATAATGATTCTCATTTCCAAACGCATTTGCAACTAGAGTCCGTCACGAGCAAACCTCCAGATCGAACTCCGCCCAAACGGGGCAATGATCAGATGGTTTATCCATCGCCCTTATTTCATAGTCGATGTCTGAATCAACTGAGGTCGCGGCTAGCGCAGATGTTGCTAGGATAAGATCAATTCTGAGTCCTCTTTTTGGGTTATCCTCAAAACCCTTGCTTCGATAATCAAACCAAGAGAAGCGGTCGGCGATCTCTGGATTATTGCGCCGAAACTGGTCTTCCAGACCCCAACTAGTTAGTGCCGAAAGCATTTCTCTTTCTTCAGGCAAGAAACTAGTCTTTCCGTCCCGAAGCCATCTCTTTTTATTGTTTTCACCGATCCCGATATCTTTATCCGCTGGTGCGACATTCATATCCCCTAGCACACAGAGATGGTCTTCTTTGGAATAATTGTTCTCTAGATGGGTCTTTAGATCTGCATAAAACTTTACCTTTGCAGGAAATTTAGTGGGGTGTTTCCGGTTTTCGCCCTGCGGAAAATAACCATTTAGGATGGTAAGGGGAGGGGAGTCCTTCATCTTAAGCGTTGCAGATATGAACCGTTTTTGGCTGTCGTCACTATCAGTTACAAAACCCTTTTGTATATTCAATGCATTGCCGCGATACATAATCGCAACCCCATAGTGGGTTTTCTGGCCAATAAATGCTACGTCATAACCCAACTTGTTTATATTTTCAGTTGGGAACTCTGCGTCGGTAACTTTCGTCTCTTGAAGTCCGATTACCTCGGGCGAATATTTGTTTACAAGCGCCTCTAATTGATGAAGGCGAGCCCGAACACTATTTACGTTAAAAGAGATGATTTTAATGATACACCTTCCTAAGAATTCTGAGAGTCAATTAACTATACTAAATATCATAAACGGACTCTTGTTTCACACACCCATAAAATACGAGATTAGTGGTTAATGCTCTTATTGAGCTGGAGAGGAATCAGTTATATATTTGTAGGCGAATTGACACTGAGTTTGGGAAGATAGGACTATGCCGAAGACGCTGGCTGAATTCAGCATGCTAGATCCGCACGTGAACAGTGAACCTTGGGAAATGTATGCCGAGATCCACAAAGAGTGCCCCGTGTATCAGATGCCTGAGACTGGGGCTTTCCTTGTAACCAAGTATGACGATTTACGCCAAGTGCTCAGAGACCCCGAGACATTCTCTTCGGACGTAAGGGTAGCTAGTATGGGCCAGTTTGAAGAACTTCAGCGCTCGATTCTGGTTGAAGGCGGTGGCTGGGAGCACGTACAAACGCTTCAGCGAACAGATCCGCCAGAGCATGGCCGCTACCGCCGCCTGATCGATCGGGTTTTTACTATGAAGCGGGTTAAAGAACTCACACCCCGAATCGATAAGGTCGTATCAGATTTAATTGACAATTTCATTGACAGAGGAGAGTGTGACTTCAACGATGAATTTGCAATGCGGATGCCGGGAATTATCATCGCCGAGCAATTGGGGCTTGACCATAGCCAAGTTGGAACATTCAAACAGTGGGCAGATGCCATGCTGGGAGCAAGTCGGTCGGCAGTCGCAGGTGAACAGGAGATCAGAGAGAATGCAAAACTAGAGTTAGAAGCTCAATTATTCTTCGCAAAAATTTTCGAAGACAGGAGATCGAACCCTCAAGATGACTTAATGTCCGCGTTTGTCCACTCTCAGACCGAGAATGAGGACCCCCTCTCTATGCACGAACTTCAAAATATGATGCATCAACTCATCACAGGTGGATTTGAAACAACTCAAAGTGCGATAAATCACGGGATGTGGGCATTAATTAGATATCCAAAACTTGTCGGCCAGCTGAAAAACGATAAATCCCTTTTAAAGCCTTTCATTGAGGAAGTACTTCGTTGGGAGGCCCCTGTGCAATTCCTTGCTCGACGAGCTACAAAAGAGGTTGAACTCAATGGAACGCTAATTCCAAAAGACAGCATGATTCTTGTGGGTTATGGTCCGGCTAGCCGCGACGAGAGTAAATTTTCTTGTCCTCATCAATTCGATATCCAGCGTCCAAACGTAGGGGCTCACCTCGCTTTTGGGAGTGGCGGGCATTTTTGTCCTGGAGCTCTGCTTGCGAGGCAGGAGATGATGAGCTCATTTGGTGCCCTGATAGATCGATTAGATAACATAAAACTAGCAAAGCCGTTACCTGAGCCCGTTCATAATTTCAGCTTGTTTTTTCTTCCGATGAAGGAATTTAATGTTAAGTTTACTAAAGCAAAAAGTTGAGAAACTTTATAGATAATCGAAAAAATCAATTATTTATCATGGATTTGCACATACTTTTCAAATCTTTTTTCAATTTCTTCTTTTATACCTTTTTCGTCACTAAGCTCACCCGAATCGATTGAATTAGCGAGGGCCATCATGCTAAAAAGCATACTGGTGTCATCCTCGGCTCTTGAAATTGAAAAGGATTTTTCACTGCGAAAAACCTTTCCCCATTTGTCTCTCACTAGACCCCAAAAAACACCCGTATTCTCCCAATACCTGTCTCCTGCAGAGAAATCATGACCCTCGATTCTTTCATACCTGTTAAAACCGAGCTCCTGCGCAATGATCGATGAAACCTTGCCCATGTCGCCTCTAGCTTTGAAATTTCGCTCCTCATGAATCCATCCTGACGGAGTTATCGTGTGACGATTTGTACCAACCAAGGCATCGTAGTCATCACGGACGCTGAATTCTCTTCTTGGCAGAGGCCTCCAGGTTTTCATGCTTTCCCAGGTTGACACACCGCCCTCATGCGCCCAGCGCCCAAAACTCTCGTATCGAGGGGAGTCATCGACCTGAAAAACCGCCTGGGTCCAAGTTCCCCTTACTTTTTCCTTATCGAGCTGCAATGGCAGCCATGTATTCTGACCCTTGTATTCGATTAAAAGAGTGTTCTCGAATTTCCAATCCTGGCGCCAGTGCTTTATTACAAAGGGCCCTTTTATCTTTTCGTCTTCATCTTGCATAAACATTACCAGGATGTGCTGAAGAGATATAAAGTCCTCTTCTTCACGCACAACATAGACATACTCGGTCCCCCAAGATTGATAGGGCCTTGGCGGAACATAGGGACTCAGGTACCCAACGGATTCAAGAAAATCAAAGGACGCTCTGTAAGGGCCCTGCATAGCAAGTATTGCTAGTCGGTCTTTTGCTTTTTTCGTCAAATTCGGAGCTTGTAGCTCAGTCCAATGAAGGCTGGGTGTGCTCGCAAGGCGCAGGGGAGCCCCGACTGTTGTGCCACCTCTTGGCTTCATTTCGTCGCCGTCAGTATATGGCCAAGAAAAAGTGTACCTGCTTACGTCAGGAGTTGCTGATGTCTCTGAAAGAACCTCCAAAGACAAAAACAAGAGAATAAACGCTCCCATGCACGCAGTGAATAAGGATCTAAAGTTTAAAGAATTTGCCATTTTTCCCCCCTTGGGTGAGGACTTCTACTTTTAAATAGGAATGATTATTATTTGCATTTAATAACACTTCTTATTATTATCCCCACTTTTCTTTTGGAGACAAATAATGAGATCAACGGTGTTATACGCTCTCGGCTTTCTAATGGCCTCTTTCAGCCTGAATATCCATGCCGAGGTTGAAGAAGAGATTACGGTTGTCGGAACTAGAACGGAAAGATCCATAAATGATCTCGCGTCCACGGTCAATGTTATCTCCTCCGACAGGATCGAGGAGGAGCTCAGTAGGGACATAGCTGACCTAATAAGATTTGAGCCTGGCGTAAGTGTAGGGGGGACAGGCAGTCGATTCGGTTTATCAGGATTTTCGATACGAGGAATAGGAGAAAATCGAGTTCTAACGTTAGTGGATGGGATTCGTATACCTGACGAATATAGCTTTGGTGGCTTTATGGATTCACGCAGGGATTTTGTCGATATAGATAGCCTCAATCGTGTGGAAATCGCGAGGGGGCCGGTTTCCTCTCTTTGGGGCAGTGATGCATTGGGGGGAGTGGTATCCTTCACCACGAAGTCTGCGAGGAACCTAATAAAGGATTCTGAAAACACTCATGCAAGTGCGAAGATTGGCTATTCGAGCGTCGACTCTTCCACTGTTGGCACTTTGACTCTCGCTGCAGCGAATGAGACTTTCGCTGGCATGCTCATCTACACCCGTAGGGATGGAGAGGAGACTGAGAACGCGGGAGGTAACAGCGATTTCGGACCGGCGCGAGAGGAACCAGATGTTCAGGAAATAGAATCGAACAATCTCCTAGCGAAACTTAGCTGGCTTCCCAGTGAGGGGCACGAGCTAACATTGAGTGTCGACTACCTAGAAAATGAAACAGACACCAACATATTCTCGGACGCGGGGACGTCCGTATTTGGAACGAGGATTAACGATCGGATCACAAATGATGAGAAGGAGCGGACTCGTTATAGCCTCTCTTATAAATTCGATGGCGAATTTCCATTAGCGAGCCAGGTTCGCGCGTCGATCTATCATCAGGAATCTGAATCGGTTCAGTTCCTCACCGAATCACGGACCCCGCCACCCTTTATTGCTAATCAGACTAGAACGCGGCAATCGACCTTTAATCAGGAAATCGATGGGATTACAATCCAAGCAACCAAAGAGCTTGCAATTGGCAATTCGGATCACACCGTCACGTACGGGATGGATTATTATGAAACCACCGTTGAAACGCTCCGAAATGGCAGGGTGGTAGATGCTGCAGGCTCGGTCGTTCCCGAAAGGTTGCCGTTCCCGACTCGGGGCTTTCCTACCACCGAAGTTGAAAACTTAGCCTTTTTCCTTCAAAACGAGATTGCCTTGTTAGACGGAAAGCTTTTGCTAACGCCTGGCATTAGATACGATGATTTCGAGGCTAACCCAGAGGGTGATGCGATATATTTAGATCCTCGACAAGGAAATCCCGAACCCTCCTCCTTTGATGATTCGGAAGTAAGCGCAAAGTTTGGAGCGCTTTATCGATTCAACGATAGCCTTTCAGCCTTCGCAGTTTACAGTGAAGGATTCAGGGCTCCGCCGTTTGACGACGTTAACGTGGGATTCACAAACTTTGCGAGTGGATACACGACACTACCAAACCCGGATCTCGAATCTGAAACCAGTGAGAGCTGGGAGCTCGGCCTAAGGCTGTCTGGAGATTATTACAGCGCTTCTCTTGCAGTATTTACAAATGAATATGAAAACTTCATCGAGAGTTTTGCGGCTGCCGGTTTCGATCCCTTTCGGGGCCTTTTATTGTTTCAATCTCAAAATATAGGAGAGGCCGAGATAGAGGGCGCCGAACTAAAACTTGATGCGAATCTAGAGGGTATTGGATTTGATAACTTCTTTTTTAGAGCCGCAGTGGCCTATGCTGAAGGAGAGAATTCAGAGGACGACACGCCCCTCGACTCGATTGAGCCACTCACTGCGGTACTCGGGTTAGCATACGATGCTCCGAATGGAAAATGGGGAACCAACCTTGTCTGGACACTTGTCAAGAATAAAGACAGCAGTGATATAGAAAACCCTTGCGTTCCGGGGGTTCCCTTTAATGGCAGAAACCCCTGTAGGCTTTCGACAGCTGGTTATGGGATCCTCGATTTGATGGGTTTTTACAGAGTAAACGAGAGCCTAGAAATTAATGCGGGCATCTATAATTTGACCGATAAAGAGTACATCCGTTGGATAGATACTGGATCGATTGGCTCAGATTCCGCTCAAAGG
>PARM01000051.1 GCA_002711495.1 Gammaproteobacteria bacterium
ATCACACCATACCCTGGAGCAAGCGCAGAAGAAGTTGAATTAGAAGTAACTGACAAAATAGAAGATGCTATTCAGGAACTTCCCTACATCCAAGAAATGACATCTAAATCCGTGCCTGGCAGATCAGAAATCCAGATCGAACTTCTCGAGGAGTTTGGATTGGACGAAACGCCTCAAATTTTTGATGAGCTTAGGAGAAAAATCCGAGAGTCCGAAATCTACCTTCCGCCAGGTGTGAATAGCTCGTTAGTCGAGGACGACTTTGGCGACGTATTCGGTGTGTTGTATGGAATAAAAACCGATGGTTTTTCACACTCGGAGACTCAAGACTTAGTTAAGTCAATTTCGACAAAACTTAAATTGGTCCCCGGGGTTGCAAAGGTGACAACACGAGGCCTTCCTGAAGAAGCAATATACCTCGAATTTGAAGAAACTAAGTTAAATCGTATCGGCCTCTCTGTTGAGGAAATCGCAGGTCAGATCTGGCTTGACAGCCAAGTTATGTTTTCGGGCTCAACCGTATTCGAAGGCCGGCGTCTCAGGATCGCTCAAAGCAATGCAAAAGTTGGAGTCCAAGATTTAAAGCAAATGAGAATTGGAAGCCCTGGATCGACTGAGATTGTTTTTCTGGGCGACTTAGCAAAAATTCAAAGAACAAAAATCGAAAACCCCAGAGAAATAGTAAGAGTAAACGGCGAGGATGTAGCAGTGCTTGCGATTTCTGTCACTCCTGGACAAAACGTTGTTGCTGTTGGAGAAAAAATTGACCGCTCAATTAAGGAGCTACGAGATGAACTTGCAATCGGAGTAGAAGTCTTTCCGATTTATCGACAGCATATCGTAGTCGATGGGGCAATAACTAATTTTCTAAAAAATCTTATCATCTCTGTTCTCACAGTTTCCCTCGCGCTAAATTTATTTATGGGATGGAGAGCGGGGACGGTAGTTGGTGCAGTGCTTTTGCTTACCGTGCTCGGCACTATCGAGGTGATGAATATTTTAGGCGTCGAGCTTCAGCGAATTTCTCTGGGTGCGTTAATGATTTCGATGGGAATGCTTGTAGATAACGCGATCGTTATCGCTGAAGGAATGGTAATCGGGGTAAAGCAAGGCCTCAGCCCACGAGAAGCAGCTGCAAAGTCAGTTTCTAGAACACAGTATCCCCTTGTTTGCGCAACGATTATTGGGATACTGGCTTTCGCCCCAATAAGTTTATCTGATGATAATTCAGGGCATTTCTTGATTTCTCTTTTTCAAGTTGTTGCTATTTCTCTTTTGCTCTCGTGGTTTTTAGCAATAACAATCATACCCTTGCTTGGTGGCCTGTTATTGAAAAATGGAACCACGGTCACTG
Source organism: Gammaproteobacteria bacterium (assembly GCA_002711495.1). Classification (GTDB taxonomy): domain Bacteria; phylum Pseudomonadota; class Gammaproteobacteria; order Pseudomonadales; family Azotimanducaceae; genus UBA9659. Next base: position 1,355 of record PARM01000051.1, read on the forward strand.
AGCAAGAGCTTTATAAAGCCTGGTATTTTTTTCCTTACAAAAGATTGCTAAGAATTGGCCTGCGCAATGCTCGGTTTGGAGCCCTAGCAATTGTATTAATCACTTCAGCGGGGCTTTTTTCTATGCAGTATGTCCAACAAGGATTTTTTCCATCAAATAACAACCCGCTCTTTTACGTCGATTATCGGCTCCAAGAAGGCACGGATATAAACGCAACATCAGCAGATATAATGCCGCTTGAAAAAATGCTTAGAAATATTGAGGGAATAAAATCAGTGACGACCTTTGTCGGAATTGGCCCTCCTAGGTTTACTGCAATTACCCAACCAGAACAACCCAACCCAGCTTACGCTCATATGATTGTAGAGGTCGCTGACGTGGAGGATATGAATGGGCAAATGATAAAAGCGCAAACAAGTTTGATGAACTTAAGACCTGATTCCGAAATACAGGTTAGGAGGGCAGAATTTTCGCCTGGAGGAGGCAGCAAAATAGAAATGCGGTACTCGGGACCAGATATCAAAGTTCTCAGAAAGTTATCTGAGGAAACCTCGGCCATCTTCTTGAAGCATGAATTAATTGATAGAAAAACAGATTGGAGACCTCAATCCCTGCAACTAGTCCCTGCATTTAATGAGGAGAAAGCAAGAATGTCTGGGATTACAAAACAAGACCTAGCCAATTCGCTTGCCTACAATACACTTGGGCTCACCGTTGGAATGATTAGAGATGGTGACAAAATTTTACCAATAGTCGCGAGGGCGCCTGCCCTGGAAAGACAAAATATNGCTGGTATGCAAAACAAAAGCGCCTGGAGCGAGACCCANAGNAATTACGTTCCGATAAATCAATTAGTCAATGAGTTCAAGCTCGAGTCCGAGAACACGACNATTTATAGAAGGGATGGTATTCGNACACTTACGGTTCAGGCGAATCAACCCAAAGGACATAATGTAAATGAATACTTCAAAAACATTAGAAAAGAGATCGAGAGTATCGAATTACCCTTTGGGTACGCACGCGAATGGGGTGGTGAATTCGAAAGCAATAAAATGGCGTACGAGTCTTTGGGGGAGCGCATTCCTCTGGCGTTTTGCCTGATGTTTTTCGTAACTATTCTGATGTTCGGGTCGCTGAAACAGCCCATTGTTATTTGGCTTACCGTTCCTATGGTTCTATGCGGTGTAGCAATAGGATTGTTGATCACTAACCTACCGTTAACATTCCCATCTTTTCTTGGAATCTTGAGCCTTGCTGGAATGCTAATTAAAAATTGTATTATTCTGGTGGACGAAATTGACAAAAGATTATCTGAGGGCGAGGCAAGTCTTTTTACNTTGGAAATTGCGAGCTTGAGCCGTCTAAGGCCAGTTATGCTAGCTGCACTGACTACCATATTTGGAATGTCACCTCTCTTAACCGATGCTTTTTTTCGAGAGATGGCAGTGTCAATTATGAGCGGTCTAGCGTTCGCAACAATACTTACTTTGTTTGCAGTCCCAGTTTTCTATAGAATCGCCTTAGGGAAAAGAGTTGCTTAGTCTTATATGAAAAATCGTCTGGTTATTTGATTTTTGATTAGGTCTTCCCTGATCGAATTAAAAGGTATTCACGGCGTCTATATATTTCTAAAAACCATAAAACAAAGCTAAATTTTTGAGGAGACCGACATGGCAGACNCTTACATTATAGATGCGGCAAGAACCCCGAGAGGAATNGGTAAACAAGGGAAAGGGGCTCTGACCGAGTTTCACCCGGGACGGCTTTTGGCTAAAGTCTTTGAAGAGATACAGAAACGCAACAATCTAAACACGGACGATATCGATGATGTTGTGGTGGCCTGTTCTTCCCAAGTAGGCAAGCAAGGATTCTGTGTAGGNCGAATGGCTGCTTTGGATGCTGGTTGGAGTGACAAAGCGTGTGGGATGACCCTCGATAGATTTTGTGGATCCGGAATTACATCTGTAAACATCGCAGCCGCGAACCTAATGAGCGGTATGGATGATCTCTGCGTCGCTGGAGGGGTCGAAATGATGTCATACACTCCCACCGTTCCTAGAGCGGACAATAATAGAACTGTTGATGGCAGTAATTTGCACTTGCGCGATCTTCATCCCCAACCGCATCAAGGAATTTGTGCTGACATGATCGCCACTATCGATGGATATTCTCGAGAAGAAGTAGATGCCCTCGCGGTAGAAAGCCAGAGACGAGCTAAGTTCGCCATTGAAAATGGTCATTTTGATAAAAGCCTGATTACGGTTAAGAATGATGATGGTTCAATCGCACTTGATAGAGAGGAGTTTCCAAGACCAGGCACAACCCTAGAATCACTTAGNAATCTTGATACTGTNTTTGATAAGTTTATGAATATCCCGGTTGATGATACTGGCGAAACCTTTGATCAANTAGTGAAAAGAGCGTANCCNGACATGAAAATTAACCATGTTCATCACGCTGGTAATTCTTCGGGGGTAGTCGACGGCGCTGCGGCTCTGATAATGGCTACCAAGGAATACGCAGATCAAGTCGGTTGGAAACCCCGTGCGAAGGTAAAAGCCATTGCAACAGTTGGCGGGAGCCCAACTTTGATGCTTAACGAACCTGTTCCTGCTGCTAAAAAAGTGTTGGCAAGAGCCGGCATGACACTCAACGACATTGACCTGTTCGAGGTGAATGAGGCCTTTAGCGTTGTTGCGGCGAAGTTCATTCGGGACTTAGATTTAGATATGAATAAGGTCAATGTTAACGGCGGCGCAATGGCTTTGGGACATCCAATCGGAGCAACCGGATCGATGCTGATTGGGACAGTTTTAGACGAACTCGAAAGAAGAGATCTTAATACCGGTCTGATAACAATGTGCACCGGGGGAGGGATGNCTCCAGCAATTATAATAGAGCGAGTCTGATCTAGAAAACCAATAGATTTCTTCGCACTAATAAAAANATAAAGCTAAAGAGTTTTTNAGTTGCAAACGACTAGATCACGTAGAACCCTTCTCGCTTGTTTGACCGTGATGGGGGTGGGGTTCTCTGTGCTGTTCCCTGTTCTTACCCCCGTGGGCCGACAGCTNGGACTGAATGAATTACAGATCACTAGCATTATCGCGGTCTCTTCACTTACCGTTTTTTTAGCGACACCGCGGTGGGGCCGCTTAAGCGATCGGCTAGGCAGAAAACCCATCATATTGATCGGAGTCTTCGGTTTTTCGGTTGGCACTTTTCTGTTTAACGTCATATTAGAGCTTGGNCTCTCTGCAAAATTATCAGGGCTGTCCTTGTTTTTTGCCTTGCTCCTGGCTCGCATCTGTCACGCATCAATTATGTCGGCTGCGATGCCCGCAGCAACTGCNTACATGGCAGATATCACTGACATTGGATCTAGAACCAAAGGGATGGGAGCAGCAGGCGCCGCAAACAATTTGGGGTCTATTGTTGGCCCAGCACTCAGCGGATTAGCAATTATTTCCTTACTCCTACCTCTCTGGTTGGTAGGTTGTTTGGCATTCTTGAATGGACTCTTCGCGCTAAGATTTTTGCCGCCTTCACCCAGAGGAAGAGAAAAAAGCCAAAACATCGAAAAACTGCGATACTCGGATAGCAGAATTCTCCCCTNTATNANAGCNGGAGTCGCTTTATTTACTGGCTTCGCTATCGTCCAACAAACAATGGGATTTAAATTTCAAGATTCGCTGGCGTTGACGACAGCGGAAACTAGCGCAGTTTTTGGGTCTGCTCTCGTATTATCGGCGATCAGCGCTCTTGCCTCTCAAGTATTCATTGTTCAGCGAATAAAAATCGAACCAATTGCCTTGATTCAAATCGCGATGCCAATACTGATCCTAGCCTTTATTCTTATGGCATTCTCTGAAACAAGGCTGCCCCTCACTGTGGCGTTTGGAATAATGGGGCTTGGAATGGGATTAGCAGCGCCCGGTTTAATGGCCGGGGCGTCTTTAGCAGTGCCAGCAGAGAACCAAGGCGCAGTAGCCGGCTTAGCATCATCCTGCGGTCCACTAGGCTTCACTATAGGCCCGCTAATAGGCGGCGCGATCTACCAATTCAGCCCTACGGCTACCTATTTGTTCGCAGCTTCGATCTATTTCTTACTTTTCCTCTTTTTGAGCAAACTCGAAAAGTCACCTCGTAATTAAAAAAAGAATAGCGGGACCGCTCATGGAGTTAGCCCCTGAGACATTGCTTCATATCTATATAGGCGATCTAAGGCGGGCCCTGAGAAACGCTTTAAGAGAAAGTTTCTTAATGGAGCCAATTGCTCACTACAGTGAAAGCTGTGGGCGTTAGCATTAGACATAAACTGAACCCAACTCACCCTTCTCTCTCTCAGTCTTTGGTAAGATGAAAAAGCGTTTTTAATGTCTTGTTCTTCTGAGAGACAATTAGCTAAAACCGCAGCATCCTCAATCGCCAAAGCGGCTCCCTGAGCTAGAAATGGTAATATTGCGTGGCATGAGTCACCTAACAAAACTTGACGATCCGTGTGCCATTTTTTGATCATCGGCCTCCGATAAAGAGCCCACTTATACACGGTGGTTTGGTCGACGCTTTCGATTAATTTTCGAAGCCTTGGATCCCAACCGTTAAATTCGACTTTGAATTCTTCAATGTCAGCTCTCTCGATCCAAGATTCTTTTCTCCAGCCATAGGACTCTGAGATACCAATACAATTTACTAGATCTCCTTTTCTTACTTTGTAGTGGACGAAATGTTTTCTGGGTCCTAACCAAAGAGATGCATTCTCGTGGATCAAATCATCTGACAAGTTGCTCCTTGGCACCAATGCTCGCCAAGCAACGTTACCCGAATATTTTGGTTTCACCTCACTGTTTAAATTAAAAGCTACTTGAGAATTAATTCCGTCAGCGCCAATGACTAAGTCAAAGGATTGCTTGGAACCGGTTTTTAACGTGACGATACATTTTGAGGCCATTTCATTCACTTCTACTACCTCACTCATTGTTCGCAAAGAAATCAGGCTTTTCTCTCTTATAGAGCCTAGCATTACATTAATCAAATCCGCCCTATGAATGTGCAAATAGGGATATCCATAGCTCTGCTGAGACTCGGGATTAAGCGGGGTTTCCATAATTAATCGACCTTTTTCCCAATCGCGTATTGAGATGAACTCAGGCATAAAGGCGTGATATCGAAGCGAGTGCTCGATACCCAAGTTAAATAGAATTTTGAGAGGGTTCGGGCTTAACTGGATCCCCGCACCGAGTTCTCCCGTCAAATCTGATTTTTCAAATATTGTGATTTTGAAACCTTTTTTTTCAAGACACAGCGCGGCTGCAAGTCCTCCAATACCGGCTCCAATCACGGCGATGTTAAGTGACGACTCCAAAACTGACTCGCGTGACCTCTTTTTATTAATAATTCCTATTTCCCTGGTTTCCAAAGGCAGCTCTTCTTTTAAACCACATACTGACCCCATTGCGGAAACGCCCGAGTTATGATTCTATCTGACCATCGAAAAATAATTTAGTGAAATTGAGGGAGTCAAATGCATATTCACGAAAAACTATATATCAATGGTCAGTGGATTGAATCGAAAGGCACGGAAAAAATACAAGTAATTAACCCGTCTACGGAAGAGATCTGTGGAGAGGTGCCCTGTGGTAACGACGCGGACGTAAACGCGGCGGTAGCTGCAGCCAAGGAAGCCTTTAAGACCTGGGGTGAGAGCTCTGCCGCGATGAGATCAGATTTAATTAAAAAGCTCTCGGGAAAGATTAACGAAAATGCCCAAAAGATTGGTGAGCTCTGCGCTCTTGAACTAGGGACACCTCTTCAGACAAGCGTAGCTGTTCATGGAGGCATGGGCATGGGCGTAGTGGGCTCCTACGTTGACATTCCGTACGAAATGGAAAAAGAGGAACAACTCGGTAATTCTGTTGTAATAAAAGAACCTGTGGGCGTTTGTGCATTTATCACTCCTTGGAATTTCCCTTTGCATCAGATCGTAGCGAAAGTGATGCCGGCACTGGCGGCAGGTTGCACTATGATCGTAAAACCCAGTTCAGACACGCCCCTTACGGCTTACTTCTTCGCAGAACTTATTGATGAGTGTGGGTTTCCCTCTGGCGTATTTAACTTAGTAACCGGGCCGGGAAGAACAGTAGGAGAAACAATGTGCACACATCCCGACGTTGATCTAGTTTCTCTCACTGGCTCTACTGAAGCTGGAAGGAGGGTAGCAGCGTTAGCCGCGGAAACAGTAAAACGTGTGGGTCTTGAACTAGGCGGGAAATCAGCCTCCGTAGTCTTGGACGATGCCGATGTCGCAAAAGCAGCAGGCGCAGCGGGCGGGAGCATATGTATGAATAGCGGGCAAGTATGCGCGGCCCTCTCAAGGCTAATCGTCCCAAGAGAGAAACAAGATGAAGCGGTGGCTGCGGCCAAAGCAGCAGCAGAATCAGTAAAAGTCGGCGGCGCCTTCGAAGAGGGAGCGGTTATGGGACCTGTAGCATCAAAATCACAGCTTGACACTGTAGTTGGTTACATAGAAAAAGGGATCGAAGAAGGTGCGACATTAGTTACCGGCGGAACAACACCTCCCGAGGGAAGAAATACTGGTTACTTTGTTCAGCCAACTATTTTTTCCGACGTAAAAAACGATATGGTTATAGCACAGGAAGAAATTTTCGGGCCAGTCTTAGCGATAATTCCTTACGACACCGAGGAAGAGGCCATAGAAATTGCCAACGATAGCATATTCGGTCTCTCGGGCGCGGTTTGGTCTGGTGACGATGAACGAGCGAGGCGAGTTGCGAAAAAAATGCGAACCGGTCAAGTCTCGGTAAATGGGGGCTCATTTAATGTAGCCGCTCCGTTTGGGGGCTACAAACAGTCAGGAATTGGCCGCGAGCTTGGTCCCCATGGATTAACCGAATTCACCGAACTCAAATCAATGCAGCTTTAAAAATAGCAACACTATTGTTTAAGTAGGCTTCCCTCAATGGGAAGCTCTACTGAATGTAGAAATGAAACAACCTCTAGAGGGCGTTAAAGTTTTAGATTTTGGGCAAGTCTATAACGGGCCGTATTGTGGATTTCTTCTCTCTCAGGCTGGGGCAAGAGTCATAAAAGTTGAATCCCTGCTAGGAGAAACACTTCGGCCAAAAAGCAGAAAAGACGCGGCGTTTTATCCCTTCAATAATCTCAATTCGAACAAAGAGTGCATCGCAATAGATCTTAAAAAAAGCTCTGGAAGAGAAATGGTCCGAGCATTGGTGAGGGAAGTTGACGTAGTTTTACAGAACTTCGCGCCAGGAACTTTAGAGAAATATGAGTTGGGTCCATCAGATTTGCTCAAAATCAACCGGAGACTGATCTATGCAATGGGAACAGGCTACGGCTCGTCTAACGGTCCGTATAGGGATTTCCTTGGGATGGACATCACGCTCCAAGCAATTTCAGGAGCAATGTCAGTGACNGGAGAGGAAAACGGTCCGCCTCTTAAAACAGCTGCAGCCTATATAGATTTTTTGGCAGGGGTCCATTTGTATGCAGGGATAGTCACGGCTCTTTTTAATAGAGAAGCCTTTGGAAAAGGATCAGTCATCGACATCTCTATGCAAGATTGTGCGTTTCCAACGCTCTCAACCGCTATCGGATCTTTCTACGGTTTGGGAAGAGAATTGCCACGCGCAGGATCGAGGCACCCCGCCAAAGCGATCTCACCGTACAACGTTTACCAAGCAAAAGACGGACACGTAGCAATCATATGCGTTCGAGAGGGCCATTGGAGAAGAATATGCGATGCAATGAAAAAACCTGAATTGAAAGAGGATCCTCGTTTTTCAAAGGCCCGATTCAGAGCCAAAAATATAGATCTCGTCGACGAGATAGTAACCAACTGGACGATGAATCTTGAGCGAAAAGAAATTTTTCGAGTCGCACAAGAACATGGAGTGATTTGCGCGCCGGTGCAAACTATCCCCGAGGCAATCGATGATGAGCACATGCTCGAGAGAGGTTCGCTCGAAAAGAAAAAAATTGATGAGACCGAAGAATTTTCCTTTTTCAAAACACCCATTCGTTTTGACGATCTTAAGCCACCTGANCTCAAGCTAGCTGGCCAGCTAGGCGAAGACACTGAGACAGTGCTCAAAGAGTTTTTAAAACTCAAGGAATCGGACCTAAATCTGCTAAGGAACGAGGGGGTAATCCTTTAGTAGCACTGTTTNAAATACCCATTTGCNACAATCTAACCATCCTCATTTGACTGATTCGAGTAAAGCACCGCTGAAGAAAATTTAGGGACTCTCTTCTCTTTAAGTGCAGACAATCCCTCTTCAGCGTCTTTTCCTAAAAAGCCGAACATTTCCATTCTCAGAGAATCCTCGAAGATGGGCGATGCTTGCTTTAGCCACCCATTAAGCGTTTGCTTTGTTCCTCTAATCGCTGGTTGACTGCCTCTCGCCAACTTATCTGCGATCTCAAGCGCGCANGGAAGGACCTGATCCCATGGTTTACTAAATGTCACTAAACCAAGTCGNTCAGCCTCACTACCCGAAATAAAATCCGCGGTCATAAGATAATATTTTGCTTTTGCCATCCCGCAAAGGAGAGGCCAGATAATAGCAGCGTGATCTCCAGCGCCCACTCCTAATTTAGTATGGCCATCACTTAGTCTGGCATCCTCATTCATAANACTGATATCGGCGAGCAAAGCGACTGCGAGACCTGCACCAACCGCCACACCATTTATGGCAGAAATGATGGGTTTTTCAAAAGCTAAAATGTTGTACACAAGATCACGAGCTTCGGTTTGAATCCTCGATATTTCTTTGCTATTTCCAATCATTCCCTCAATCAGCTCGATGTCACCACCCGCCGAAAATGCCTTGTTGCCCTCCCCTGTTATTACCACAACATTTGTTAAATGATCCCTCTCCAAAGTGCTCCAGACGCAGGTCAATTCATTATGGAGTTTAGCGTTAGTGGCGTTCAACACTTCTGGCCGATCGATTTTTACAAGGATAATCCCCTTTCCTTGTCTTTCAAAACGGAGATATTGGTAGTCCTCGTACTCCATCAGTAACTCTTCATTTGAAAGAGGGCTTTNTCTGCGACAAAAGACTTGATCATTTCTTGGCTAACAGGCGCAACTACCGAAATCATTATCTCTCTTAAATATCTCTCAACATGATATTCTTTTGCGTAACCCATCCCCCCATGAACACGCACTGCCTGCTGGCAGGCAGACAGCCCTGCCTCCGCCGCAAGGTATTTCGCCGNATTAGCTTCAAGAGCGCAATCTTTTCCTTGGTCATACAAGGANGCAGCTTTGTATACCATCCCAAGCGCGGCTTGGAGCTCCATCCAGTTAACAGCTAAGGGGTGCTGGATCGCCTGATTTTTCCCTATGGGCCGATCGAAGACTACCCTCTCCCTCGCATACAGCGAGGCTCGTTCAAGCGCGGCTTGTCCAAGGCCTACCGCTTCAGCAGCAATCAAAATACGCTCCGGGTTTATCCCATGCAACAGACACTTCCATCCTTCACCCTCTTCCCCAATCCTATCTGTGGCCGGCACAACCAACTCNTCAATGAACAACGAATTTGAGTCCACGGCTCCTCGTCCCATCTTCTCAATTTCGCGCACTTCGATCTGATCACGATTTAGGTCTGTGTAAAATAGGGTCAAACCCTTGCTCTGAGGTGAATCAGAAACAGCTGACGTGGTGCGTGTTATCAACAAAATTTTGTTCGCAGTTTGAGCAGTGGTTGTCCAGAGTTTTNTGCCGTTGATAANATAGTTATCCCCATCTCGNACNGCTTCCGTGTTCAACGCCATGGTGTTAAGTCCGGAATCAGGTTCTGTTACGGCAAAGCAAGCTCTGTCTTCCCCTTTGATCAAAGGGGGCAAAAATCGTTTTTTTTGCTCCTCGGTTCCAAAAACGACAATAGGATGAGGCCCAAAGAGATTTAGATGAATTGCAGATGCACCAGAGAATCCAGCCCCGGAATTAGAAATAGTGTGCGCTAGCACAGCCGCTTCCATTATCCCTAGACCCGCCCCTCCATATTCTTCTGGCATTGCTATCCCAAGCCAACCTCCATCAGTGATCGCCTTCACGAAGTCTTCGGGGAATTCACCGGCTTTGTCTTGATCTCGCCAATAATTCGGAGAAAATTGGTCACATATCTTCTTAACCGAATCTTTTATTGCTTCTTGGTCGTCAGAGAGNATAAAACTCATACATGNTTTCAAATAATTNATCTGCTTTCCANCTCCATTCTACTCTGCTTCCTCTAATCTGCAATCNGACCAAAATAAGGTGTCCAAAGAGAGACCAATTNACAGATTTAGGTATTTAATCCTTTATCAGACTNATGTATAACGACACAACCNTTTTTATAAAAGCATTTCATGAAAGACGNAGTTTCGATTAACGAATTTGTTTTGACTATCTCGGACGGAAGACCGTTTCTATCAGGTGGGAAATGCAGGAATTGTGGCAATCACACCTTCCCAATAATGCCAGGATGCCCAAAATGTGCATCCACAGACATCGATAGCGTCAGGTTGGGTAATAGAGGCACCTTGTGGGCATGGACGGTCCAAGCATTCCCTCCAAAATCCCCCCCATATCTTGGAGAAAANGATCCTGAGAAGTTCAAGTCTTTTGGGGTAGGGTATGTAGAACTGCCAGAGCTAATCATAGAAACTCGACTTACAGAGAACGAACCGGCAAAACTTTCAGAGGGCATGGAAATGGAACTAGAGCTCGAGCACCTCTATACCAACGGCCGTGGTGAAAAAGTAATGACTTACGCTTTTTCGCCAATTGAACAGAATAGATAAAAGGAGAGCTTCAATGAGTGAAGTAGCCATAATTGGNATAGGGATGCACCCGTTCGGAAGGCATGACGGCGTTACAGGAATGGAACAGGGTGCAGTCGCCGTAAGGGCAGCATGCAAAGATGCTGGTTTGGAATGGTCTGACATGGAGTTTGCGGTAGGCGGCAGCGCGGCTGCCGGCAATCCGGATAAAATGGTATCAATGCTTGGCCTTACTGGGCTCCAATTCACAAACGTTGCCAACGGATGCGCGACCGGGGGCACTGCGCTCTCTACGGCCTATAATGCTATAACCTCAGGTGCATACGACATAGGAATTGCTATAGGTTTTGATAAACATCCCAGAGGAGCTTTCTCTAGCGATGAGCCGGTTCATCCAGTAAATGGAGGCCTCGACTGGTATGGCGGCAGCGGTATGGCGATAAATCCACAGTTTTTTTCGATTAAAATTAACCGATATATGAACAAATATGGGATTTCACACAGGGCGCTGGCGCTTGTAGCGGCTAAAGCGACAAGGAATGGCTCCCTTAACCCTATGGCCTGGCGAAAGGAAGCGTTCACCGCAGACCAGGTTTTGCAATCGAAAATGCTGGCGTACCCACTTACCCAATACATGTTTTGCTCACCGGGTGAGGGCGGAGTCGCTATGGTCCTATGCCGAGCAACGGAGGCAAGAAAGTACACAAGCAAGCCAATATTCCTCAAGGCCGCAGTAATGAGGTCTCGAAGGTTTGGCAGTTTTGAAGTCAAGTCGTCATGGCTACCGAAAGAGGAAAATGTGGGTCCGACCGNCGATGCTTCAGTCGCGGCTTTTGAGAAAGCTGGAATTGGTCCTGAGGATGTCGACGTCGCTCAGCTTCAAGATACGGAGTCTGGCGCAGAGATTATGCATATGGCTGAAAATGGTTTCTGCGAAGATGGAGAGCAGGAAGACATGCTGAGAAAGGGGGAGACAGAGATANATGGTCGTCTTCCCATCAATACTGACGGGGGCTGTATTGCCAATGGAGAGCCAATNGGAGCCTCAGGACTTCGGCAAGTTTATGAAAACGTACTTCAGTTGCGAGGTGATGCTGGCGCGAGACAGGTACCCAATGAGCCCANGGTTGCTTACACGCACGTATATGGAGCGCCGGGGATAAGCGGCGTAACTATTTTAGCCAGTTAACACTAAATCGAGCGGCCCAGACTGTTCCCTGCATGAATTGCAGACATTATACTATTGTGNCCTCTCACGTCTCCAATCATGTGAATTTCCGGGCCATTCCCCTGCAAAGAGACCCACAACTCTCTATTTGGCGAATTATGCCCGACAAACACAACAGTTTTAGCATCAATCTTTTTAGTTCTCTTAGTGAACATAACTCCGATTTCAACCTGNTCCTCCTCTATAGCTAAAAGATAATGGCCACCTACAAAATCGAAATCTCCCGAATACAGGCGCTCTCTCGCTGCCCCAGCGGTTACCGGCGGGTAGGGCAAACAAGCGCCAACTGAATCGCTCCGACTCACCATTGTCACCTTTAACCCTTTCTCTAGGAGGATATCAACAACGGAAATAGCTTCAAAAGTTCCGGTATCGTCATAAACAACAGCCGGGCCGATGACGTTTGTGACTTTACCAAAACCCAAAACGTCCCAAGGTGAGTAGACNTGCGACAAGTTGAATCCTTTGATCTCAGACGCCGGGGTCGACTGTTGGAATCCGTCAGGATTTGGCATNGAACCCGCGGCCACAACAACTTCATCTGGATTGACCCTCGCCACTAACTCCTCATCTACAAGAGAGTTCAAATGAACTTCTACCCCGAGAGACTCTAATTCATTCGAGAGCCAATCAGTTATTGCCCCTATNTCTGCTCTATGGGGCGCGGAAGAGGCNATNAGTNCTTGGCCACCTAACCTGCTCATTGCATCATGCAACTCGACTTTATGTCCGCGCATGGCGGCNGTTCTTGCAAATTCAAGTCCAGCAGGTCCTCCACCTACAACCAGTATCTTCTTCTCCACATCTGCTTTCTCCTGAACTTCGAAAGGGATCGTTCGTTCCCTCCCCGCAGCACTGTTTACTACGCAACCGAGTCTCCCTTTTGTCATCAACTGCCCCACACAACCCATGTTCGAACCGATACACGGCCTTATTTTTCGCTCGGATCCCGCCCTAGCTTTATTCACTAAATTCGGATCGGCAATCAAGGCTCTTACCATTGAAACCATGTCTGCCTCTCCACTCGCGATCAAAGCACTTGCATGATCAAGCGTCATAATCCTTCCAGTAACCATGACCGGCTTAGTCAAAAAAGGCGTTATTTGGTTGTTAGCTTCCATCTCTAGCCCTAACGGATCATCCGAAGGAGCAATTAATTTGTGAAATCGCCAATAAGCACCCATATGTAAAGAGATATAATCAGACACTTTTTGGATTTGTTTCGCTATTTCCGCGTTCATTTGAGCCGTCAATCCACCAGGCACATAATCCTCGTTTGGAAGCCTTACCCCAACGGCAATGTCATTTCTAATTTCCGCTCTTATCGCTTCGAGGACTTCGTTGAGAAATCTCATTCGGTTTTCTAGGGTTCCTCCATACTCATCAGTCCGTTTGTTTAACGCAGGAGATAAAAATTCATGGATCAAATACCCGCTCGAAGCATGAACATCAATGCCATCCAATCCGGAATCTCTTGCTCTCTTCGCCGCGCTGGCGAAACTTAAGATCACATCATCAATCATACNTTTTGTCATCTCTATNGGAATCANACCAGACATCGGATTAGGGATCGGACTAGCAGACCAGTTTTCTGCCATACCTTGGACGCTTGCACCCGGATGATANAGTTGGATGAAAAGTTTCATATCATGACGTCTCAAACGATCGGTCATTTTTGATAGAAATGGAACGCATTCGTCTGAGTAGATCGGTATTCCTGAAGGTGCTCCGCTATGAACGCCAGTGGCTTGAATTGTTGACATGCCTACTCCACCCTGCGCTCTAGCTTCGTGATAAGAGATCAAATCTTCTCCACTGAGTCCTGTCCCATGGGGCGACCGAACTATTCGGTTCTTTATTNNNACACTTCCGATTTGAAGCGGAACAAATAGGTTATCGTATATCGCCATTTCATCCCCATAAAAAAAGATTTTGTCCTATCCAAGTTAATTATCTCGCGGCATGGTTGCAAACGTTTTTTCTCAACGAGGATTNTTATTATNTAGAACTTAACTTTGAGTNCTTAGGGGTTAATGTAAGCCAGATCAGCGCACACTTTTTTTGTCCATGCTGCGACTCTACCAAGATGGATATTGAGGGGTTTTCCTGACCCTGTGGCCCACCAAAGTATCGTTCTCTCGTCCCAATCTGGATAATTAGCAAGTGAATTTCCAAGAACCCGCTTCATTGAGTTAAGCCTGACCGGATAGAGACAGGTGCAATCCTGCGCGCGTGCGATTCCTGACATTAGGCATTGATCAACTTTCCTTTTAAATAAAACCACCTCGGANAAGAGCCTCTCAGCCTGAGTTACCTNCTGCATATCGTCGAGGAAGATCGGTCGTTTTTTTTCGTTTCCCGCAACAGCGGGTATAGAAATAGCTACCATGAAAAAACAGGATAAACTCAGACCTTTTTTTCTTCTCATTTTTTTGCATTAACCGAGTTAAAATTTTTTTTCCGCAATGCAATATTATCCACTGTCACAAGCTTGCCACCGAGTCTCGCTGCGGTAGCCAAGATAATATTTCTGAACAAACTTTCCGAGATTCCCTCNGAACCCAGGGAATTCATAAAAATTATTCCGTCCGCAGGATGTTCTAATATCCCAGCACTAAGCAGTTCTAGCCGCCATTGCCTTAGGTCCCCCGAATATCGAATCCGTTTTTCACTTTCCCACAAACNAACTTGCATGAAGCTGGCAGCAGAAACGCNTAGCTCATCGCGCTGGTATGCTTTTTTTATTAGCTGCCTTGCTCTCACGCCCAANAGATTTGATCCAGAATCAAGCATTAGCAAGCTAACCGTATCTAGCAGCACCATCGCGGTAGCTATCTTTTAATTGGAGGGCTTTTAACTCCCCCAATCGCATCCTGATCGATCAGTCCCCAAGAGTCTTTATGAAACCCGAACAACTCCTTCGGCCTGATTTTAATTGGAACTAATTTAGAGACAGGTTTCCCATTTTTTGTAACAACAATTGCCTCTCCGGAGGAGGCGACCTCGTCCATTAACCCCAAACATTTTGCTTTAAATATCGATGCTTTGATCTCTTTCATATAAAACCATGGTCATGACTATGGTCATATAATACATACANATNNNAGNCCATAGCAATAAAAAAAACGCTCAGCAACGCGCANAAGGNATGGAGANTTGTGAGTTATTTGAGAGACACTCTTATAGGAAGNGTTTTTAGACCACTTACAAAATTTGAGTGCACGAGCTCAGCCTCGCCAGCTAACTCGATATTTTTTATTCTGGAGAATAATTCCTCGTATAAAAACTTTAATTCAAGCTTCGCTANAAGATTACCCAGACAGTGATGCGCGCCAAAACCAAAAGCAAGATGCCTATTGGGCTTCCTGTCTGCAATAAAGTTCTGAGGCTTTTGGAAAACCTCCTCATCTCTGTTGCCNGAAGGGTAAAGCATCATTAGCGCGTCCCCGATTTTAATTTCTTTGTTTCGAAGCGAGTAATTCTCAGTCGCGTATCTCATAAAATGCTTTACAGGACTAACCCATCTTATGGCCTCTTCAACTGCCAGATTAGAAATCGAAGGATCATCAATCATCTTTTTTAATTCTAGGGGAGACGATGCTAGAGCTTGTAGTCCTCCTGCAGCTGCAGAGCTGGTTGTATCGTGCCCTGCAGTGGCAATGATTATGTAATAGGACATTGCTTCAAGATCACCGATCTGTTTCCCATCCACAGTCGCATTGGCGATCACCGAAGCCACATCATCGCCAGGCCTTTTTCGTCGATCTTCAGTCATTGCAGAAAAATAAGCAAAGAATTCCATAATAGTTTGCATGCGATCTTCTTCCGAAACGGCTTTTCTCTGTAAGTCGGGATCCTCGGCACCGAACAGTTCTTGCGTGAGCTTCAACATGAGCGGCTCATCCTGAGGCGGCACGCCCAAAATCATCATTATCACTCTCAACGGGAACCAAACAGCAACATCACTTACAAAGTCCAGCTCCCCTCCCATTTCGCGCATGTGATCAACGGTTTTTTTAGCGAGATCTTTTATGCGTGCTTCAATTTTTCGAAGATTGATAGGCATAAACCATTCTTTCGTTAGAGCCCTGAATTTCTTATGATCCGGTTCATCCATGTGGATGAGAGTTCTCAATAGCTGGCCCTGCCCTGATTCTTCNATTTGCTTTTCAACTTTCTTTGTCTGCAGAACCGACTGAGCGGTGTTCAAAAATTTATCATTCTGACGCTCAATCTCTAAAATATCTGAGTGTTTAGACACAACCCAAAATGGTTTGTGGGACTCTGTTTCAATCCAAGCCAAAGGATCATTTTTTCTAATATCNGCGGAAAGCGCCTGNAAATAAGNGTCATTTGCAAAAGTTGAAGGTTTAACGATGTCGGTATANCGCATTATTTNTCCCGTCGACCTGATGAACTTTACTTCTTTAANAAATTCAAGAGTCCTGACGTCTCAACGCTGCNAGACATATCCAATAGTTNCTCTTTGTGCTTAAGAAGCTCTTCGTAGGTAACNTCTTTACCCAAAGTAATATGATCATTTGAGAATATCGCGCTCGAGTAAAACTCGCCATTTCCTGCGTGAATCACTCTGCCTGTTGGAGCATCTTCATCGCACATTANAAGAACCGAGGGGGTTACAAGTTGCGGATGCCTTTCCTCAGACGGATTATCTGGATTAACGTCAACTCCAGGGATAGTCGCGATTAAACGAGTTTCTGCAGCGGGGGCCAACACATTTACTCTGATATTTTTTGAAAGTCCCTCTATACATAACACATTCATCAATCCAAGCATTCCCATTTTAGCAGCGCCGTAATTTGCTTGGCCAAAATTGCCATAAATACCCGAAACAGAACTTGTAAGCACTATTCGTCCATAATTTTTCTCATACATAACCGGCCATGCTGCCTTGGTAACATAAGCCGTCCCATTTAAATGGACATCCAAAACCAAATCCCAATCAGCCATTTCCATATTCTTAAAGCTTTTATCTCTGAGTATTCCAGCATTGTTGACGAGCACATCAATGGTGCCGAACGCGCTCATAGCATCATCAATAATTGATTGAGCGCCAGCTTTGTCCGCGACACTGGCCTTATTAGCGATGGCTTCACCACCCGATTTGCGTATTTGTTCAACGACCGTATCCGCTGCATCTCCAGAGCCAACTCCATCCCCTGACCCACCTAAATCATTAACAACAACTTTCGCACCTCTGCGAGCAAATTCTAGTGCATGCGCTTTACCCAGCCCCCCGCCAGCTCCAGTTACAACAACTACTTTTCCCTCAAAATTGCTCATCTTCTCTCCTCTTCACTTGCTTGAACAATATCCTCTAATATTGGCATTAAATAATTAAAAAACAGCTTCGGATTCTCGCTCATAGGGAAATGACCGATTCCCTTCATCTCTGACCAGGTCGAGCCAGGAATCATTTTGTGAGCATCTCTACCTGATTCAACCGGGCTACTCCAATCATATTCCCCAGAGAGAATGTGAACGGCGATTTTCTGAGTNTCAATCNTAGAGGCATCACGAGTTAAATCAAACTCTTCGATGTAATAATGAAGATCGCCCAAAAATAATGGATCCCACCCACCAGAATAGATAAAGGCTACCTCTTTTTTATAAGCTTTCGGCGAATCTGGGGAGGTCATACCCTCCATTAGTCTACCTTTATACTCTCCATTTACTTGGGGGTGATCGAGTTCCGAAAAATTGCTAGTGTTCCCAGCAATCTTAANCGATCCGGCTAACGAAATTACAGCTCGAAACTCCNCGGGATGATTAAGAGCTAAATCTAACGCTAAGAGCCCCCCGACCGAGCACCCCATGAAAACAGGTCTGTCTAGCGTTAAGGCCTTTGATAATTGAACGGGTACTGATCGAAGGAAAGCTCCATCNAATTTATGCTTTTGTTCCCACCAATTTTTTGAGGGTGGCGGTAAAGATTTTCCATGAAAGGGTAAGTCATATGTAATTAAACGAAACCTATCTGTGATTTCTGTATTCTCATACAGGTGCCTCCACTGACTGCCATGAGCCCCCGCAGTATGTTGAAGCATCATCGGGATTCCATCTCCAACTTCCTCATAGTANATCCTGTAGATATTGCCANCTATTGGAAGTCGCAAATATGANCCCCGCACGTCCTCTATGAAATGAGTTTCTTGTTNATCGTGGCTCACAATGTCATTTTCTGAGGTTTCTCCTCGTAATAATTCGATTGACCTCATAAGCGCTGAATAATACTGGGCAAAAACTACTTTGTCCGCCTTCCTCGACAATCCGCCCCTCACGGAAAGATTAGCGATAACATCGTTATGGAATCGAGGAGGCCTAGCAGCTAAAAGTCTGCTCCAAACGTCTGTTTCCCCCGAAATTTCTATGATCCGATCAGGACTAGAATTTATCGAAACAATTTCACCTTCTTTCAGAAACAGCTCTAACTTTTCCTTACCAATAATAAACCTCAACCCTCCGCTCCAATGCCTCACCGACATTTTAAACTCGGGATCCTGATCGCATAAAGCCNTCCACGACTGCTGATCAAACGTGGGCAAAATCACTTCCACTGATTCCAGACAATTATGTCTCGAACAGGTTTTCTTTTTGTTGGGCCAAATTTAACGGCGGGGAAACCAATGGGTATGAGNGCAGCTGGCTGCGCGTCCTCGGGAATTCTACACACTTCTCGAATTACTTCTTCGATAAGAGAGTGGCTTGTCGTCATCAAGGTTCCTAGGCCTAATGCTCTGGCNGCAAGCAGCATATTCTGGACCGCCAGATATATNGAACTTCCAGCGGCCAGGGTGTTCATTTCCGACGTTGGAGATGAGAGCTTATATAAGCAAGGAATGATAATTGCTGGAGCAGTCCTCAAATTGGTGAAAAAATTCTCTGCCCCAGACATCATTAATCTTTGACTTGAATCTTCAGTTTTTTGGCTACTTTCAACCAAAGTCTTTAGGGGTCCCTCTTCATAGTAATCACGTAACGCCTCGGCTAAGCGAGTTTTCACTGGATCTCTGTCTGCAACAACGAATATCCAAGGTTGATGGTTCGACCCACTTGGAGCCTTGGAGGCTGCCTCTATAACTCTTTCAATCAGTTCTCTGGAAACTGGCTCTTCCACCCAATACCGTATAGCACGCTGAGTGAACATTACCTCCCAGATATCGTTAACTTCCAGTCTTGTCTCTTTTTTAACACCCATTTAATCCCCCCAAAAGAATGTAACCTAAAGCCAACCGACCCTCTGCAGAGAAAATTAAGCCACCTTTAAGGTCATATATAATGCTTTCGTTTTCTTATACCCAACAAGTGAAATATTTCATTAATGAGCAAAAGATATCACAAATGAGATTTGAACCTTNTTTAAACTAAGTATATCTTTCAGATGTTGGTTGAAGGGAAGTATATTATGGCAACTAGGGCAGTTCGNACTATCGATCCNGCTTACCACAAGCTATTAGACCAAGAATCTAGACCGGTTCCAGAATCATTTCGCAGGGANTCTCCAATAGAACCNGGACCCACTTTCGTTCCGGTTACGAGATATTATTCNAAAGAGTTCTTCGATTTAGAGGTTGAGAAAATCTGGAAACGNGTCTGGCAAATGGCTGCGCATGAAGATGATCTTCCAAAGATTGGAGACTATCTCCCATACGATATCGCAGGACTATCGTTTTTAATTGTAAAAAGCGGCGAAGATGAATACAAAGCATTTTACAATGCGTGCCTTCACCGAGGCCGAAAACTGAGGGAAAACCGAGGAAAGCAAGCGGATGAATTACGATGCCCCTTTCACGGTTGGGCTTGGAATATTGACGGCTCGCTAAAGCAGATCCCGTGTCAATGGGATTTTCCTGACCTCAAGCGCGCTGAACAGTCCCTTCCAGAGGCTAAAGTAGGNAGATGGGGGCGCTACATATTTATTAATCCCGACCGTGATTGCGAACCGTTTGAAGATTTCCTTGGAGATTTGCCATCACATTTCACACTTCTCCCCTATGAGAAAAGGTATAAGCAGGCTCATGTAGCAAAGATAATCCCNTGTAATTGGAAAACCGCAAATGAAGCCTTTATGGAGTCCTATCATGTTATCGCCACTCACCCGCAAATTCTTATGGGCGGAGCGCATGACGTCGACACAAAATATGATGTGTTCGGTAATTATTCCAGAGCTATTCGATGCGGAGCGCTTGAAAGCGANGGAATGCCNCAATGGCCTCCGCTTCCTGAAGATGGAAAATTGAGATTGAGAAACCCTCTNAACGGCTTNGTTTACGAGCGCATAGAGGAGGGCCTTGTCGAAGTAGTTAGCCCCGATGGNAGANGGGGACGTTTTGACGTTAATGCAAAATATATAGAGGGTGATCTGACGGAGGTAAACCCACATCTTGTGAATTGGGCTGGCGGGCCACAGTTGGCCCAAACCGATCTTGACAAAGCCTTTGCNGAGAAGNCAAAAAAAAATGTCAAAAAGATTCATCCGCGTGTGCTTGCCGCGGAAATCCAGAGAGAGGCACTGAAAGAGGTTATTCCGTCAATAGCAGATCAGATCGCAGATATAGAATTTACCAGCATTTTTTTTACCCTATTTCCGAACTTTCATCCTTGGGGCTCCTTCAACAAGATCAATTATCGGTTCAGACCTCATGGAAATAACCCAGAAGAGTGCATCATGGAATGTATATACCTTGCTCCGATTCCNGAGGATGGGGAATATGAACCTTGNAGAGAAATTCACTGGCTAGGAATAGATGACGACTGGACAGAGGCCCCAGAGTTGGGAATGTTGGCTAAAGTCTTCAATCAAGACATTAGAAATTTACCGCTGGTTCAGCAAGGCATGCATGCAACAGCGATGGAAAACCTTCAGCTTGCCGACTATAATGAATCCAAGCCTAGACACTTTCATATGTTGCTCGAGGACTGGATTAGTCGGCCATGATTTGGCTTCCTATCACTTGAGCTTAACAGCAAACCAAGAGTAAAAGGCGCGGCTTGACCGATAAGAAAATCTATTAACATATGAGAACTTTTTTTAACTCTCTCAGGTCGATGGATTATTAGAAAGCTTCAACGAAGGATCGATGATGAATGAAGAAAATGCAGCTAACCCTAGCTCGGCAAACAATTTTTTAGACGAGAAACTTTTTAAATCCCGCTCAATATCAATTTTTGGTCAAA
>PARM01000052.1 GCA_002711495.1 Gammaproteobacteria bacterium
TGGCTTTTCCAATTAAGTTTTTTTAGGTTTAAGTAAATACAGGCAATCCCATTCTCACGCGGAGTTCTCTCATCCCATT
The DNA here is from genome assembly GCA_002711495.1 of Gammaproteobacteria bacterium. Lineage (GTDB taxonomy): Bacteria > Pseudomonadota > Gammaproteobacteria > Pseudomonadales > Azotimanducaceae > UBA9659. Next base: position 80 of record PARM01000052.1, read on the forward strand.
TTCAGGAACTAATCCTCAAACCTTATCTCAATACACTGGGGTATTTCATCCTTTTCTGCGGTCAGAGCAAATATATAAGAACCGCACCTAATGCCACCAACAGAAGAATGGGAGTAACTAATGTCAAATGTTTACCACTAAATGACCCTTCGCATGCAGAAGACGCGAAAGCGCGAAATAGTGAAGGAGCATGAATACCCGCATAACCGCTATGCCGTAGATGAGCTTCACAATCTTCGATACGAAAATGATTTCTGGGGCTATTATCTGCAGCTTAAGCGCAATGAAACAAAGAGACGCTACTACAAACGTGTGCGAGCTGACGCTCCTGAAGCATCAAAAATTCCCAAAGAGATAAATACCCTTGTTGATAGAATTAAGAACGTGTTGCCAAATAGACCTTTTTACATGATGCTTTGAGAATAATTCTTCAAAAGTCTTCATCTCAAAAAGACTCACTCTGGGATTCTCATCTGAGTAAGTTTTTATCCCTAGCACAACGGGGTCAACCCCGGCTCCAATAGCTTGCGTTTTTTCCTCTGTCATTGGCGCAGCCTCAAAGGGATCTATGCGTATATCCCTTTGTCACAGAAGGCCAGCGAGAGCCTCATAACCACCGTGATTCAGCCATTTCGGTATTCTCTAAAGCACCAAGCTCGTTGCTCTTCATTGTGTTGCTTGAAATGCCAATCTGACAGAAAGGAACAGATTACTCCAAAATAGACGTTAAGCACCCCGAGTAGCACGTTAAAATTTTTTGTCTTTCTCTGGACATATCGAAAACTTAATTTTTTTGTCCAAATTACTGTTATTCTCAACTTTCATTCAGCCTAATCTCAAGTTTTTGCGATGAAAATACCAAAGGCCCCCGCGCCTTTTGCGACTTTTTTGCTCAGAGTTCCTCTCTCCGTGATGTTTCTCCAACAAGGGCTGAGCAAATTTCCTGTGAACGACACAACAGCCGAGGCATTCGGACTGCCCTTCATCGTATGGTGGTTTGTTGCATACGGAGAGGTAGGGTCTGCCGTAGGTCTAATTGTGGGCGGAATCATGGGTATTTTGTTCACCAATGGACTACTTAGTGACCTGGCTGACTTATTAACTCGATTCAGTGGTATCACAATGACATGCGTAGTTACCGGCGTGATCTGGATTATGATGCCCAACAGTTTAATGGATGTGATTTTGAGAGATTATCTCCATGTAAGTTTATATGTAGGTGGTCTTTACTTCGCGCTGAGAGGAAACGCAAAGTACGCTCTCTAAAGGGCGATCGCAGACCTAAAAAAACTTAGGTGATTGTCGCTGTGCTGCCTCAGAATGACGCTATGAATGATGGTGTAAATCTTTCCTCTAAAAGCCATACCGTTACAAGCCAAGGATTACAGGAAATATATAAAGCCCTCTTTCTGGCGCTATATCTTTGAATAACTAACATTAGCTACTAGCATTTACCGTAGATCTTTCCATAGAAATGGAGCACCGGTGGGGCAAATGTTCAATCGTTTTGGTGCAAATCCACAAACTTTATCTCAGGAAACTGGAAAATTCATTTTTCTCCGCGGTCACGACGAAAACTCCTGCAGGAACTCCTTAAAAATCACCGTCTCATTTTAATATCTGTTTAGAAACCAATTGCTCTATTGGGCTAGATTGTAGTTCTCGGTTCCCTCTCTAGCTCCCATCCAATGCTCATTACTAGTCTGCGAGGAAACGTCGGCTAACGCAAAAGAAGCCTTAGCGGTTTCAGCAGTCGATACAGCTCCAGGACCCCAAGCGCCTGGATCGGCATCAATAATAAATCCTATACAATTTGCATTGACCCAGTAGTATTTTGCGTCGACTACCCCAGGAGTCGCTCGCGCGGCCTTACAAAGATTAAACGCGGCGTTTCCAAACTGATTTCTGTCGGCTCCGCTGTGCATCTCAAATTTACTTATCTGCAGCATAATCTACCTTTCTCTCCTAAAGTTAAATAAGCGTCGCTTCACACAATCACGAGCCTTCGAAGTCTATTTGAGGGTCACATCAATTTCAGAGCTAAGATTATGCAGTCAACCTCACTAGCTTATGGAATTGATTCCCCCGCGTCTACTGAAGTTCATTTTGCGTTTTCTCGTCCATTACCAATGTTACCCCAAATTTTTGGGAGGTCTTGATTTGATATTCTAATCCCAGATCACATCGATTTAAAAACGATCACAATAAATGTAACCAAAATGAGAGTAGCAGTAACGGAAATTCTTAATTCTTTGCAGAAGGATTTTTTTCTACTGACGCATTTTTCCTTACAAAGGCTTCTTTTCTTTTTGATTCCAAGATCACCGAGGCAGCATCGTCAACAGCATAAAGAAGCTCTTCTTTCTCCTCGCCTCGCGAACTTTCATCTCGTTAAATACCCAGTCTGCCCACCAAAGCAGCGTGTTGCTGCCATCGAAGACTCACTGGCACTCTACTACTCCCCTTTTCCCATCTGGGACTCCTGCTATCTAGTATGAGGACTCTGGACGAGCGATTAGCCTATTTTCACTGCCCACTCTCATAGCAAGAGAAGTTGAAGAAAGTCTCGTTGTTGATGAAGTTGAGGTTCAATAATCGAAGATTATCATCGGCATTCTCGATCTTCAGACTTGCTGTTCCATTCCACGTATCTCCGGCCAGATCAGATAATTGGTTTCGATTCTTCCAAACATGAGCTTTTGCAGCCAACTCATCAATCAGGATGGGATTAGTTGAACCGATTACATTGCCTGAGCTGTCGAGGAGTGATCCTCTGATGTTAGTGATCGGCGTTTCACCGATGTTGATGAACCTAATATAAGTCATGTCACTCTCGTCGAAACCTAAAACATTATCTACCTGATCTGTTGTCACACAGTTGGTGTTGCTCACTAAACCGCTCGGAGAGCGTAGCCGAGTCATTACACGAAAACTATTCGCGGCACGCACTTCAATCATTGCCGGCCCAGTCCAAGGATCAATCAAAAAAATATCTTCTAAAGTCTCAGAAGCAAGCACCAATCTGCCTCCAGGACGGATTTGATCAACATTTAGTGATACATTCTTGCCGCCAAGCTGGGTTCCATCGCTGCCATATATGGTTCCAATAAACTCGAGAGATTGATCCGAATTATTGATAATGTGTGTGAAAGAGACGTTGTTGCTGCTAGACGTTGTTTGGAGGAACATCCTACCAATAACCGTTTTGTCCGAATGGACAGAATTCAGTCCGCTTTGACACTGGTCTGCTTCAAGCGGTGTGGAATCACCGCCATCCTCCTCAGGGATAGGTATAGCCAGGAACTCCGCCACGCTAAAAAAGCTGACGAATGCGCTGTATGAATCAATGTCACCCTTTTCTTCAAGAAGACGCAGCACCTCATCAATCCAAGGTTGAATTTCTAAGCCGTATTCCGCCCATTCGTTCGCGCCAGAATCCTGTTTGTGGACCCATTCCGATGCATCGATGCGAAAATTTAAGTTTAGCTGTCCATCTGGGACGTCAGCCGCAAGCTTTAGTCTGACGCCTGAACCACCGCCAGTCGTGTTTCTTCCCAAAATTTGAAGACGCTCGGAATCGAATAAGCCATCATTATCTTTGTCAGTGTCGTAATAATTAGCCAGTCCGTCACAGTCCGAATCTTTCCTTAAGAAAAAGTTTACTGGATCAAAATCTGCCTCGTCCAAAACACCATCGCCGTCATCATCGGCATCCTGACTGTCTTCTATCCCATCTCCATCGGTATCAACAGACAAAGAAGATGCGGCAATCGCTGGAAAGGTGAAAGCCAAAACACAGAACAGTACTAATAAGCGATAAAACTCAGTTAGCGATCTCATGCACAAACCTTATCTCAATACACTGGGGTGTTTCATCCTTTTTTTGCCGCTAGAGTAAATACAGAAGAATCGCACTAAATGCCAATGGCACGAGAATAGAGGAAACAAAAATTATTAAACCCCTCACAGAAAACTTCTTCTCCTTCGGCGCAGTTTTTGTAACAAAGTGTTCTTTTCTTTTTGATTCCAAGATGACCGAGGCAGCATCATCAACAGCGGAAGGTAGCTCCTTTGTTGTCTCGTCTGAAGATTGTTTCATCTAGTCAAATTCTTTGTTTGAGGACACACCTGATTTATTATCCACTCCCATATCAAGAGAAGTGAAAAGAATCTTTGTTAATGAAGTTGAGATTCGGCAGTCGCAAATTATCGTCAGCATTATCTATCTTGAGACTCGCTATCACGCTCGACGTGTCGCCAGCTAGGTCAGAAAGCTGATTACGATTCTTCCAGACATTTGATTTTGAAGGCAACTCGTTCTCATTGGTTGAGCCGATCACATTACCTGCGCTGTCCCGGAGCGATCCCTGATGTTCGTAATGCGTGTATCAGCAATTTTGATGAACCTTACATAGGTTAAATCTGTTCGATCAAAGCCACCGTTATTGTGGATTTGATTCTCTCTAACACAGTTAATATTACTGATGATTCTCCTCAATGCATCTCATGCCAAAAATATATTTAAATCAAGTTGGGTGGGTTGACGATATATGCAATTCTCATGAGGCGATACAGAATAATTACTTATGGTGAGCCTAACGAGAAACGTAGCCGGCGCAAACAGAATTTTAAGACAGGGCAATATTTACAGCCTCCAAATACCTTCCAAGATCACAACCAGAGTAATTATCTCCAATCGGTGTGTGTTCTGGGCAAGTCTCTTGCTCAACTAAAAATCTTTTTATGTCTAACAAAGTCGGCTCTACCCAAGTTGTGTTCGCTTCGTAAGGAAGAATGGACGCCGCGAACTTCATCCAAGCTATAGTGGGGTTTGAATCAGTCAACATACCGTATCTGTCTCTATGCTGAGCGTCGACATAGACGAAATAGCCAGTATTCGAAACGTCATAACCCTTATTTCGCATCACCCACACATACATATCGATTTGGCGTTTATATGAAATCTTCCAGGGGTCGTCGATAGAAACTGGCTTTGTGACGTAATTCTCGGGGCTTCGCGTTCCTTGTGCGGTGCTTTTGTAATCAACAACGTGTAATTCACCGTTTTCAGTATTTATAAAAACGTCATCAAGACCGCCGCCAAGCTTGATATTGGTTTCGGGGTGCACATAGTTGAAATAGGTGTCGTCTTTTCCGTAATTAAGGCTATTGGTCCAGTTCTCCAAATGCTCATGTTGAAAAGGAATAATGTGTCCCAGACCGTTAGCCTCCCAAATTGGCAAAGCGGACTTACCTCTCAGCTTGTCAGCGTCTCTTTTGAGCAAAATGTCCGTTGTTGTGTTGATAGTGAAAGACGGTATTTCGGGCGGAGAGACTCGTTTTATTTGCTGAAGCCAGAAACAAGCTTTGCATTTGATAAACGTCTCGATTCTGGAACGAGAAAGCTCATAAGGCTCTGGATTTGTAGGGTCAAACGCGCCTCTATGTCTCCCCATTACCACTTTACCCCATAATGTGAGCAATATTCAGCGGTGTTGGGCTGCTTATCGCCAGTCAAATTCTCGTGTTCGCCTCGTAGACAAATTTGCATTGGAGAGAATTGATAGTAAAGCGCGCCTAAGGCAACAGTACCTATGGCTATCTTTATTACAAAGTTTCCCATATCAATTCTCCGTTGGTGGCTCGGTAAATCTTGGAAGCCGTTTATACCAATCAGTGTATGTCTTCAGACAAATAATTCATTTATCTCCGAAATTCTAAATTAGGCCACAAACTGTGTCCAAATAAACTGGGGTGTTTCATCCTTTTCCGTTGTCAAGGTGGAATCTTTAGGCACAAACAAAAGGAAGAACAGTACGCATGTAGCACTTGGATTTTCTCTGAAGGTCCGGTCGATCGCATCACCGCCATGCTTTTCCCGATCTGTGATATGTTCGTTTTAGATAATGAAATCGTCTGATCGCGGCGCCCTTCCGTGTTAGCGTAAAGCACGTTTTGCCAAAACGATCATAATCTTACTCGAAGTTTTCAATTTTGTGCTGTCTTAGCTTGATCTAATTTGATTTTGCTATCGTACNACTTNTTTTTTTAGGAATAATGTNATGCCCGAATTAGTTGGATACGCTTCACCTTTCTCGCCTCCGAAACCACAAGGCCAGTCAAGCGGGCCTTCGGTACCCGTTGAAACTAAGAATAAGCCAAACGCTGGCATATCAGAAAAAAGNAGCAGCGTGGAGATTTTTGTATCTAAGCGTTCAGCTGAACAAGCGCTTCCCCTCTATGATAAAGCGGGCAGGACCTAAGCAACCCCAACGCTTATCAGCTATGCATCCCATAGCTGGATATGAGACTCATTGTCTGTCGCTCCTATCGCAAGTCCGTTTATCTCAGGGGGAAAAAAATTAGGTACCTTGTGATTGNATCAAATTGGCCCGAANAATCTCTTCCCTGCAATATTCCTTACCTATAGAGTTCTTTGGAGGGGAATGAAATCNCGTGGGAGTCTAAAAAGTGGGATTCACAACCACCCCTCTCGCCTGCCTGAGTTCCTCCACACCGACAGAAATCGATTTGGTGACACCTGCTATTACGACGTGGGCGANCATGCAGTGCAGCAAAGGAACGCGTTGCAGCGATATTAATTGAACCGGTTCACCTTTTTTTTGGATTAAGGACGAAATTGTGTTTGAGAAAGGAGGCTTTTTTTTCTGATTACCGCGCCGATCAGTTCCGATTGGTCGTCGGGAACTATTTTGTACTGGGGGAGGAAGATCACGAGAGACTATATTTTTTTTGATGGCAGATCGCGTTACGTCGCTGCATTTAATGGCCCGAAAGAGCACTCTGATAAACTGGGCTTTCATAAAATGAGGACCAGTATAGCACCTGCTCTAAATTNGATGATTAGCGATGCTGTATGCATACCCTAGGAGTAACCGTGGGGGAAATATGGGCGCGGCAAGTACGAGTCTCGAGGTCTTTCCGAAAGTTACAAGAGGCAAAGTTACCACAATCCCTACCCCGGTTTTTCAATCTGGGATTCCAATCACCAAAAATTTAGGTTCTGGAAAAACGATTAGCCTATTCCTGCTGACCACTCCCATCGTAAGGAAATTTAAATGAGGTCTCGCTCTCGATGAAATTGAGACTGAGGCCAACGATATTTTTTAGTCACTAAATCAGAGGAACAAGCGTCTAAGAGAGTTTGATACTCACCGTCTTTTTTTCTAAGTAGGTTTTTAATCCATCCTTTCCGAGTTCCCTTCCCCAACCAGACTCTTTATAGCCGCCAAANGGAAGAGCTGGGTGCATTCCTCCATAATGGTTCACCCATACATTGCCAGTTTTTAAACCAGCAGCAAGCTTGTGCGCTGCAGTAACGTTGGAGGTAAAAATACCNGCGCCGAGCCCGTAACGCGTGTTGTTCGCAGTACTAATTGCTTCCTCAAGCGTTGAAAATCTATAAGTGCTCAATACTGGCCCAAAGATTTCATCAGTAGAAATTGCCATGTCCTCGGAAACGTTCCCGAAGACCGTTGGAGTGAAAAAAAATCCCTTATCTTTAGTGTCATTACCTCCAGTTAGTAAGACTGCTCCTTCATTTTTAGCCCGATCTACGTAGCCGGCAACTCGTGCTAACTGAGCTTGAGAGATAAGCGGGCCTATGCTTGTCTCAGGATCGAAACCATCCCCCACCTTGAGGCCTTCAGCGAATCGAGCTACCCCCTCTAAAACCTCTTCGTATACTTTCTCTTGAATTAGAAGCCTCGAACCTGCAAAGCATACCTGCCCGCTGTTACTAAAAATTGCCATGGCAGCACCTGGTATGGCGAGTTCTAAGTCTGCATCATCTAAAACAATACAGGGAGATTTACCCCCAAGCTCTAATGTCACCCTCTTTAAATCGTGAGCGCAAACTCGAACTATTTCCTTGCCAACTTCGGTTGAACCGGTAAAGGAAATTTTATCAAGAAGTCTATTGGCTACTAACTGTTTGCCAGCATCTGAACCCCCGCTTATTACATTAAGCACCCCAGGGGGGATACCAGCTTCGAGACCAGCCTCAGCGATAAGAAGAGCTGTTAGCGGGGTGTGCTCGGCAGGCTTCACGACACAACTGCAACCAGCAGCGAGAGCTGGGGCCACTTTAATTATGAAAGTGCCGAATGGCCCGTTCCAAGGGATGATGATGCCGATGGCTCCAACAGGTTCAAAACTCGTGTAACTGTGAAAAAAGTTCCCATCACCGCTTGTAGCTCCAGAAAGATTTTCCCCGCTCAACTTATCGGGCATCCCAGCGTAATATCGTATCCAATCAATTGCCCAACCGATAAAGGTTTCAGCTACCCCCAATGGCATGCCATTATCCAGCACCTCTACTTCTACTATCAGTTTTTTCCGTTTCTCTAAAATATCTGCCCAAAGCCATAAGATTTTTCCCCTTGAAGCAGGCGACATATTCGCCCAAACACCGTTGTCAAATGACCGTCGGGCCGCAACGCATGCCTCATCTATTTCTCGTTTGCCTGCGAGCTGCACTTTTGAGATAGCTCTCTCAGTTGCAGGATTTGTTACCTGTATTTCGGCGCCATCTGAAGATTCTTTCCACAAACCATTTATTAAATGCATATGGTTTTTTTTTAGAAAATTTTTTGTCTCTGAGCTCAATTTATAATTCATCACTTTAATGCCCTTACCACTACATGAAACGAGAGGTTTCTAGTAAACTCGGATTTTTACATTAAAACATGACATTACTGCGATTTTCTAATGTAAATGAGTCCNCAGTGTAGAGATTCGTAAATTATTGATCTTTACCAAACCTGCGNATTCCTTGAAACGATCAACCTCAAGCTAGCATCGTTTTTCTCGGCCAGCTCTCACCGGTTGCACAAATTCCTGCGTGTAAAATTAAGAGAGATTTTCGATACTCGACCTCAACTAATGTAAGTGCTCCAGCTTTTGTGTTTATTGGGCAAATCTAGGCGTTTACATTTCGCAACCAGGTCAAAATAATCAGGTTTGTATGGCGCACTTTTTGGCTTCATATCGGTTTTGTTGGCTTTCTTACTATTGCATGAGACACAAGCGGCTACAACATTTTCCCAAGCAGTTTCTCCTCCGCGACTTAAAGGCACGACATGATCTAATGTCAGATCTCTTCTTGTGTAAGATTTCCTGCAGTATTGGCAGGTGTAAAGGTCACGAATGAAAAGGTTAGTTTTAGAGAACCTCGAATAGGCTCGCCGTCGTTGCATCTTTTTTAACATCACTACGGCAGGGACTTTAGTTTCCCAATTGGTGCTTCTTACTAACCAATCATCATACCAATCGAGCACCGTAATCTTGTCCATCCAAAGATACGTAATTGAAGCCTTCCAGCTTATAAGAGAAAGTGGAAGATAATTTGTTGGTTGTGCATCGGCGTTAAGTAAAAGCACGTCGCTCATTCAGTCTTGTCCTGACGACTTAAATTTAAAAGATACTGCANCAAGTTTTTATTTGNCCAAATTTAAAGACATAAGTCATTAATCATAGTCTGGAATTTTTACGAACAGTTATGAAAAAAATGGCTGTAAAGCAGTCGACGGAACGCTGCGCCAACCACCCGATTAATCTGAGACTCCAAGATATCAAGTGCTTTGAGTGTGGACGAACAATTGGCGGGGAAAATGGCTTACTTTTTGAACCCGCATGACGATTTTGGGTCTCCTCTCAAGCACTNACGCTGACCAAGTATTGAACCCATGGCGTCCTACAAGATTTAAGTCCGTGTAGCGGTCTTACGACTTTTCAGCGGTTTTACGTGAACATCCATTGCTGATCAGCAGCTTGTCGATGTTATAGTTTGTGCTCCGAAATCTAAATCAAGGAAATGATATGTTAAAAAAGTTTCTTAAATTATCGACACTTATAACAATGGTTTTGATGGTGAACACATCTCTCGCTTTTGAGGTCAGCGGTGAATCGTTTCCAGCAAATTTTAAGATGACCAGTTGGAGCAGTACCTCTGACAGCAGCAGTTTGACGGCCGAGGGCGTCGTTGGTGAGGGTTATGGCAAGGTTTATCTAAGCTACGAATTCAAAAGTAATTCAAACAATCGAAACAAAGGTAATTTCAGCGGGAGCCTCAGATCGATCAACAATGACGGTGACATGGTCGCTGCGTCGTTGCAGGGTATCTGGAAGCGCGACGGAAAGATAGTCACGATGTACACACTTGATAGTTTTTCAAATGGTGACATGATCTACGCCGAGGGGCTTGTTGATTTAGTAGAAAGCACGATGAAATTCAATGCCTTCCCCATTGAGTAGGTAATCCAAACTTACGAAGCCTTGGAAAGCAGCTCGCTCCCGAACAGGCACTAAAAAGGCCTGTTCAGCGTGTTTTAAATAAAAAAAAGCGATTCTTGTTATCGAAGAGGCAAGCCTAAAACTTCAGGACTGAACGCATCAACTTACTACTTAGTCATTAACATAGATAAGAACAAACTCTTTGCAGATTTAGTCGATCACATCACGACAACGTTTTCTCCCAAAGTGTGATCGATTGACTGCAAGCGATTNCCAAATTTCTTTTATNAATCCCATGTTCTTATCCTCGCTATTTAACTAAAGTAAATGCAAACCCGCCAAAATTTAAGAAGGAGTTATTTAATGAGATTGCAAGGAAAAACTTGCTTGGTAACCGGAGGATCCTCAGGTATCGGTGCAGCCGCAGTAAAACGCTTTGTTCAGGAGGGCGCGAAAGTAATTATTGTTGATTTAAATATCCAAGATGCAACATTGTTTGCTGAAAAATTTGGAGATTCAGTAACTGCCTTTGAGTGTGACGTTCGGTCTGGGGAAGGCGTAAAACGGCTTGCCGATGCAATCCATAAAAAATGGGCGAAAATTGATGTGTTAGTCAATAACGCTGGATGGGAACTCAATAAGGCTTATGATGAAACCGAAGAGGAGGAATGGTACCGAGTTATAGACACAGATTTGAAAGGGCCCTGGCTAATGTGCAAATACTTCGTGCCTCCGATGGTAAAGTCTGGGAGGGGAAGCGTTATAAATATCTCCTCGTTAAACGGAATTGTTGGATTCCCGCTATCAACAGCATATGGCAGTGCGAAGGGTGGATTAGTTGTCTTCACTAGAGATATGGCAATAGAACTGGCTAAATCTGGTGTCCGGGTGAATTGTGTTTGTCCGGGAGTGATTGATACAGCCATGATGGAGAGGTGGACCGATTTGATGCCAGATAAAAACGAAGCGAAGAAAATGTTAACCGAGGTTATGCCAATTGGGCGGATGGGGACTGCGGACGAAGTGGCCGGTGCAATTCTGTTTTTTGCGTCGGAAGATTCAGCATTGTGCCAGGGTTCAGTCCTTGCTTGTGANGGCGGCTTTACAGCTCAGTAATTAACTTGGCGAGCATTTCCTTTGTGGTAATTATCTCTGCCCCTAAATTTCAATCCGGGAATCGCTGCCTNACGTGGTGGGGATCTCGACGAAAGAGAGGCGTATTTTAACTCCGCCTTTGTTAANAAAAGANTTAANGCGAGATGACTCAATCTTAGCGTCTTAGCGTGCTAACTGAGATTGTCAGACAACCAGGTAAAAAACGCTTGGCTGTTTACAGGCCTGTTCATTTGCTGCGATAAATCGCTAAAGTGCTTGGTCATTGGCTACTTCCGCTTTGGATTAAGATTTTTTGTTTTTCTTAAGTTCGAGAATATACTGTTAATCCTAGTTCCAGGTGGGTTTTGCTTACCCCTTTTCAAGGTACTAATAACCAAACTTTATTCCAATATACCGAATTTTTTTTATCCTTTTCTTCGGTAAAGAAGGGGTGCTCTAGTGCCAACCAGGGTAAGACTCGGATGATTTTTTTCAACAAATGTTCCTACAACAAAAACTGGATATCTGCTACCTTTTTAGTTTGGCATCCTTGTGACGTAGATTTTTCCCCTGGAAAAAAGGAAGCAAAAGAAAAAATGAGATTTGGACACCATCTTGGCCCCGTAGGGGCTATCAGAGCACGGGATTTTCAGTTGAGAGATCCAATGGGAGGCTGGATCACAGAATCTGGTCGTGACGAGGCATTTCGTTCCTTCCAATTCATGGGAGCTGTCGCAAAAGATATGGCCATTGGATGTGCCATTACAAAAACTCATCATGCCATGTCGGCATTCGCATACGCATGGTTTAAGCGCGAATTCATCCAGATACGATTGGGCAGCCGCGTCGGCGATACGGCAGTATTTGCCGATGACCCTGATAGCGGCAGAACCGAACTCAAAACCGACAGAGGCGCGGTTGTCATGGAGTCTGATGGAAACGAGAAGCACCTTATCGTTAACAGCGAATCGCTAGAGATCGAACTTACATTCTCTGAAGATTCGACAGAAACCCTAAGACTCTGCACACCTGCAGGACCCGCGGGTTGGAGCTATGTGCAGAAGGTGGTTGCCGTTGATGCAATGGGCTCATTCACAGCAGCGGGAGTCAAAACCCGCTTGAAAGATTTTGCTGCTCTTGCTCACCATGATTACACGACCGGTTTTTTAAGAGCTGAGACCTGGTGGCACTGGGCTTGCGTTGTGGGCCGCTTACCAGATAATAGGACCCTCGGTCTTAATGTCTCTTGCGGTACGAACGAGAGCGGCTATCGCGAAAATGGCTGCTGGCTGAAGGGTAAATGGTTTGCACTTGGAGGAGCACTTTTCGAATTCGATCACGAAAACATCGAATCAGACTGGCGAATTTACGGAACAGACGGGGATTTTGAGCTAATATTCTCGGCTGGCCACGGTTACCATGCCAACGGGATTTCACCAAAAATGTCGAGCAACTTCCACCAGCTGTTTGGAAATTTTAATGGTTGGATCTGCATTGATGCAGAAAAATTCATAGTAAAAGCTCAGCCTGGGTTCACCGAAAGTCAGTATATGCTCTGGTAAACTCTACTCCCAAATGTAGCAGCTCTGGGATTTCGTCACTAGAACAGAGTGCTTGATCCTAATTCACCGATGTAGAGGCGCAAATTTCTGCCTTCGTTCATAGACAGTGGTGTCTAGTTCATCCTCGGTTAGCTCTTGAATTCCCCCAAAGCACAACGATCAGAATTCTCTGCGCCGCTTGGAATTATCAAACCACAATAATATAGTGTCTGTGCCCTACGATACACATCGAGAAAACTCAGAAAAGGAATTTTAAAACTATTCTAGATCATACTCTCACCTCGCCTCATGACTATAAAACGGACCGGAGTTTACAGAAACCCGCACACCAAGCCCCAATTCTTGTCGACACTTTCATCGCTCCAATCAATCCCACTCCTTTTTTAATGACCCGGGAGCAAGATTGACCTTTTTTTTAAAACTTCAACTTACTTGGGGGCCGCTTCAGGTTGATAATCATAGTACCCCTCAAGCGGAATCATTAAATGCACGTATGGTGTTCCTTTAAACATCACATAAGGAGAGCCGGAAGTAAAATCAGTGGTTTGTCCTTCAAGTGATGATGGGTCTTTTGGCATCAACATGATATGGGCTCCTGACTCGATGAAGTGTTTATGACCCGCATCTTTTTGGCCATCTGTGTATGGTTTGAAATTATCAACGCCAAGGTCTCCATGAATCATCCATATCCAACCATCCGCTTTTAACTCTGGGGTTGTGTTTGCTTTATAGGCGTCAGCCCAAGCAACCGCATTCTTGTCAGAACATGCTGCTGCCGTTTCATGGGGATTTTTGAAACCACCCTCAGGCATTTGCATGAATGGTTCGCATCTCCAACCATTTGTTCCTTCTCTCAACACTTTTCCTGATGCTCCGATTACGGTTGCATGATCACCGATAAATGATGGAGCCGCTGAAGTGTAGGCCTCGATCTCCCATTCCGGCGAATTATTTCTCATTTGGTGGGTGTCGTCTCCGTGGTTTCCTGCGGAAACGTTTGATAAAAGAGAAAGCAAAAAAATAGCTCTAAAAAAAATTCCCATAATTCCTCCATAAAAAATACGAGTCCTATTATACACGCTTGAACAATAAGAAAACCGAAGAAACACGATAGGCTAGCACCAACAAGGTCTGCTGCACCATGCACAGATAAGCTTAATACAATGACGAACAAGATTATTATTTGAGAGGGTTTTTTAGGCAGTTAATGAAACCAAGACCTCTCTGGGCTTATTGCCTGAGAAGGGTTTTCTACCATGCATAACCCTGTGATTATCGATCACTAAAATATCCCCGTCTGACCATTTCCTAAGCAGCGTTAACGACCTTGCAGCATCAAACATACTATTAATACTATCTTCTCTAAGCCGATCTCCGTTTCCGAACGTAACAGGAGGCAAACCCAGAGATGACTTGTTCTTCCAGCCTAAAGAGGCTGCTAGAACCTGATTAAAAAAAGATTTATCGCCACCGGTAAGCATTTTGGTGGCCTGAAATACACGTGTCGTTACTGCGAGATAATCCTTGTCTACCCACTCACAACTGTAGCCCAAACCCTTTATTTTTTTTTCAGCCGCGGCTTTGGTGCGAGCACCGAGTGTTGTTTGCCAGCTGCGTCCTTGCCCTGAATGTAATTCGTTCCCATTTGGCATAATTGAATTGTAGATAACCCCGAAATCTTCAAATTTTTTTATTAATGCTGGGTCTTGTGCCATTATCTTTGAATAAAGATGGTCGGATCGACATATTGGAGTTTCGCCTCCAACTTTTGAGGCTGAAGCGCAGAGAAAAAAAATATACTTTGGATAAGCTGGCGTCTGAGCTAATTCGTGGTGAAGATATATTTCGACCTCTTTTGGGGCCTCGTTGGCCGTAAAAACTTTATCAGTTTTGTTTATTCTTACCGCATTAGAAAGGGATTGTTTATAAGTAAAAACTTTGAAATCAAACATTGACACAAAGTGGTCAAAGTCCTTTGCATTTTTAACGGATAAGCCGGTAAAGAGAATTGCTCCTGTCTCTTCAAGCTTTGATACAAACCGCTCCTTGTTTTCTCGCACCCAACTCTCGAGAGCTGCCGGTGAGCTAAGCTCAGATTGACACCTTACTTCATATAAGAAATTGTGCTCATTCATATATTGGATAGAACGTATTGAAGGCGTCTTCACAAAAGACGCCCGGATCGTTATATCTTTTATTTCTATTTAACTGAGAAATTGCATCCATGGCCGCTTGATCTAATTTAAGGGTTGCCGAATTTAAATTCTCCAACATTCTTCGATTACTACTACTTTTAACTACGACGGAGGTTCCTCTACTTAAGGCCCAGCCCAAAACGACCTGCGCGGGCGTGGCCTGAAGGCTTCCAGCGATCTTTTGGATCGTTTCATTGAAAAGCAGAGATTCGCTGTGTTCGGCGCCACCCATCTCTTCGTAAGATAACGAACCAAGGGGTGAGAAAGCGGTGACCTCCATTCCATAATTCTTCGCTAAACGAACAAGTTTTTCCTGAGTATGATAGGGATGCGCTTCAATTTGAAGGACTTCAGGCTTAGTTTCACAATAGTTCATAAGGTCATGCAAAAGAGCAGAAGAGTAATTACAAATTCCTATGTGTCGCGCCAATTTTTCTCTTTTCAACCCCTCCATAGCCTGCCAGGTATCAGAGAGCGGTACTCTCGCTGGCGCCATTGCCGGCTCTGGGGTATTTGGATCGTAAAACCATTCGGGGGGGTACCTTTCTTCAAAAGGAACAAATTTCAATGAGATCGGAAAGTGAATAAGATAAAGGTCGAGGTAATCTAGCTGCAAATCATAAAGAGTCTTTTCTAATGCAAGCTTCGCATGGCTTGGATGATGATAGGTATTCCAAAGCTTTGATGTTAACCAGAGATCTTCTCTTTCGCATAAGCCATCGTCGATCGCGTTTTTGATGCCCTCACCTACTTCTCTCTCGTTGCCATAATCCGACGCTGAGTCAAAATGTCTGTAGCCAGATTTTATGGCTTTATATACTAAGTCTGAACATAAATTCCTTGGGATTTTCCAAAGCCCAAAACCAATTCTTGGAATATCTTCTATCGAGTTGTATGTCATATTAATTTCTCAAAAATTCGTTGAGGAATATAGGTTCTCCAGTCTTAATTGATGCTTGCGCTGCGAGACCCAGAACCATAGAGTCTAGCCCATTTTGGCAATCTACCATCGCGGATTTTCCTTGTGTTATGCAATCGATTAGCTCTAGATGCTCTATGTAGCTGGCCCCATGATGCAAGCCTTCTTCTCTAACTCTTGAATCATTTTTAATCTCTATGATCTCAAATGAATTTTTCTGCCTGTTAGTTGCAAGGAGTTCTTTTCCTGGAATATGGGTTTCAAGCTTTCCTTTGTCGCCAATCAAAACAATTTCTTGTTCGTATTTACCCCCTTCTGCGAACATACAGAGATCAAGCATTGCACGTTCGCCCTTTTCATAGTCTACAATGACAAAAGAGTTGTCTAAAATGTCTGGAGTCTTACCGCCGTAACACTCATCTAGGTGATTAACTGATTGGCCTCCAGACGCATATATTTTTACGGGATCACTTTGAATTATTAGGTTCATCAAATCGAAAAAATGACAACATTTTTCGACTAAAGTGCCGCCTGTCTTCTCATTAAACCTGTTCCAATCTCCTACTTTTCTTAAGAATGGGAATCNGTGCTCTCGGATGGACAGCATTTTTATTTCCCCCACCTCTNCAATGTGACGCATNATAGCNNGGATCGGNGACATAAACCGATACTCTAGACCAACCCACACGAGTCCTCNGTGACGTTTGCTNCTGTCTAACACCTCAAGCCCATCNGCAAGAGTNGTACACATTGGCTTTTCGAGCAGGACATGTTTATCGGTGTCAAAAATGTCTCTCATTACTTCTATATGCGTGAAGTTTGGGGTCGAAACCACCACTACATCAACATTTTCTTCACACAAAAGTGTTTTATGATCCGCGTACAATTTCGGGTGGAACAAACTGCCACATAACTTTTGCGCTTGTTCCCTTGATTTTTCGTTAGGATCCGCAATTGCGACGACGTTGACGTTAGGTATTTTTCTTAGGTTACGAATATGTTCGCAACCCATCATCCCGCTTCCAATGATACCGTAATTTAATTTCATGAGAACCTGACTTACTTACACTGGGGTTTACTTGGACCCAAATCACCTTCATTTGCTCGATAATATACTATTATTGATAACCTAATTGGCTAAGTGAGGAGATTCAATGAAATCACTTTTTTTCTATATTACTCACGATTACTCACCGCTGCGGCTTTACCCAAAGAAGCTCCCTGGCCCAATTTTTTACCTCTTACTTGATTCTAGGATCAGGGGTTTGGCAAGCTTACGATAACTTCATCTAAGGCTGTGACCAATGGTTTCACACAAAATTGAAAATATTAAGCTGAGCCAAAAGGGAAAAAATCGAGTTGATTGGGCCAGACAAAATATGCCCATCCTTCAATCGCTCAAGAGACGATTCAGCAAAACCCTGCCCTTTCGCGAACACAAAATAAGTATCTGTCTTCACGTCGAGGCTAAGTCTGCAGTATGGGTTGAAACTTTGATGGCAGGAGGTGCCGAGGTAGCCATCACTGGTAGCCCCGGGTCGACACAAGACGAGACTGCGGCCTATATGGTGGACAAAATGGGAGTCGAGGTTTTTTCTTGGCGCGCCGAGAATTACGAAGAGCATATGGAAAACGCAAGACAAGTCCTGAAAGCTGGTCCGACGATAATCTCGGATAATGGCGGAGATCTACATTTTTTACTAGGAGAAAATGTAGATCAAACACAAAGCAACTCGATTATAGGAGCAACAGAAGAAACCACCTCAGGAGCCACACGCTTGCGCGAGGAGCTTCCCAATTTTAATTTTCCGACAATAATAATAAACGACACCATGGCAAAACGTATTGTTGAAAATCGATATGGGGTCGGCATTTCAGTAGTAGATGGAATTATGCGCTCAACAAACATTATGCTCGGGGGCAAAACGGTCGTAGTTATCGGATACGGGTATTGCGGGCAAGGAATAGCTCAGCGCCTCCGAGGGCTCGGCGCTCATGTGACCGTCGTAGATAACACACCCTTGGCCCAGCTTGAAGCGCATCTTGAGGGTTTCAAGACCTCAACGGTAGAAAAGGCATTGCCAAATGCTCACTTTATCGTAACAGTGACGGGTCGTTATCACGTGATACAGGCTCGCCACTTCGATCTGATGCGTGATGGCGTAATTCTTTGCAACGCTGGGCAGAATCAATTCGAAATGGAAATTGATACTATTTACGATCAAGCAGAACGCGCCCGCGAAATACGACCGAATGTTGAAGAGCTAATTTTACCTTCTGGCAAAAAATTCTTTCTTTTAGCGAGAGGAAACTCTGTCAACCTAGCGGCTGGTGATGGTAATCCGATTGAAATAATGGATCTTGGTCTTTCATTACAAAGCTTGAGCCTAGAATTTTTAGCCTCTCGCGCTGACGAGCTTGTCCCTGGACCACAAACGGTTCCTTGGGAAATTGAAAATTCGACCGTGAAGGCAGCTATTAGCGAATGGGTCGGATAAATGGTTTTATAAACGTTATCATTGTCATTCCGAACCTACACATGGTGGATTCATGAAACCCTGAGATAGCTTCAAAAGAGCTGGGACTTGGGTTAGTGTGGGTAATGTCAAGTAATTTAACACCTTGAGAGGCTAATATGTCACCTAGAGCTTTTATTGTTTTGTTGACCTCGTTTCTGATTGTTAGTTGCAGTGACAACGCCGAGATTGAAAGTAACAAGAAA
>PARM01000053.1 GCA_002711495.1 Gammaproteobacteria bacterium
GATTTGAAGGTAGTCCGAACCATCATGCAACTTGTCGGTGGCGTTCCCTAGCTGGTCAGTTTTAACGTCCTGCGTGGTGATGGTGATGATATCTCCATCTGTATATCCGACTTGGATATTAATACTACCGGCATCAGTCGCTGAAAGGTAAGCCTTATTGTTGTACGTGGTGTCAGAAGAGATTCTATCGATTTCTGCGAACAGCGCCTCGGCTTCTTTTTGCAAGTTATCCTTATCCGTATCACTGTTAGTATCGCTTTGGGCTTGCACGGCCAGTTCTCTCACACGCTGAAGGATATCGGTGACATCATTCGTTGCGTTTTCAACGACACTTAGCAGCGATTGGGCGTCGTTGGCATTTTTTGCAGCCATAGACAACCCCCTTATTTGCGCGGTCATGCTTTCAGCAATGGCAAAACCAGCAGCGTCATCAGCGGCGCTATTGATTTTCTTGCCCGTGGAAAGACGTTCCATTGCTGTAGATAGCTCTCTCCCACTTGCGTGCAGTGAGCGTTGCGCGTTCATTGATGCAATATTTGTGTTTACGACTAAACTCATAGTCTTAAGCTCCTAAAAAACGTTTCTAGAAAGCTACGTGAAAATGGTGTTAGCCATGACGACCCTATCATGGATGATGACGACCCCACATCGCCACATCTCGTAACCACTTTACTGCCGAGTTTAGATTCTCTAAAAGCGGCAAGTGAAGCGGCAAATAATTGCCGCTCAGAGGCTCTGTCGGTTAATTCTCAGAATACTTTAGTCTTTTTTATGTTTTTTTTACATTCCGGTTTTTATGCGGAGTGAAGTGGCGATGTTTCGAAATTTAACGGAGGGATTTTACTTTTTTTTGTTTTTAAAATAATCGGTGTAGATTCTCCACCCAAGGACTAAAAAGAACCCCAGGAGGACAAAGTTGGTAAAGGCCATTTCAATGGGGAAGCTAGGAACTCCAACGTCGGGACGAGTCCCTATAATGACCAGTATAGGGATTGCAACGATAAGGAAATAACGTATTTGTCTGCAGACTTTACATGGCTCTTTTTGAGTGGAGCTCATTATAGGTTTTCCATTAGCTCGGGAACTTAATCTTTGCGCGTAAACGGCAAGTTTTCAAGGCTAGAAATTAGACTTTCCTTGGTGCTATTCATTTCTTCTATGATAGTCTGCATAGCTAAGAACTGCCTGTTATACCTTTCCTCTATGGTTTCCATACGCTGATTTAACTCTTCCAGATCCTCGTTATAGTCACTGGTTCGGCTTTGAAGACTTTGCTCGGCTGTGGTCAGATATCCATCCGACGCGGTAGCGTTTTCAATCAAGGACTTAATATCGCCTGCTATTCCCGCAGCGTCGGAGCTAAACCGCGTCTGATTATCGGTGTCGGCACTGAAGATCTTGATTACGTCCTCAAAGTTATCAGCAAGGGCGGCGTCCAGTTTTTGCTCGTCGAATAGAAGTTGGCCTGTTTTGTCTACACTAATCCCCATGCTTGACATCGAGTTAATAGCGCTTCCTGGGGTAGAGGATTGGTTTAAAACGATCGAATTCAGACTCCTCAGTAGTCCTCGGAAGATAGTGTCTCCTCTCAGGGGCCCATCTGTTTCAGAGTCCGTAAGTTTTTTGAATTCTAGCTGTGCTTCATTGTAAAGGGCAACGAAGTCCTTGATATTTTGTTTTGCTTCACTTGTATCCCTATTGACGGCCAAGGTCGCAGTGCCGCTCGTCACAGAATTTAGGTTTAGTGTCACACCTTGAATAACGTCCGTGATAGTGTTGCTCGATCGAGTGAAGTCTACTCCATTTACTGTAAGCGAAGCGTCGGAAGCCCCTTGAAGCTGAGAAAAACTGAGTGCTGAGGCATCAGACGAGATTGTGAAGTCTTTACTCGCCCCTGACTCACCCACAAGCTGAAGCCGAAAATTCTCGGAGTCTGCACCAGTGTCTAGGATTTCTGCTTGTATCCCAAGGTTAGAGCTGTTGATTGAGTCCCTAACCGACTCAAGAGTCGCGTCGTTCACAGTCAATGTTTGGGTAGCGCCACCGCCAACTGAAATGCTTATCGTGGTGGCTTCCGATCCGTTTATAGAGGCGGTTTTGCTGTCAAAGCCATCGGAAATAGACCGTTGTTCCTTGGCAACGCCGGTAATATTGATACTGTTGGTCCCAGCGCTCGCATCGAGACTGACCGAAGCCGAAAAAGCGCTGGTCTGACTATTCGAAAAGGATAGGGTGTTAAAGTCTTTGGCATCGTTTAATTTCTCTGCCCCTGCCTTTAAGATGTTGAGTATTGAGGTTGCTGCTCCGAGCCCACTTATTTTCGCTTCAGCGGTTGCTAGTTTTCTTTGAATCTGAGCCTCGGCTCCGGCCCTTTCCGCTTTAACGAGTGATTCGACGATGGATTTGGTATCGAAGGATGCCCCCGCCCCTAAAGCATTAATGTAGTCTATGTTAGCCATAAATCATTTTGGTCCTGGTCCTACAGAAAAGATCGACCAATTCGATAGAAACTTTAGTTTTTTGGTTTGTTTTCCCCCTGTATTAAAGCAGGATTTATGCCACTTTGATACGGATATTAACGTTTGAAGAATTTACTTCAAAAACGGCAGGCTCAGGTTCCGAGCCGGAGAGCTTATACCTCTGATGGATGGGAAAGCGGCACCCTTCTGCCGCTCCCCCAGACTCCTTCAGGACCCCCCTAAAGAAGTCTGGACCAAAGTGGAAGCTGTTTGAGGCAAATAATCGCCTTTTTTTCCTCTGACACGGCATGTTCTTGCCGATTTAGCTAAATAATCGGGCATCTTTCAAAAAACTTTAATAAAAAAACCTAAAAATCTTTTATTTCAGTAAGTCTATGAAAAATAGTATTTTTTTAGCCAACCCTAGCTGAACTTTTTTCTGCAGAGGTGTTTAGTGTATCCTGTAAAATTAATTGTAAAAAAGCCTTTGATATCCCAAAGGTTTTACCTGCATTAACCGATTAAAAAGAGGCGAGTTTACAATGAAGGAATTCGTCGAAAAATAGGAATTTTTCGTTTTGAAATGGATTAACAGTAAAGCGGGTGATAAGCCTGAGGAAAAAGAGATGTCTGAAGAGAAATTTGAACTTTATGTTGGTGAAACAACAAAGCTAGAAAACACCAAGCTAAATATACAAGGAAACGCGAAAATAGATGGATGTGTCTCCGGAGAGATCGAGACACGCCTTCTTGAGATCGGCCCCAATGGCGTGGTTGAGGGCAAGGTCCAAGCTAATCGAGTCGTTTTGGAGGGTACGTTAGACTCGGGTTCCGGGTCTGTAGTAGCGAAAAGCATCGAAATCAAAAAGGGCGGCAAGCTCTCCGGATCAGTGCAATATAGTTCTTTTCTTTGCCACGAAGGCGGAATAATTGATGGTGCTTTAACACCTTCAGAAGAGGTAGCTGAGGAAAACTCAAAGGGCGGCGCTCGAATCCTTGCCTCTCTCAGTTAGAAAAAGCGGATGAAGCCTGAAATTATCTCTTTGGCTTTGAATCAAAATATAAGCACTCTCTACCATCGATCCGCTTTATCTCAAGCGAGGGCAGGTGCCGAGATTTGAATCCGAGTCTTTGGCACTTATATCGGTGGTTGGGATCCCAGCTGATAGAAAAATAATTACAGTTCCAACAGTTAACGTTTTGGGTAATCCTTTTCGTGGGCTCTGTTTTCATAGGACTAACTGATCTCGTCGGAGTCGGTTTCTTCGTCTTTTGAGTTCACGTTGTTTCGGACACGGTTGAAGAGAACTCTTTGTCTATTTTGCATCCCAATATCGGAGAGCATCGCCCCAATAGTTTCTTGAATTTTATCCATCAAAAGATCAGTCTGCTCGCCATCGAGTGAAGGTATGGCCGTTTCTTGACCAATCGAATAAAGCGTCTTAACGTATTTCTGAGGAATCCAAGACTGGATTTCCCCCTTCGTTCCTCCAATCGCTGCATCTGAGCTTGGAGTTTCGTTTTTTCCTTTCCGATGATCAAAGACACCCTGTTCCAGGACCCTTTCGATATGTCGCTGAAGAATATAGACGTAGCGGTTTTCAAGCTCCTCTCGCCGGTCTACCGGAAGCTTTGCCGAAGCGAGCGCATCCCAAATCTCTTTCCCCAAAAGTCCGAGCAAGGTTCCCCCGCTCAGTCTGGTCATGGTTTTTACTGATTTTCTCGTTATCGCTTCAATTTCAGATGTCTTATTCCACAAATAATAGAGTGCCAAAAATATAAGAAGAAAGAGTAAAGAAGCAGTAAAAAAGAGCAAAAACTCGATAGTTGCAATATTCATTTTGCCTCCTGGTCAGTCGACCTTCAAAGCCGCATTCAATTCTGCCTGCCTAATTATATAAAGATCATTCACTTTTGCTTGCATCTCAAGCATCCTTGATTCAAGTTTTCTCACCTCGAGCGAGATTTTTTCTTGGCTCTTATCTATTTTACGTAGTTTGCTTAGCTCCTGCTGGTTGCGTTTTAGAGACGCAAGCTCGGAAAGCAAACTTTTAATGTTCTTGGCTTCGATGGCTCTATTCGAAGCAACCTCCTTAGAAAATGTATCAAGCAGCGTCGCTTCGGTTTTCGCCAATTTTTGGTCTAAGCTTTGTCCTGTTTCGTCCAGTTTCCCAACGTCGGTCTTTAAGAGTGATTGATTGTTCTGAAGATCGAGGAGATAGTTCTCTACGTCAGCGATTCTCTCAATCCCATCTCCTAGTTGGATTCCCCGTTTTGCGACTGCCAGCAACATTCGATCGAGTTCAGAAGTTTTTTGGGACAATTGTACAGACAAGGCCACATAAAAGAGAATTGAAACCACTAGGACGAGTCCAGTGATCGCCGAAGTCACGTAGATGAGTTTCTTAGCCTTACTTATTTGTTCAGAAGTAACCGAAAGTGTTCGATCTATGTGGGTCAGAGGCCCAACGTCAACTCCGTTTATCTTTAGCCTAACGGTTCCATCGTCTACG
Organism: Gammaproteobacteria bacterium; assembly: GCA_002711495.1. Taxonomy (GTDB): domain Bacteria; phylum Pseudomonadota; class Gammaproteobacteria; order Pseudomonadales; family Azotimanducaceae; genus UBA9659. Next base: position 4,973 of record PARM01000053.1, read on the forward strand.
GAACCGCCACCTTCAATTTCGACTGCTTTGCTTAACTGTTCTGATGGCTTTTCGTTACCGTTTTCTTGAGGTTCTGCTAGACTCTTTAAGTCTTCGGGTTCCAATTGTTCGTTAGACGGCTGGTCCGCCTGATTGCTTTTTAGTGGAGACTCCTCGCTTGAATTTGCTTCGCTCTCAGGAGACGGGCTCTCCTCCTCGCTGCTAACCTCACGATCTGTAGCGTCGCCTTCATCATTTCCTTGCTCTGGTTTTTCAGCACTCACATCCGTATCGTGTTTATCATTCTTTGAATCAGCTGGTGTTGTTATTTGATCCTCAAGATCATCCGCTACCTCACTCCCACCAGTAGCTTCATTATCTAAAGCGGGATCAGAGTCAGGTATTTTATTCTCCGCACTTGAATCTGCTGATTCTTNGTTCTCGTCTTGGTTCTGGTCGGTATCAGCCATCTTTAATTCCTCTTAAAATATCCATAAGGGATCAAGGTCTCCCCCATCTAGAATAAGGTATTTCTTGTCCTCAGTCGCTTTCAGATCTTGCTNACGTTTCGCATCAAACTCGGAAAAAGGTCCTAACAAAACCACCCAAAATCCGTTTATTTTCTTCGCAACTTTAAATTCCTCATCGCCGATCTGATTTCTTATCCATCGGTCAGCAGAGGCTCTTCTTGAGAACGCCCCCGCTTGCAGATAGTAATCTCCTCCGACTATCGGTAATGTAATCTCCCGTCCCATATTCTTTGGGATAGCTGGAAGGTTATTCAGAATAGATTTTTCCCCTTGAATCTTTCCGGGTATTTCTGTCTTGACTTGTTTATTTTCCTCCTTGGATTTTTCATTTATGGGCTTCAGAATCGTCATAGCGACTGAGTTCTCAACCTCCGTTGCAGTAACATATTCTTTTTCAGGAAAAACTGGATCTTTTTTGAGCGCCGTTGGAACTTGGACGAGGCTTTCGGTCGGATTATTGTTTTCGCTAGAACCTAGGCCCGCGGGAGGCGCTTTGGGATCCTTATCGATTAACACTGAGCTTGAGTTTTCGTAATTAATTTCCTCTCTTGTCTGCAAAATCGAGAGGCTTCCAATCAAATTCATGATGCTCTGATTTTCAGAAATCTCTTTCCAGAAAAGCGCTCCCGTTAAACTTACGCTCAGAACCATGCAACCAATCATAGCTGTTATCAACGGCAATTTACGTCCTTGACTCTTTGCAGATTGAGGGGGTTTTTTCTTCTGCGGGGGTTGGCTTCCTTTCTTTTCGTGTCGGCTTGTGTCCTGAATCGGAATAATCTTAGGTACCTCAGGCGCAGGAAAATAGTAGTCTAGATCCTTTTCTGATTTGGGATCATTAAGTTCCGAGATTAACTCTCGCGCTGTGTGTATAGACCCCCTTATACGTGCATTAGCCACAAACATTGACTTCATGTCATTGTCTGGTAGATCGAATTTCCAGAGGTTAAGCCGAGCCTTTTTTGTCCATTTACTGAAATCGGGTGTTCTTAAAACGATATTAGAGCAAGACACTAATATGGATATTCCAGATGCCTTAAATTGGTTTATCAGACCTGCAGCCAAAGAAATAGATGCTAGATCTCCTGACGCGTTTGCGTTGTAGATCCAAAGCTCTCTCAAGCCCTTATTTGGAGCACTTTTGCTAAAATTTTGATTGTCGTTCAAATTTTGATTAATTCTCTCAACGACCGATTCTCTGTCTTGGGGACCTCTTCGGATGTTTCCCAGTCGCGGGTCTAAAAATACGTTAGACACGATCTCTCTGGTGTAATGATCAGATAACGAATATTTGTCTGATGTGATTGCCGCAGTTGATCCTGGGCCCCTGAGTCGCTTCACAATAGCATCAATCATTTGGTCATCGTGATCACAAAAGGATGCATATTTAAGCACTTTTTCCTCTGTTTGATTCTGATCGATAGCAGCCATTTTTATAACCTCTAAGTTAATTAATTAAGGGTGAGTCCCTGTTCGTTGAATTGGTAATCTTTTGGTACCTTAGGCACCGGTTTATCGGGTTTAGTTTCTTCGTTTTTCATGGCTTCGAGTCCGTAGACGTAAGCAATCACCTGAGCAACTGACACGTAGAGGGCTTTTGGTATAAACCCACCTATGTCCGTAGTGAAATAAAGTGCTCTAGCTAATGGAGGTGCCTCAAAAAGGTGAATCTTCTCCGCCGAAGCGATTTCCTTGATCTTCTGGGCGATAAGGCCTTTACCCTTGGCCAGTAATACAGGTGCGGTTCCGGCATCAGCGTCATATTTCAATGCCACCGCAAAGTGCTCTGGGTTGGTAATGATAACGTCGGCTTTAGGTACGTCTTTAAGCATGCGTTGCTCAGCCATTTCCCGTTGCTTTTGTTTTATTTTCTGCCTAACCTCGGGCTGACCCTCCATCTCCTTAAACTCGTCCTTGATCTCTTGTTTAGACATTTTTAATTTCTTTATGAAGTCGTATCGTTGGTAAGGGACATCAATTGCTGCAATTACTGCTAGGGCAGAGCAAATGATTATGGCCCCGAATAGAACAAAAGATATTCCTGAATAAATCGCGGTAACCGTGTCTCCTCTCGATAAGGCAACTATCTGGTCATAATTAGCGTAAAAGTAGATCGTGGCTATTCCTCCGACTAAAAGAAACTTGAGCATTGATTTGATCAACTCTACCAACGCTTTTAGTCCGAAGATTCTCTCGAGCCCTTTGATGGGATTCAATTTGCTGATTTTGGGCGCCAAAGCCTTGCCCGAGAATACAAACCCATCTAGGCTTGTCGCTCCGCCGATTGCAAACAATATCGCTAAACCGAATACCGGAAGCAGCGTCAAGTAAGCCTCGCTGGCAAAACCTGCGAACCTACTGATTAAGTTGCTGGGTTCGCCCAGCGGAGCAGGGGAAATAATAAGGCTGGCTTCATACAGCTCTAGAAGCGCCGGCCCTAGATAAAAACCGAGCAAGTAAACACTTACTAAAAAACCAGTTGTAACGACCGCTATGGTTAAGTCTTGCGATCTCAAGACCTGTCCATCCTCTCGTGCCTTTTCTAAACGCCGAGCTGTCGGTTCTTCTGTCTTGTCATCTTGAGGAGTTTCTTCAGCCATGTCTTACCCGAGAATCGCTTTTCGTAAAGTATCAAATCCTAGAAACCAGAGGTTCTCGACCTGCTCAAACCAAATTGCCATTGTAAGCAACAGCATTATCAGTCCAGCGGGAATGAGGGCCGGGAATCCGACCGCAAAGACATTTAGGCTCGGCGCGGCGCGGGAAACAATTCCAAGCGAGGTATTAACTAGCAGCAGACCAAAAATAATTGGGAACGCGATTGCAACCGCTCCCAAAAACATGTGCGCAGACCAAGAAATAAAACCCTCTATAAAAGCCATAGAGAGAGCGTAGGTCTCAATAGGCAGTTTTTCAAAACTTGCGCTAACCATCGAAATCAATATTAGGTGCCCCCCAAGGCTCATGAATAGAAGCAAACCTACAATCAGGAAAAATTGCGAAAGTGTGGGTATGTTTCCCATGTTTGGGTCAATCATGTTTGCCATGCTGAGACCCATCCCTCCAGCAACGATTTGTCCAGCATTTATAAGCGCGGCAAGCACAATCTGCAGGAATAGTCCCATTAACATTCCAATTGCGCCCTCCTTTGCAATNAGTGTAACGGCGTTGAATGAAAATGGATCAACGGACGGGGTCTCAACTATCGGCAGGATTAACCAGGTAACTGCCACCGCCAGAGCGATTTTTACTCTTATGTTCACTGCGGAAGCTCCAAAGAAAGGCGCTGTCAGAAAAAAAGCAGATATTCGTATCATTGGCCAAAGAAAGCTCTGAAATAGGGCGATTACTTGAGGGATTAGTATTTCCATGGTTAAAGAGTCATCGTCCGTATTCTTTCGAACACGGTCTCGAAATAATCAACTAAAATTGCGATCTGCCACTCACCAAATATTGCTAGAGCAAGAGCCATCACAGCCAGTTTAGGGATGAAGCTTAGAGTCATTTCTTGGATTGATGTTGCGGCCTGCAGGATCCCAATAATTAGCCCGGTGGCGAGTGCAGCACCTAGGACAGGACTCGCTATCAGAACCATGACCGTTAATGCCTCTATTGCGATGTCCATTACTAATCCGACGTTCATTAGTTTCTCCTAGGCGAAAGTCGACACAAGCGAACCGGTTATGAGACCCCAGCCGTCTACGAGAACGAACAGTAGTAGCTTGAACGGCAGAGAGATCATCATCGGGGAAAGCATCATCATCCCCATAGACATCAGAATACTTGCCACGATAAGGTCAATGATTACGAATGGGATATAGAGCATAAATCCGATAGTAAAAGCGGTTTTTAGCTCTGAGGTTACGAATGCTGGGATCAGAGTGGATATTGGAATTTCGCTCCGCTCCGCCACAGGCCCTTGCTCAGCCATCTCCATAAACATCAAAAGGTCTTTCTCCCGCACCTGCCCAAGCATAAAATCTCGGAGCGGGGGGAGGGCGTTGTTCAAGCCCTCTTGGAAGGAAATTTCTTCGTTTTCGACTGGTAAATAGGCAGCTTCATATATTTGATCCATTACGGGTTTCATAATGAAAATTGAAAGAAAAAAAGCGATACCGAGGAGAACCTGATTGGGGGGTGTTTGTCCGGTACCCAATGCCTGCCTCAAAAGGGATAACACAATTATAATGCGAGTGAAGGAGGTCATTAAAATAACGATCGACGGAACAATAGTCAGGATCGTCATGAGTACAAGTATTTGTAACGAAAGACCGTACTCAGAACCCTCTTCATTTGAGGTAAGGAGCGTTAGCGCTGGACCATTATTAGCATGGACCTCAGGTGCACCAAATAATAAAAAAAGGCAGAGAAGGGAGAAACTCCCGATCTCTGCTAGGGGCTTAAGACTTGCGCTTTCTGGTCTCACTAAGTTTCCTAAAAATTAGTTTGGACTTTTCACAAAGCAAAAATGGGGCCAATTTAAAAAATGTATATAAAACAGTAATTTAAGAAAAAAAGAAGGTTTTGTTGTTTTCGTTATGTCGGCATTCCGACATTTTTTTTTCGCTGTTATACTCCAACCATCTCTCAAAGACCGAGTGCCATTCGCCTGGGATGAAAATTCCATATCTCATTACAAGTTTTTTCTTTTTTCTCTTCGCCCATTCAGAAGTAAGGGCCGAGTTGATTTATGGGTTTCCTTATAGCCAGTGTTTCGAGCAGTCGGCAACGAAGTATGGACTTGACGCGACCTTTATCGCTGCCGTAGCGAGCGTTGAGAGTGGCCTTGATCCAATGGCAGTCTCCTCAGCTGATGCTTTGGGCTTGATGCAGATTAAGTGGCCTCTCACCGCCAAGGAATTGAATATTTACAAAAGGGAAGATCTTTTCGACCCTTGCGTAAATATTGACGCTGGAGCTCGCTATTTAGCTCAGCTTAATCAGCGGTTCGCATCTTCGTTATTGGCGTTGGCGGCTTATCATGTTGGTCCTACAAGAGTTGATGATACAAAACTAGTGCCTGCTCGCGCGCTCAATTACATTGAAAAAATTTTGAAAGAGGAGCGACTGATAAAAGCAACTGAGCAGCTATCGGAACAGGTAACGTATCGATGCGATCCATTAAATTTAAAGCGTCTTGGGCTAACTACTCACGACCCCAGAAAGCGTAAGTTTGACGCGTTAGAGTGGTTAAATGAACATCAGTCGGTATGTTCAATTTCTCAGCTTATCTTTATAAAAAACCGGGTTCAGGTGTGGTTCGGGACCTCGGACTCCGACGGAGCCATTAGTGACAAAGTGGTGGCCGCTATATCAAGAAGGAATTCAAGGCCGTAGGAGAGGGGTCTTGCAAAAAGTAAAAGCCGGGAGAATACGTCTCCCGGCTTTTTCCAACCCTCAACTTGATATTGCTATCTTACTGAAGGAGTTGGAGGACCAACTGTGATCGCGCGTTGGCTTGCGCTAGCATAGCGGTTCCAGCTTGCTGCAGTACCTGAGACTTAGCCAGGTTTGCTGATTCAACCGAGAAGTCAGCGTCTTCTATTCTAGAACGAGAGGCTGCAGTGTTTTCAGCTACGTTCATAAGATTAGATACTGTGTGCTCCAATCGGTTTTCTATTGCACCTAAATCAGCTCGCATTGAGGAGATCTTCTCTATCGCGCCATCTATTGTTGCTATGGCTAGTCCAGCTTTGGATGTGCTTCGAAGATCGATGTTAGATACTGAGCTCAGGGTGGCCGCTCTAGTGATAAAGTAGTTATCGTTAGCGGTTGAACCTGTTGCGACAGCCGGATCTGTCGCGACTCCCGAAGCTTCATTTGACTGAGTGACAGAAAATGACTTACTTGAGCTCAAAGAGATAGTCCCGGTTACAGTGGCAGAGTCATTAGATGAGTTGCCAGCTGCAAGAGCAACATCAAGCAAGTTCAAGTCGCCAGCCACATTAATTGTGGTATCTGTTGCAGTCGCATCGGATTCCAAAATCGTCCAGTTGCCGAAGTCGGCGGGGCCATAGATGACAGCATCACCNCCNGCTACNGCAGCGGCGGACTCTTTAAAGGTTCCAACGTCAGAGATAGCGTTTAACCCAGTTAATACCTCTGCGCTTGTNGGNCCACCAGCGGCAGCCTGAGTGACAGTNAAAGTGTAATCCTTTCCTGTNCTTGAGTTTCTNAGAATGTAGCTTGCAGAAGCGCCAGCANCNCCGGTATCCCAGGTAGCGTCGTCTAAGTCAAGAGTTGCTTTCGTTGCTTGGCCCGCGAAAGTTTGAAGTGTACCTGCCGCAGTAATGTCGGTACCTGAGAAGATATCGAAATCACCGAAATCTTCCGTGGCAGTAACAAGAGGACTGTTGGCAAGGGAACTATTGGCCGTTACTTTAAAACCTGACACTCCGGCAATCCCGTTGATGTCGGCTTCAAGTCGAGCAATAGTCTCATCTCCATCAATCGTTGCATCCACCGTAAAGGTGTAAGTCTGATTGGTAGACCGTTGCAGCAGCGTGTAAGTCCCATCAGCCGCACCGTCGGTAGTGGTGCCAGTAGTGGTCGCTATACCCATGTGCCAAGCTTTTTGCGGGAATGTCGAGGAGCCGTCGTGACCCACTGATTGAACGCGCAGGTTTGTGCCCGTCGACTCGTTTTCAACCAGAATATTTGCGCCAACATTTGACTCTAGTCTCACCTTATTGTCATCTGTTGCTTGGGCAGTGATTCCAGTTGAGCCTGAGATCGCGTTTATCTTGTCAACAGCATCTTTGACATTTCCGCTAGCTATTGCGAATTGACCAGTTGTTACATTGTTTATTTTTACACTGTAAGTTTCGTCAGTTGCAAAGTTGCTGTAGAGGTATGCAAAAGTCTTCGCTTCAGCGGTCACTTTTGTATCCCCAGACACGGCGTTAATTTTGCTCGCGACCGCTTGCGCTGAGTCGTTAGCAACAACATCGATGGTCTTGGAGAGGCTAGCTCCATTGATTATTATGTCATCAGCAGAGTCGACGATGCTTGCGAAAGAGCCTGCACCGTTNCCAAGCTGGGCCTCGATCCGATCTCCTGTAATGTTAAACGAACCGAGCTGGTTAGCCGCGGTAGAGTCAACAGAAAAGTTAATCGTCTCTCCACCTTCTGTTCCGACTTGAAGTTGGACATTAGAGAAGGTTCCGTCCAGCACAAGTTGACCGTTGTAGCGCGTGTTCGCAGAAATCCTTGAGATTTCAGCTATGAGAAGGTTTACCTCCTCTTGGATATAAGCTCGATCAACATCAGTACTTGTAGCGTTAGCTGCCTGAATAGAAAGCTCACGCAATCTTTGCAACATGTCAGAAACCTCGACCAGGGCGCCCTCAATAGATTGCGTCATAGAGATCCCATCATTTGCGTTCTTAACAGCCATTTGCAAGCCCTGGATTTGAGCGGTCATTCTTTGAACAATCGCTAAGCCCGCGGCATCGTCAGATGCACTGTTTATTTTAGAGCCCGTTGAGAGTCGCTCCATGGCTGTATCCAGCATGCGAGCTGAAGCAGCCAAGGATCTTTGCGCAGTCAATGAGCTAACGTTTGTGTTAACAACCATAGACATTTTTTAGTCCTCCAAAGAGTTAATTTAAGTTGCTAGGCGACCAAGCAGGTCCTCCTGTTTGTTCGCTTGGCCGCCTTACAGCGACATGGTAGAAGTCGGGGTAATAAATGGCTTCTTTAGTAAAGGAAGTGAATTTATTTGGTTTTATGAGTTAAGCGGCATTTTGAAGCCCCTGAGTTGCCGCCAATCGGCTAACAGGGGTCTTGTTTGCCGCCTTTGCCTTTATTTTTGCCGCTTTCCCTCAATTCGCGGCAATGGATGGCAAAAGATCAGAAGCCTAGATCGCGCTTGTCCGGCTCTAATTTGCCGAAACTCTGCCGGCTGCGGCAAAAAGCGGCGTGTTTTCGCTTGAAGTGAGCATTGGCTTGACGAGCAGAAATATTTTTTCGATTTATTTTTCATTGATTAGATCGAAGCAAAGCTCTTGCTGAGCTTCTATGTGAGCCCATAGACGTTCTATCTGCTCTTTCTGCATCTCAATTTTTGATCTTAGTCCATCAAACGCTGCTTTATTGCCTGCAGCTCTGTCATAGACCTCTTCTAGTAGATCTTGATTGACTGTAGCCTGCTCGAAGACTTTCTCATGACTTTCGAGGTTTCGATCTTTTAGGTTTTTTCTGTCCTCAATCTCTATATATTCTGAGAAATTGTTAGCGACTTGGTCAGTCTCTCTAAGGTTAACCCTGTTATGCTCCAAAAGGTTCTCATTAGTATCNATTATTGCNTCNATAAGNGATTTGAACTGTGTATTGATTGCAGACATTTTCGCATTTATATCAAGAACNGCCTTATTCAGACCNGAACGCTTCTCAAGATAATCTAGCTCGGCCTTGTCAACTAAGTTCGTAATCTCTTGGTTTTTTAAGCCTGCGTCTTCTGCCAAGTGCTGAATAATAACTTTTTTGTTCCGAACGATCGCGGTTGAGGCGTCGTTTAAAAGTTGGCGGCTCTCATTAAATGCCGCATTCGCAAGCTCCATGGCTACCATAGAGTTTTCCGCAATGCGAATTCGGTTGGTGTANGCTCTNAGTTTNTTTGCGTCTACGAGCGCTTCTAGTTCGTAATATACATGTGCGACTTGATTGGTTATGTTGGCAGGCTCTTTCACTTCGAACACTTTCTCTTGAATGAATTTCCGATGTTAAGCTTGAGGCCCTCGATTATCAATTTCTTTATTCAACAGTTGCTCGAATTTATGAGGTTTTTTTGGCTGGGGGTTTCGGACCTCAACTAAAGCGAGCCCGCCGGGCCCGGAAGCGAGCAGAAATTTTGTATTGTCGTATTCTAGAGCGGTAACGCTATGCTTTGTATCTATTTGCGTTTTTTGGACTACTTGTATTGCTCCCTCTTTTTCAGTGTGCTTTCCCTTGAAGCGGACTTTAAGAGCCCAAACCACCATGAACAGCAGTGCTGCAACAAACAAGATTGCTGCGATTGTTCGAACAAAGTATTCAAAGGAAAGTGTTTCCAATAAAACTCCTAGGCGCCTCTTATTCGTTCCATGGGACTGACAATTTCAAGAATCCTTATTCCAAGCTTACTGCCTGAAGTAGTTACGACCTCGCCTTTAGCAATTACTGTGTCATTTACCTTGATATCCATCAAATCACCAACGCTTCTATTGAGCTCTAGTACAGTGCCCTGAGCGACAGCCATTAGGTCCTTTAACTTTAGCTGAGTGTTTCCTACCTCAACATTAAGTGTGATAGGTATTGATTTAACTACATTTTGATCTATCCCCTGATAAGTTTCAGAAGAATCATTTGTTTCATCGTTATTCTCTGGTACCTGCTCTTCCATTTCCTGATCTGTTTCGTTTTCGCTCATCTAGTTTTCACCTCGTAAAATGGTTTCTTCTAACTTTACCGCTACCTTACTTCCAGAAATACCTATGTCTGCGGAGAATAATGGAAAATCATTCACTTTTCCCTCTGCCTTTTCCGGGGGATCGAAGGACAATATGTCTCCGACGGATAGACTCGATAACTCGTTAACCGAAATATTCAAAGCTCCACCGCTCACAAAAACTTTAAAGTCCACGTCTGAAAGCGAGCGTTTTAATCGACTCGCCCAATTTTGGTCCGCATCATGTGTTTGCATCCTGCTTCTTAACAAGTCTCTTTGAAGATTTAGGCTTTGATAAGTGTAGATAGCATCAATGTAAGCCGAGACCGACTCATCGGGCAATCTAAGTTCAAATCGGTTGACCACAACCGATTCCTCGTCTCCTGCTATGTTGGCGAATAAAGGATTGATATCACGACTCATTTGAGTAATGTTTACGTCACAGTAGGGGGCCCACGCATCCGTCATGGACTTAAAAATTAGTCCGCATAGGGTATCAATTACTGCGTTCTCATTGGGGGTGAAGCCACGCTCTTCGCCTACGTCAAGGGGTCTTAGTTGACCTCCATACCAGTTGTCTAAACAGCTGTAGACTACTTGGGGGTGAATAACAAAAAGTGCTTCCCCTTTTAACGGAGTCATCTCCACTACATTGACCGAACTGGGAGAAATAACATTATGAATATAATCGGAGTAAAGTTGCAGCTTTGGCTCCGCCACTGAGAGTCTGGCGTTATAATCTAAATCTTGCAGAAGCCTTGTTCTAAAAAAACGATGAAATCGCTCATTGATTTGAGCAATTGCTATCGAACTTGCTCCGAGGTTTTCCTCGTTTCGAGCAATTGAAATAACTTCGGCTTCTGGGTTGTAGCCGAAGGTCTCGCTACCAAACTTTCCATCCGCGACCATGTCCTCGATAGCACTCAGTTCCTCGGCGGATAGCAACGGTTCTTCAGATTCTGACATTGGCTTGACCTTACTGAATTATTAGCTCGGTAAAATAGACCTCCTCGATCGGTGCCGAAGTAGTCTTCTCATATTTTTCTAGGCTTTCATTTATCACAAGACGAAGTTCTTCAAGAAGTTCCTGCTGTCCCTCATCAGTATTCATAGTTTCTTCGGTAACTTTTCGGAGGGATTTTAGTATACCAGCTCGGATACCGACCAAGTGTCGCGGGATCCATCCAGTGGTGCCCTCTTCCTCATTAAACATCGTGTCTTTGTCATAGTAGGTGCTTAGTCCTAGCTTGACCTGCATAATCTTTCTGGATCCGAATAAGTTTACTTGGAAGGCGTCCGCAAAAGTGTAATAGCTGATGAGAAATTTCTGCTCTATCTCTGCTGTTAAAGGTTCAGGTCCCACTGCCAATCCCTCCTCCGTCTGCTCAAGCTCTGCTTCTATCTCCTCGAGAGCGACCTCGGGATCTTCGTCGGCAGGTTTCTCATCAAAAAAACCTGTAATAAAAAGAGTTCCCACAGCTGTTCCTGCGACTAAGACAAGAATCCCGATGACTATTAAAATTATTTTCAGGATCCCGCCTTTCCCGCCTCCCTCGGATTCTTCGTTGTCGACCTCAGACATAGTCTATCTCCATTGTGCGTTATATTCTCGCCGTCTTATCGATTATACTTGTATATCGACGCGGCCGGTACTAATCATCTCAGCTAAATGCGTTTTAGATATGATTTCCTCACCTAAATCGATTTCTAAAGCCTGATTATTCGAATCTTTTGAATCATTCCTGTCATCGGGGTTTTGGCCCCTGTCTCCGATGAAAACATCTACTGATTGATAATTTTCGAGGCCTTCCTTTAGTCCTTGTTTTAATCTGGATAAGCTTTCTTGCAACAGCGCCCGTGTTGTCTCATCCGCGGCATATAATTTTCCTTCAAGATTGCCCTCATTGAATTCTAATGCCACATTTATCTCACCCAGGGAGGCGGGATTCAACCTTAATTGTAGATTCCAATTATTTTGTTGCAGGGCGTTGATTATTCTAGATCCTAAAGCCTCGGAAAACTTCTGGGTTACATTTTCTAATTGGTTCTGTTGCGATTGCTGCAGGTTGTTTATCTCTCGAAAGAGCGAGCGGTTTTCGGGCCTATTCTCTGATATTGTCGCTACTTCTCTCGTGCTCAGATAGTGGACCTCTTGCACCGGAATAGAGGGCTTAGTTTGTGATGGTGTGCTTAATTTCTCGGTACCTTTAAGGGGCTCTATCTGGTCTTCTCGAACCTGACGCTTCCCTGAAGCTTCTTGAGGGATGTCTTTAATGAGTCTTTGGGTAATCTGATCGACCGCCTTTTTTAAGCCCCTTTCTGGATAACCATCTGACTTACCCAATATTTTCGCTTTTTTTAACCCGTTAGCGTTTTTAATCGCAAGCTCTAGCTCAGTTGAAGTTTGGTCGGCCTGAAATTTTCTTTGATCAGCCTGCGTTCCATCCTCAGAGGCTGCGTTCTGCCAAGAAGACCCTGCAACTTTCTCAGCAAGAGCTCCAATTTCAGCCGGCTTACGTCCCGAAATCGTTGAGTTCACCAGCGCTAAACGCGAGTTCAATTGTCTCTCGAACGATTCAAAAACTGGGTTGTTTGTGCTGAGCTTTGATTGGGGTTTTACGTTAGGAAATATCTCTGCGTCTGGGCGATTTCTCTGACCCGCTTTGTCGATTTCTGATTCCTTGCGATTCTTCCCAGCGTTCTGCATTACTTTTTGGTGAAGAGGCATACTTCCGCGGAGCTTTAGGTCTAGCGTTTCTTTTGTAGTGCTATCCACCCGATCTGACGGTCCACTCCCCAAGAATTCTTTAATTCCGGATCGGGTCTTCTGCTGAATTGTTTCATCGGGCGATCCGCTGTTGGGCTTTTTTTTCTCAGAAGTGACGGCCTGATTTCTTACAAAATTGCTAAGGCTTGTATTTGAAATTGTTGAACTTTGAGGGGTAAGAATCATTCTTCCAACCTCAAGACCTTTTTCGTGCAACGTCAACTTCGGCAATTCTTTGCCAAAAAGAATGAAATTGTTTGCCTCTTCTGTATTTTCTTCGCCCTTATCACTCTGAGCTTTTTCTGCACTCCTACTATATGTGGGAGAGGTTTGGTCTTGGGAAAGCCCAAATGACCGGCCTGTTTTTCGCTGCGATTCAAATTCGTTGTTAAAAAGATTATTAAAATCAGAACCTTGTGAGACCTCGCTAGTGTCTCTGGAATTTATCTCTGCCCCTTTTGTGGAAAGAAATACGATTTCGTTGTTCATCTTAGGTCACTAAATAACTCTGTCACAAGACGGGATCGCAAGTTTTGTGCCAATCTAGGTTACTAACCTTGGAAAGATTTTTCTTTCGCTCGAAACCATCTAAATTGAGTTAATTGATCACTCAGTTTTTGTTCTAAGACACTCTCTTTCTTTTGGATCGCTGCTTTGTTTCTCTCAAACAGAGATAAATACTTTTGCTCCTCGATACGATTTTCTGTAATTCTGGATTTAATCGCGTCTCTTTCTCCTTTCAGCCTTTCCTTTTGCTCTTTCGCCATCTGAGCTGTTTCGTCTAATCTTGCTATAAAGTTTTGCACTAGCCTAATTCTGTTTGCCGGTAGCATTGTCTGAGATCCGGAGTTCAGCTGATCCTTGTAGGTGGTTTTCATATCGGACATTTTTTTTAGGTTTATTTCTATGCTATTAATTTCTGCGTCCAACTGAGCTAAAAAACTCTGCTCTTTCTGCAGCTTTTCCCTGGCTTTGTTTCTGAGAAAATCCCAAAGTACCGTTTTATCTTTAACTTTCATGAATTAGTTTCCGAAGATCGAATACTGATTGATCTATCTTTGCTGATTCATTCATGTCTTGATGTAAAAACTCCATAACTTGGTCTCTCTTCGAGATAGCTTGATCTAACTCTGGATCAGAGCCGGGTTGGTAAGCACCGACCCTTATCAGGTCTTTATTTTCCTCATAAATCGACCACATCCTGCGAAAGTTTAGCGCAAGTTGTTGGTTTTCTTTTTCTGTTAAAAGAGGCATCAAACGAGATACAGACCCCGAGATATCAATTGCTGGGAAATGACCCGCATCTGCAAGATCCCGGTTTAAGGCTATTTGCCCGTCGAGGGATGCCCGCGAGAGATCAACTATTGGGTCGTTAAGATCGTCGCCTTCTGCTAGGACTGTGTAGATTGCTGTAATGGTTCCCTCAGAGCCCTCTCCGGTTCCTGTTCTCTCTATAAGTTTTGGCAACATGCTAAATACAGACGATGGGTAACCTTTTGAGGTAGGGGCTTCTCCGACCGCTAACCCTATTTCTCTCTGAGCGTGGGCAACACGCGATAGGCTATCGATAAGGAGCAGCACATTTTTTCCTTGCCCTCTGAAGAACTCAGCGTATGAGTGCGCGAGGTTAGTTGCTCGTAATCGAAGGAGAGGAGAGTTGTCGGAGGGGGCAGCGACAACAACGGCTCTCTTAAGACCCTCTGGTCCTAAAGTCATTTCAATAAATTCTTTAACCTCTCTTCCTCTTTCTCCTATTAAACCTATGACGATCACGTCAGCTATGGAGAACTTAGTCATCATTCCTAAAAGCACTGATTTCCCAACACCACTGCCTGCAATTAGCCCGATTCTTTGACCGCAACCTATCGTTAGAAGGCTATTAATGGCTCTAATGCCTACGTCAAATTTTTTTTCGATGGGTTTCCTTCGCATCGGGTTTAGAGCTTCACTTTCGAGTGGAACCTCTTCCAATCCAAAAATATGATTGCCTCCGTCAATCGGCAACCCTATTGCATCCAGAACTCTGCCTAGGGCGCTATTTCCTACCATTGCGACATCAGACGAGTTTCTCACATATACTTTCGCTTCTGGTTCTATTCCTATTGGACCTGAAAAAGACATCATCAAGATGGCATCTTCGCTGAACCCAACCACTTGAGCTTGGCAGCGATACCCATCGCTATTTACAATGAGACAAATGGATCCAAGCGCAGCATTTAGACCCGTCGCTTCGATGGTCATTCCTACAATTTTTTTAACAACA